>NZ_BAABEV010000002.1:0-375954 GCF_039540335.1 Actinomadura verrucosospora | reverse complement strand
TCGACGGCGGCGTCACCGCCAACGAACTGTGCATGCAACTGCAGGCCGACATCCTCGGCGTCCCGGTCTCCCGCCCCGTCGTCGCCGAGACCACCGCCCTGGGCGCCGCCTACGCCGCCGGCCTGGCCGTCGGATTCTGGACCACCACCGACGAACTCCGCCAGAACTGGAACGAGGACAAACGCTGGCAGCCCACCTGGAACGACGACCAACGCCACCAGGGCTACGCAGGCTGGAAGAAGGCCGTCGACCGGACTCTCGACTGGGTCGACCTGAGTGACTGAGCGCGCCTTCGCCGGGGTGCGGGGGGTTGTTGGCCCGGAGTCCTTCCGGGCGACGGCCCGCCGCAACCCGGCCGCACGACACTGGTTCCGACCTCTCTCCGGGAGCATGCGGTGACATCTGTAGCCCTCGGCCCCCAGTACCGCGAGGACACCCTGCGCGGCCTGGCGGAGACCGAGTTCGACGTCGTGGTCGTCGGCGGCGGCGTCGTCGGCGCCGGCGCGGCGCTCGACGCGATCTCGCGGGGCCTGTCCGTCGCCCTCGTGGAGGCGCGGGACTGGGCGGCCGGCACGTCCAGCCGGTCCAGCAAACTGATCCACGGCGGGCTGCGCTACCTCGAACAGCGCGACTTCGGGCTGGTCAGGGAGGCACTGCGGGAGCGCGGCCTGCTCCTGCAGCGGCTCGCCCCGCACCTGGTGCGGCCCGTCCGGTTCCTCTACCCGCTGCGCAACCGGGTCTGGGAGCGGGCGTACGTCAGCGCGGGCGTGACCCTGTACGACACGATGGGCGGCGCGCGCTCGCTGCCCCGGCACCGCCAGCTCACGCGGCGGGCCGCGCTGCGGGAGGCCCCCGCCCTGCGCTCGGACGCGCTGGTCGGGGCCGTCCAGTACTACGACGCGCAGGTCGACGACGCCCGCTACACGATGATGGTCGCCCGCACCGCCGCGCAGTACGGCGCCAGCGTGGCCACCCGCGCGGAGGCGACGGGGTTCCTGCGCGAGGGCGAGCGGGTGACCGGCGTCCGCGTCCTGGACCTGGAGGGCGACCGGGAGATCGCCGTGCGGGCCCGGCGCGTGGTGTGCGCGACCGGGGTGTGGACGGACGGCGCGCAGGCGATGACCGGGTCCCGGGCGGCGTTCGCCGTGCGGGCGTCGAAGGGCGTCCACCTGGTCGTGCCGCGCGACCGGATCCCGATGGGCACCGGGTTGATCACGCGGACCTCCAGGAGCGTCCTGTTCATCATCCCGTGGGGGCGGCACTGGCTCGTCGGCACCACCGACACCCCGCACGCCGACGGCCCCGACGAGCCCGTCGCCGACCACACCGACATCGGCTACCTCCTCGACCAGGCGAACTCCGTCCTGCGGACGCCGCTCACGCACGACGACATCGAGGGCGTCTACGCGGGGCTGCGGCCGCTGCTGTCCGGCGAGATGGACGACACCACGCGGCTCTCCCGCGAGCACGCCGTCGCCGAGCCGGTGCCCGGCCTCGTCGTCGTGACCGGCGGGAAGTTCACCACCTACCGCGTGATGGCGCGGGACGCGGTCGACGTCGTCGCCGAGGGCCTCGACGACTCCGTCCCCGCGTCGGTCACCGGCCGGCTGCCGATCCTCGGCGCCACCGGATACGAGGTGCTGTGGAACGAGCGGCGCCGGCTCGCCGCCGAGTCCGGCCTGCACGTCGCGCGGATCGAGCACTTGCTGCACCGGTACGGGTCGTGCGCCCGGGAGGTGCTGGCCATGGTCGCCGACGACCCGGCGCTCGGCGCCCCCATCCCCGGGGCCGGCGACTACCTGTGCGCCGAGGCCGTCTACGCGGTGACGCACGAGGGCGCGCTGCACCTGGAGGACGTCCTGGCGCGGCGGCTCCGCGTCTCGATCGAGGAGTGGGACGGCGGCGCGGCCGCGGCGTCCCGCGTCGCCGAGCTCGTCGCGCCCTGGCTCGGCTGGGACGACGAGCGCGTCAGCGGCGAGGTCAAGCGGTACGTGCAGCAGATCGCGGCGGAGCGCCGCGGCGGCCCGGCCCTGCGGGAGGCGCCCGTCACCGCCGCCTGACGGAGATCGGCGCCGGTCGGGGGAGACCGGCGCCGCTCACGCGAAGGTGGCGGTCATCGCCGTGGCGTCGCCCGGGGCGTGGATCGAGAGGGTCCCGTCCGGGGACCCGGCCGCCACGAACGGCTGCCCCGCGTGGACGGGCCTGCGGGCGCGGAACGACAGTTCGCGTACCTTCAGGCCCGCCCGGCGCGGCAGCTCCAGGCAGAGGATCGCGAGCAGCGGGCCGTGGACGACGAGCCCGGCGTGCCCCTCCACCCCGGTCGCGTACGCCTCGTCGTAGTGGATGCGATGGGCGTTGTAGGTGAGGGCGCTGAACCGGAACAGCATGACCGGGTCGGCGGTCGTGCTCAGCGTCCACGGCGCGTCCACGGCCGGCGCCTCGAACCGCGGCGGCTCCGGACGGGACGCCGCGCCGCCGCTGCGGTAGACGAGGTCCTGCTCCTCGACCGCGATCTCGGTGCCGTCCCGCAGGAACCTGTGCCGGACGGTCACGAACAGCATCTCCCCGCTGCGGCCCCGCTTCACCGCGGTGGAGGCGAGCTCCGTCCGGCGCGTGACGGCGTCCCCGGCGCGCAGGGGATCGTGGATCCGGAACCGCCCGCCGGCGAACATGCGGCGCCGCTCGGGGATCGGCGGTAGGAACCGGCCCTCGCGAGGATGCCCGTCCGGTCCCAGGTCCCGCTGCGCGGGCCGTTCCAGGAAGTGCAGCCAGTGCCAGAGGGGCGGCAGCTCCTCCCCCGGCGGCTCGACGTCGAGCAGCCCGGCCAGCGCCTCCGACGGCCCTGCGCCGACGACCTCGGTCGTCTCCTCCGGTTCCGGGGCCCACCCCGCGATGTCGATCACGGGCCCATCGTCGCAGGCGCTACGCGAACGCGTTCACCCCGGTCAGCTCCGCCGACAGCTCCCACAGCCGCTCGGCCTGCGCCGGATCGGTCGCGTAGGAGCGCACCCCGCTGGAGGGCGCGCCGACGCGGCCGCGGCGCGCGGGGTCGCCCTCGGGGGCCCGCTCGGCGACGTCGCAGTCCTCGCAGTACACGCCGCCCATGCCGGCCAGCCGCGGGGACGTGGCCGCCCACACCGCCGTCGCCGCGCCCTGCTCCGGCGTCTTGAACCCCTGGGCGATCTCGTTCCCGTCCTCGTCGACCCAGCCGTTCGCCACCTTCTCCTCCAGGGGGATGTGGCGCTGGAGGGGCGTCAGGATGCTCCCCGGATGGAGCGAGAAGGCCCGTACGGCGTCCTTGGCGAGCGCGTCCAGGTGGACGGCGAACAGCACGTTGGCCGTCTTCGCCTGCCCGTACGCCTCCCATTTGTCGTAGCCGCGCTCGAACTGCACGTCGTCCCACCGGATCGGGGAGAAGTGGTGCCCGCGCGACGAGACCGCGACCACCCGGGCCCCCGGCCCGACGGCCGGCCACAGGCGGTTCACCAGCGCGAAGTGCCCGAGGTGGTTGGTGGCGAACTGCGCCTCCCAGCCGGGCCCGACGCGCGTCTCCGGGCAGGCCATGACCGCCGCGTTGTTGATCAGGATGTCGATGCCGCGGCCGGACGCGAGGAACCGCTCCGCGAACCCGCGCACGCTCTCCAGGTCGGCCAGGTCCAGTTCGTCCACCTCGACGCCGTCGATGCCGCCGACGGCCTCCTTCGCCGCCTCCGGGCGCCGCGCGGGGACCACCACCTGCGCCCCCGCGCCCGCCAGCGCCCGCGTCGTCTCCAGGCCGAGGCCCGAGTACCCGCCGGTGACGACGGCGAGCCTCCCCGTGAGGTCGATGCCCGCGAGGACGTCCCTCGCCGTGCTCTCGAAACCGAACCCCGATCCGATCGTGTGCTGTGGAGTGGTCATGCCCCGAACGCTACGAGCTGGAGCGCGCTCCAGGTCAATCCGGCGCCGGGACGAGCGGGCAGTGCGTGCCCCGGTAGACCGTCGGGACGCAGCGGTTGCAGTGGACGCACAGGGAGGGCGTGGACGGGTCGGCGGCGATCCGGTTCACGAGGTCGGGTTCGCGGAGGAGGGCGCGGGCCATGGCGACGAACTCGAAGCCCTCCGCCATCGCGGTGTCCATGCTCGCGCGGTCGGTGATGCCGCCGAGCAGGATCAGGGGCAGGTCGAGCTCGGCGCGGAACCTGCGCGCGTGCTCCAGCAGGTAGGCGTCCTGGTAGGGGTAGGAGCGCAGGAACCGATTGCCGAACATCCGCAGGCCGATCCGCATGGGCAGCTTGTAGCTGGCCGCGAACTCGGGGATGGGCATCTCCCCGCGGAACAGGTACATCGGGTTGAGCAGCGAGCTGCCGGCGGTCAGCTCCAGCGCGTCGACGGTGCCCTCCTCCTGGAGCCGGCGGGCGACGTGGAGGCTGTCGTCGATCTCCAGGCCGCCGCGCACGCCGTCGCGCATGTTGAGCTTGGCGGTGATCGCGATGCGGTCGCCGACCTCGTCCCGGACGGCGCGGGCGATGCCGAGCGCGACCTTGGCCCGGTTCTCGATCGGCCCGCCGTAGCCGTCCTTGCGGCGGTTGAGGCGGGGGCTGAGGAACGCGCTGGCCAGGTAGTTGTGCCCGAGGTGGATCTCGACCGCGTCGAAGCCGGACTCGATCGCCAGCCGCGCGGCCTCGGCGTGGGCGCGGGTGATGCGCTCGATGTCCTCCGCCTTGGCGACCTTGGTGAAGGCCATGCCGAGCGGGTTGAAGAACCGCCCGGCCGAGACGGCGGGCCGCCCGTTGGAGCTGGCGTCGGCGACCGGGCCGGCGTGCCCGAGCTGCGCGGACGCGGCGGCGCCCTCCGCGTGGACGGCGTCGGTGAGGCGCCGCAGCCCGGGGACGGCCTCCGGTCGCATCCAGATCTGCCGCCGCTCGGTCCGCCCCTCGGGCGCGACCGCGCAGTAGGCGACGGTGGTCATGCCCACTCCCCCGGCGGCCGGCCGCCGGTGGTACTCGATCAGGTCGTCGGTGACCAGCGCCTCGGGCGTCATCCCCTCGGACGTGGCCGCCTTGATCACACGGTTCCGCAGCGTCAGCGGCCCGAGCCGCGCCGGTTCGAAGACCTCCACGATCCGCCTCCTCGCCCCTGGGCTAGCCGAGCCGCTCGATGATGGTGACGTTGGCCTGGCCGCCGCCTTCGCACATGGTCTGGAGGCCGTAGCGGCCGCCGGTGCGGTCGAGCTCGTGCAGGAGGGTGGTCATCAGGCGGGCGCCGGTGGCGCCGAGGGGGTGGCCGAGGGCGATGGCGCCGCCGTTGGGGTTGGTCGTCGCCGGGTCGGCGCCGGTCTCCTTGAGCCAGGCGAGGACGACGGAGGCGAACGCCTCGTTGATCTCGACGGCATCGATCTCGCCGATCGTCATCCCGGTCTTCTTCAGCGCGTACGCGGTGGCGGGGATGGGCGCGGACAGCATCCGGATGGGGTCCTCCCCGCGCGCGGACAGGTGGTGGACGCGGGCGCGCGGGGTGAGGCCGTGGTCCTTCACGGCCTGCTCGGAGGCGATGAGCAGCGCGGCCGCGCCGTCGGAGATCTGCGACGAGACGGCCGCGGTGAGGCGGCCGCCCTCCACCAGGGTCTTCAGGCCCGCCATCTTCTCCAGGGTGGTGTCGCGGCGCGGGCCCTCGTCGGTGGTGACGCCCTCCCAGGCGACGGTCTCGCGCTCGAACCGGCCCTCGTCGATGGCGCGGATGGCGCGCTGGTGCGACTCGTAGGCGAACGCCTCCATCTCCTCGCGGGAGATGTCCCAGTCGCGGGCGATCATCTCGGCGCCGTTGAACTGCGACACCTCGGTGTCGCCGTAGCGGCGCGCCCAGCCCGCCGAGCCCGCGAAGGGGCCCTCGGTGAAGCCGAGCGGCGCCGCGGCGGTCATCGCCGAGCCGATCGGGATCTGCGACATGTTCTGCACGCCGCCCGCGACGACCAGGTCCGACGTCCCGGACAGGACGGCCTGCGCCGCGAAGTGCACGGCCTGCTGGGAGGAGCCGCACTGCCGGTCGACCGTGACGCCGGGGACCTCCTCGGGGAGCCCGGCGGCCAGCCAGCAGGTGCGGGCGATGTCGCCGGCCTGCGGGCCGAGGGTGTCGACGCAGCCGAACACGACGTCCTCGACGGCGGCCGGGTCGATCTTCGTCCGGTCCATGAGGGCGGTCAGCACGTGCGCGCCGAGGTCGGCGGGGTGCACTCCGGCGAGCCCGCCGTTGCGGCGCCCGACCGGGGCGCGGACCGCGTCGACGATGTAAGCCTCGGCCATGGGGGGTGTCTCCTTCGTACGGGCCTAGCTCGCCTGGATCCCTTCGAGGAACATGGCGAGGTACTGCTTGGCGATGTCGTCGGCGGACAGCCGCCCGCCGTGCTGGTACCAGTTGGCCGCGACCCAGACGGTGTCGCGGATGAAGCGGTAGATGAGGGTCCGGTCGAGGTCGGCGCGGAACGCGCCCTCCTTGACGCCGCGGTCCAGCAGGGACAGCCACATCTCCTCGAACCGCCGCTGGGAGTCCAGGAGGTAGTGGAACCGCTCGCTGGTCGCGAGGTGCTTGGACTCGTTCTGGTAGAGGACGACCGCGGGACGGTGCCTGTCGATCGAGCGGAACGACTCGACGACGATGGCCTCCAGGGTGTCGCGCGCGCTGAGCCCGGCCTCCAGGACGCGGTCGTAGGCGGCCCACATGTCGTCCAGGAAGGTCGACAGGATCTCGTCGGCCATCGACTCCTTGGAGTCGAAGTGGTAGTAGAGGCTGCCGCCGAGGATCCCGGCGGCGTCGGCCACCTTCCGGACGGTGGTGGCGGAGTAGCCCTGGGAGGCGAACACCTCGGCGGCCGTGGCGAGCAGCTCGGCCCGCCGCCCCGCGCGGGCGGCGGCGGTGCCCTCGGCGTCGCGCCGTCGTGGACTCATGCGCAGTTCCTCATGTACCGGTGTCCTAAGCGTGCTGGGAGGAGACGGAGACGACCTCGCCCGTCATGTACGACGAGTAGTCGCTGGCCAGGAAGACGATAACGTTGGCCACCTCCCACGGCTCGGCGTAGCGGCCGAACGCCTCCCGGCGCGTCAGCTCCTCCAGCAGCTCCTCCGACGTCACCTTGACCAGGTGCGGGTGCATGGCCAGGGACGGGGAGACGGCGTTGACCCGGACGCCGAAGTCGGCCGCCTCCAGCGCGGAGCAGCGGGTGAGCGCCATGACCCCCGCCTTGGCTGCGGCGTAGTGCGCCTGCCCCTTCTGCGCCCGCCAGCCGATCACCGAGGCGTTGTTGACGACGACGCCGGAGCCCTGGTCGCGCATGAGGCGCAGGGCGGCGCGGGTGCAGCGCATCGTGCCGGTGAGGGTGATGTCGAGGACGCGGCCCCACTGCTCGTCGGTCATGTCGACGAGGTCCGCCGTCCCGCCGAGCCCGGCGTTGTTCACCGCGACGTCGATGCGGCCGAACCGCTCCACGGCCCGGCCGTAGAGGGCCTGGACCTGCTCCTCGGAGGTGACGTCGCAGGGCAGCGCGTCGACCCGGTCGGAGCCGAACTCCTTCTCCAGCTCCGCCGCGGTCGCGGCGAGCCGCCGCTCGTGCGCGTCGGAGACCAGGACGCGGGCGCCCTCCTCCAGGCAGCGGCGGGCGGTGGCGCCGCCGATGCCGGCCCCCGCCGCCGCGGTGATCACGACGGCGCGGCCGGCGAGCAGGCCGTGCCCGGGGACGTAGGGGGGCGGGGTCATCCGCGTGCCTTCCTGTCGGCGGCCGGTTCACGGGGCAGGCCGAGCACGCGCTCGGCGATGATGTTGCGCTGGATCTCGTTCGACCCGGCGTAGATCGTGTCGGAGCGGGAGAACAGGAACAGCCGCTGCCAGTCGTTCAGGTCGTAGGGCTGCGCGGTCCCGCCGTCCGGACCGGTGCCCGGCGCCCCGTCGGCGACGAGGCCGGCGGCGCCGAGGACGTCCATGGCCAGCTCGCCGAGCTCGCGGTGCCAGGTGCCCCAGACGAGCTTGGAGATCGACGACTCGGGGCCGGGCGCGCCCGACGCGACGCCCGCCATGGTGCGCACCGCGTTCAGCCGCATGATCTCCAGGCCCATGTAGGACCGGGTCAGCCGGTCGCGCAGCAGGGGGTCGTCGATGGCGCCGGTGCGGCGGGCGAGGTCGGCGACGCCCTCGAACTCGCGCCGGAACCCGACCTGCTGGCCGAGCGTCGCGACGCCGCGCTCGAACCCGAGCGTCGCCATCGCGATCTTCCAGCCCTCGCCGGGCTCCCCGACGATGTTGCCCGCGTCGGTGCGGGCGCCGTCGAAGAACACCTCGTTGAACTCGGAGGTGCCGGTGAGCTGGACGATCGGCCGGATGTCCACGCCGTCCTGGCGCATGGGGACGAGCAGGTACGACAGGCCCCTGTGGCGCGACGACCCCGGCTCGGTGCGGCACACGACGAAGCACCAGTCGGCTTCGAGGGCCAGCGACGTCCACACCTTCTGCCCGTCGACCAGCCAGTGGTCCCCGGCGAGCTCGGCGCGGGTCTGCACGTTGGCGAGGTCGGAGCCCGCGTTCGGCTCGGAGTAGCCCTGGCACCACAGCTCCCGCGCCGCCACGATCGGCGGCAGGAAGCGGGCGCGCTGCTCGTCGGTGCCGAAGGCGATGATCGTGGGACCGAGCAGGTTCTCGCCGATGTGGTTGACCCGGGCGGGCCCGTCGGCGAGCGCGTACTCCTCGTGGAAGATCACCTGCTGCTCGACGGTGGCGCCGCGGCCGCCGTACTCGCGGGGCCAGCCGACGCAGGTCCAGCCGGCGGCGGCCATGTGACGCTCCCAGGCCAGCCGCTCCTCGAAGGCCTCGTGCTCGCGGCCGGGGCCGCCGAGCCCGCGGGCGTGCGCGAACTCGCCCGACAGGTTGCCCTGGAGCCAGTCGCGGACCTCGGCGCGGAAGGCCCGGTCCGCGGGGGACTCGTTCTGCTTCACGCCAGGGACTCTACCAAACAGTTGTTAGAAAGAATCCCCCAGGGCGGGTTCCGCCTCCAGAGCGGCGACCGGCCGCTCGGCGAGGGGCGCGGCGGAGGCCGCGGCCCGGGGCGGCGCGAGAACCGGCGCGGCGGCCGCACGCCCGCGGTGGAGCAGGTCGAACAGGCGGTCCCACCGGGCGAGGACGGCGTCCGGCCCGAACCGCGACACCGACACGCGGGCGCGGGCCCCGAGCGCGCGGCGCAGCTCGGGTTCCTCGATGAGCCGGCCGAGCGCGGCGGCGAACGCGGTGACGTCGCCCGGCGGGGCCAGCAGCCCGTCCCGGCCGTCCTCGACCAGCGCCCGGACGCCCGGCGCGCAGTCGAACGCCACCGTGGGCAGCCCGTACGCCATGGCCTCCAGCACCGACATCGGGAAGCCCTCGGCCCGCGAGGGCAGCGCGAACACCGACGCCTCGACGAGCGCCTCCTCGACCTCGCAGACCACGCCCCGGAACTCGACGGAGCCGGACAGCCCGGCGGCGTCCGCCCGCGCCCGCAGGTCCTCCTCGTCCGGACCGCCGCCGTAGACGTGCAGCCGCCAGCCCGGATGCCGTCCGGCGACGCGCTCCCACACCTCCAGCAGCAGGTCCACGCCCTTCTCGTAGGCCAGGCGGCCGACGCAGGCGACGACCGGCAGGTCGAGCGTGGGATGCACGCCGGGCGTGACGTGCAGCGCGTTCGGGATGTGGTCCACGTTGGTCATGCCGTCCCTGGCCCAGGCATCGGCGTCCTCGGCGGTGAGCACCAGCATCCGGTCCGCGCGGGCGTAGAGATCCTTGACCCGCCGGTACCGCGACGACCTCCGGGTCGCCTGGTAGGACTCGTGGCTCATGCCCACGACGCGCAGCCCGGAGGTGTCGGCGAGCCGCACCCACTCCATCGCCCACACCTGCGCCACGATGACGACCGCCCCCGGCCGCGCGGCGGCGAACAGCTCCGACAGGCGCGCCGCGCCGCGCCGCTGGGCGGCCGTCCGCCACAGGTCCCGGGCCCGAGCCGCCGGGTCGAGCCGCTGCAGCGCCTTGCGCGGGCGCCAGGCCATGGCGGGCGGGCCCCACTCCCCGTGCAGCACCTCGACGGCGTAGGAGCCGTCGCGGCCGTGGTGGTACGGCTCCGGCCCCCGCGTGATCCCGACGAGGGTGACGCGGTCGCCGCGCCCGGCCAGCAGCCGCGCCATGTGGTGCGCCCACCGCTGGAGGCCGCCCATCTCGTCGGCGTTGTTGCACACGATGAAGACGTCACGCGGCGCGGTCATGGCGTTTCCCTCCTGCTCGGCGCGGCGGGGAAGTAGCGGTCCACCACCGTCTTCGCGGCGGTGCCGCGTTCGTGCTCGCCGAAGCGCGCGGCGAACGCGCGGCGCCGCCCGGCGTGCTCGGCCCCGGCCGCGTCCAGGCCGGCGAGCGCGGCGACGAGTTCGTCCTCGGTGCGGGTGATCGGCCCCGGAGCGTGCCGCTCCAGGTCGAAGTAGCCGGTGGCGAGGTCCCTGCCCTCCGGGAGGTGCAGCACGATCGGCCGGTCGAGCAGCGCGAAGTCGAACATGATCGAGGAGTGGTCGGTGACGAGGGCGTCCGCCAGCAGCAGGAGCGGCGTCACGTCGGGAACCGCGCCGACGTCCCGCATGACGGCGCGGGCGCCCGGCGGGACGTTCGCCCGGCACAGGTAGTGGGGCCGGACGAGCAGGACGCACTCCTCCCCCAGCTCTCGCGCGAAGACCCCCGGATCCACAGGCGGGTCGAGGAGCCGGACGGGACGCCCCTTCGGCCCGGTGACGTACGTGGGCGCGTACAGGACTGC
Source organism: Actinomadura verrucosospora (assembly GCF_039540335.1). Taxonomy (NCBI): domain Bacteria; kingdom Bacillati; phylum Actinomycetota; class Actinomycetes; order Streptosporangiales; family Thermomonosporaceae; genus Actinomadura; species Actinomadura verrucosospora. The sequence continues at coordinate 365,162 of NZ_BAABEV010000002.1, read as the reverse complement.
CCGGCGCCCGTCGTCCAGGCCGAGCGACTCGCGCAGGGCCGCGACCTCGGCGGCCAGCTCCGGGTCGCCGTCCACCCCGTTGACCAGGGGGTCGTTGCGGGGATACCCCACCGGGAGCAGCTCGGAGCGCACGCCGAGGCCGCTGCAGAGCGTCTCGGTGTCGTGCCCGGAGCGCACCAGGAAGCAGTCGAAGCGCTCCACCATCCGCCGCAGCCGCTCCTGGTCGCCCGCGGGCCCCGACTTCATCCGCGGCTGGTCCAGCCCCATCAGCTTGAACGCCGACCCGTGCCAGGTCTGGATGTAGGTGGTCTCGGGACGCTTGCGCAGCCGGTCCGGGAAGCCCTGGTTGTCGATCCAGAACTGGGCCCGCGCGAGCGCCAGGTAGTACGCCCAGGACCCGCGCTTGACGAGCCGGGCGTCGTCGGGGAACCCCTTGGGGGACGAGGCGTACGACCACACGGCCGTCACCGGGCGGCCGGACCTGCGCAGTTCCCGGTAGATGTACTTGGGGTTGTCGGAGTAGTGGCGGCCGAGCTGGCTCTCGAAGACCGCCAGGCCGGCCCGGACGGGCAGCCGGCTCAGCACCCGGTTGAACACGATGATCTTGGTGTTCCGGCCGGTCAGGGTCCGGCGCACCGCCCGGCCCAGCTCCCGGAGCCGGTGCCGGGTCAGCCGTCCCGGGCGGGACAGGGCGGCGCGGCGCGCGGCGGCGCGGGTGAGCCGCGCCCACGGGCTCCCCGCCTCCAGGGCGAACGCCAGGTGCCCGCCCTCGGTGACGTAGGAGCGGAGCCGGTCCCCCGCGAACCGCGTCAGCCGCGGCCGGACGGGCAGCGAGACCCCGCCGAGCGACGGCGACCCGCGCCCCTCGCCGAGCCGGGTGACCACCTCCTCGCCGTCCACCCGGATGCGCAGCCGCACGTCCCAGACGGGGTCGATGAACCCGAGGGGGCGGATCCTGCGGGCGGGGTCGAACTCGGCGCGCCAGGTGAGCCGGTCGCCCTCGTGCCGGACGGACGCGCGGACCCGCCCCTTCCGCGAGCGGCCGCGCCGGTCGCGGAACTCCAGCGTCCCGGCCAGCTCGGCATCCCGCGGGATCCGCTCCAGCGGGTTCAGCACGTGGCCGGCCATGAGCACGCGGCCGCCGCGCGTCTCCAGCCGCGTCACGGTGTTCGCCGGGCGCAGCTCCCGGAGGGGCCGCACGTGGAACCCGAAGGACGTGACGTCTCGGACGCGGCGGCCGAGCGTGCCGCGCGGGCGACCGGCGCCCCAGTAGACCCGCCCGTCCCGCTCCACCAGGCGGGCGCGCAACTCGGGGCGCTTCACGGGGTCGTACTCGGCGGCGGCGAGCGCGCCCGCGTGATCGCCCTCGCGGATCAGGTGCGCGGCGATCGCGGGCAGCGGGTTGGCCTGCTCGAAGACCCGCGGGTCCAGCTCATCCAGGTAGGCGGCGGCCAGGTCGAGGAAGCGCGCCTGGTGGGCCGGGTCGCGGTCGCGCAGGTCGCGCAGGTACAGCACCAGGTCGTGGTTGACGAACTTGACGTCCTTGGCCCGCTGCAGGTCGTAGGCGCCGCGCAACGCGAAGAGCATGTCGATGCGGCGGTGGATCTCCAGCCGGTCGGTGAAGTTGGCCAGGTCGGCGCGCCGGTTGGAGATCGACGGCGCCCGCGTCCGCTCCTTGACCAGCCAGTTGTAGACGCGGTGCGGGATCAGGGCGGTCCGCCCCGCCTCCAGGTAGGCCTCGGCGGTGAACAGCAGGTCCTCGTAGTGCAGCCGCTCGACGAACCGCAGGCCGTGCTCCTCCAGGAAGCCGCGCCGGTAGGCCTTGTTGGTCGAGAGGGTGTCGTAGAGGAGATCGGGTCTCTCGCTCAGCGACCCGTAGACCGCGCTGTGCCGGTAGAGCCACGGGTACCAGGGGCGGATCCGCCCTTTGGCGCCCTCGGGCAGGTCGAGGAAGATCCGGTCGCAGAGCCCCGAGACCACGTCGGCGCCGGTGTCCTCGGCGGCGGCGAGGAGGTTGAGGCAGGCGTGCCGGTCCAGCAGGTCGTCGCTGTCGAGGAACATCACGTACCGGCCGGTGGACTCCTCGATCCCGGTGTTGCGGGGACGGCCGCAGCCGCCGGAGTTGGCCGGCAGGTGGACGGTCCGGACCCGCCCCGGATGGGCCGCGGCGAGCCGGTCGGCGGCCTCGCCCGTCCCGTCGGTGCTCGCGTCGTCGACGATCACCGTCTCGACGCCGCCCAGCGACTGCGCCAGCGTCGAGGCCACCGCCCGCGGAAGCCTGCGGGCGTCGTTGTAGGCGATCACCACCACGCTGACATCCGGGCGCACCGCCATGGGCATCCCCCTCCGCAGACTCCGGCGTGCTGGATTCCTTTCCAGGAACTCCGCACTGAGGTCCAAGAGGGATCAAAGGCTGTCAACGCTTAGCATTACCCACCGTCACCGGAGGGTTTGGGCACAACACCCGGAACGCCAGAAGGCGCCCGGCCTGGAGGCCGGGCGCCTTCGCGAGGCGCGCACCTTCTCGGGACGCGTCGGATCAGCGGGCGTAGTCGGGGTAGCCGTAGCCGACGACCTGCGACTTCTCGCGGACCTTCTTCTGCACCGCGTTGTCGGTGTTGCCCTCGACGGTGGTGATGCTGCCGTCGCCGTTGTCCTTGACGACGATGCCGACGTGGTCGATGTCACCGATGCCGGCCCTGGAGCCGTCCTGCCAGTCGAAGAACACCACGGCGCCCGGCCTGGCCTTGTGGCCCCAGCGGTCGGTCTGCTTGAACCAGCTGGCGTGCTGGACGGTGTAGGCGTCCCAGCCCATGTTCTTGACGCCGGTCTGGGCGCCGAGCCAGGAGACGAACATGTTGCACCACTGGGCGCCGTTGTACTCCTTGACCGAGAAGCCGCCGTCGCGCTTGGCGGTGGCCTTCGCGTGCGGAGTCGAGATGTACCACTTGTGGTACTTGGTCTGACCGCCCTTGCCCTCGTGGACGCCGACCTGCGACTCCGCGAGCTTGATCACTTCGGCGGGCTTGACCGCGTGCGGGGGGACCTTGAAGCCCTCGCGCCGCGCCTCGGCGACGGCGTTCTCGGCCTTCACCGTCTTGGCCCGGGAGGGCTGGTGAGCGGCGGTCCCCTGCTCGGAGACCACCGCCGCCTGGGCGGAGGTCTCGGCGGCCGCGCGGCCGCCGGCGAGGGGGTTGACCACCGAGAGCCCGACCGCGCCCGCCAGGACCGCGCCCACGGCGACGCCGACGGCCTTGTCCTCGGGGGTGAGGCGGTTGAGCGAAAGTCGATCGAAAAGACCGGACATGCAGGGAATCTCCTTGTCTTCCATGGCGCCTACCGGGTTAGCTGACGGATTCGGGCATGGAAGCAGCCCTACGGCGCGACTCTCGGGCGCGCCGATTCACCCCAGAAACGTGGGTCCCCGGCTCCGCTCCGGTCACCGACCGGACGGACTCGGCCTCGCACCGCGGGAGCGGTGCAGGTATACGGATGTTCTCTCTGGCAGATCTTGATGAGGGGGCGCGCGTCGATTGGCGCGCATCGCGTGCGGATACCGCTCCGCGATCCTCGGCCGCGCATGGTGCGGCCGGTGGCAACGCATGGGACGCGCTGCGTGATTCGGGATCGAAGGTACCAACCTTCTCAAGAAAAGCAAACCAGGCATAAAGTAAAGTCTTGCCTGCTCAAAGCCCTCTCAAGAGACTCCCAACACCGGGGCGGCGCCGCCTCTTCCCGATCTTTCTCGAGAGGCGCCCAACCCCTTGCCCGCCGCCCTTACCGAGCCTTCGGGAAAAGGTAAAGAAGATCGAATAGGGGGCGTCGGACGGTCTCCGCCGAGGCGGCCCGCCACCCGGCCGCCCCGCCGGGTGAGGCGCACGTCACACTAGGTGATCTTCGCTGGCCAGGCGTGCCGTCCGTCACCGCGAGGCCCGGACGGTCACTCTACGTAAAGGGCGAACAGCGTGGTGTCGTCCGCCGCCCGGTCGTGCTCCATCCGCGCCAGCACCTCGTCCAGCACCCGGTCGGGACGCGTGGAGGAGTCCCGCAGGATGTGGGTCAGGCGGACGATCCGCTCGTCCAGGTCCGCGTCCCGGCGCTCCACCAGGCCGTCGGTGTAGAGGAAGAGCATGTCGCCCGACGTGAGTCCAGTGGTGATCGTCGTGTACTCCCAGCCGGGCATGGCGCCGAGCATCGGGTCGCGGACCACCTCCAGCGGGGTCGCCCGCCCGTCCCGGACCAGGATCGGCGGCGGATGGCCCGCGCACGTCCACTCCAGGACGTGCCGGGACGGGTCGTAGTGGGCGACGATGGCGGTGCCCGTCGCCGGCGGGTCCATGCCGCCGATCAGCTCGTTCAGCCAGCCGACCAGCCGCCCCGGGCGCTCCCCCGTGCAGGCGAGACCCAGCAGGCCGTTCCGGGTGCGCGCCATCGCCGCCGCCGCCGGCAGCCCGTGCCCGGCAGCGTCCCCGATCGCGAACATCGCCCGCCCGTCCTGGAGGGCCTTGGTCGCGAACCAGTCGCCCCCGATGCGGGCCGTGCTCTCCGCCGCCATGCTGCGGATCGAGGTGCACAGGCCCGGCAGCTGCTCGACCTCGTCCTCGTCCGGCAGGATGGCCCGCCGCAGGGTCACCGCCACGCGCCGCTCCTGGGCCGTCCGCGCCTGCTGGCGCAGCATCTGCCGCCGGGTCTCGGCCAGCGCGCGCTCCACCCCGCGCCGCCGGGTGATGTCCTGCGACACGATGTTGATCGAGACGGGCAGGCCGGACTCGCCGAGCACGGGCTCGGCGAACACCCACAGATGGCGGGGCGTCCCGTCATGGCTGATCACGCGGTGCTCCGCCTCGACCGGTTCACGCCGCGAGAACATGGTCTGGACGGCCTCCTCGACCAGCGGCAGGTCGTCGTCGGCCACGACCTTCGGCAGGTCGTGCGGCATCGGCGGCACCTCGTCGGAAGACAGGCCGTAGTTGGCCAGCATCTGCGGCGTCCAGTCCGCCTCCCCGGTGGCGAGGTCCCACTCCCCGAACCCGATCAGCGCGAGCCGCTCGACCCGCTCCAGCCGCCGCGCGATACGGTCCTCGGCCAGGTGGTACCGCCATGTCACACAGATACCGGTAGGCACCCGCACGCATCGCACACTCATCCGCGACGAGCGGGACAGGCCCCGCTGAGCCGTCGAGTACTGGATCGAGGAACGTTCCAAACGCGTCCCGGACTCCAGCACCCCGACGTAGTCGTCGAACAGGCCGCTGAGCACCGCCCCCGGGTCCGTTCGCAGCAGCCGCAGTCCGGTCAGCTCCTCCCGGCCCCGCCCGAACATGTCCTTGGCGATGCCGTTGAGCTCCGCGAAAAGGAAGTCGACCACGCTGCCGTCCGGCCCCCGCACCGGGACCAGGTGGGCCGCCGAGTCGAGCGCCCCCTCCAGCACCGCCGTCGCCGCCGGGTCGTCGGGTACCCTCGCGAGGATCTCCGCGTCCCCCGCGGTGTCCTCGGCCGTCACCCGGCGCAGGACGTCCTCGGCCTCCGACAGGACCGCCTGGCGCTCCGCGGGCACCTCCTCGGCGCGCGGCGCCCTCCGCCCCGCCACCACGGCCCCCACCGGCCCGGCGCCGCCGTCCTTGACCAGCAGCGACGCCGCCTCGGCCATGTCGATGTCCAGATCGCGCGCGAGCCAGATCAGGTGCTGCAGGGCCTCGCCCGGCGGGACGCCGAGACGCCGGGCCAGCACGACCCGCGCCTCCGCCAGCACGGCCCGGTCACGCGCCGCGCCCCGGAGGTCCTCCACGTCCGCGCCGGGCACCCCGGGCTGCGTGCCTTCCGCTTCCGCCAACCCCGTCCCCCGTTCGGCGTCACCTGCCCCTGGGAGAAAAAAGCTACATACGTCAGTGAGGGACTATTCGCCCATGTCCCTGCAAAGAGGCTAGATCTTTGCCCGGGTTTTCCGTTCACGCCCGAAGCCGACCACTTCCGGTGACCGTCTCAAAACGGACCCGTTCCCCGCCGTGTGACCCACGTCACACCCGCGTCACCTGCCGCGTCAGCGAGGTGATCCGCGCCGCCGCCGTCCCGAACGGAGTCCCCGCCGGATGCAGCGTCAGCACCACCACGATCTTGTCCCCCACGACCCCCGTCGTGTGCAGCACGGGCCGCCCCAGCCCCAGGTCGGGCCGCCACGCCGCCGGCCGCACATGGCACGGCTCCGACGGCGTCTCCCCGAACCCCGACCACCCCTGCTTGACGGCCCACGGCCGCTTCACCGCCCGCGGGATCCCGAACGTCTGGTCGAACCCGTCCGTCCCGCAGGGCGTCGACGCCCGCAACTGCTGGAGCACGAACTCCCGCTGCCCCTCCGGCGCCCGTTCCAGCAGGTACCGGTACATCCGCACCACGTCCCGCGCACTGAGCGCCGTGTACCCCCAGAACCCGGGCTTCTCCGCGGGCGGCGGCGCGGTGTCCTCCAGCCCCATCTTCCGCACCATGCGCTCGATGATCTGCTTCCGCCCGCCCCGCCGCCAGAACTCCGTGGCGGCCCCGTCGTCACTGGACCGCAGCATCGGCACCAGCAGCCGCCGATCGGCCGCCGACACCTCATGCCGATCCATGTAGTCCAGCGCGATGAGGACCTTCACCACCGAGGCCGACCGGAACGTCCGCCGCGTCGCCCGCGCGACCACCACCCGCCCGGCGGCCCGGTCGAACACCTCGTACGAGGCCCGCACACCAACCGGCACCCGCACGACCGGCGCCTTGGACGGCGCCTCCGAAACCCGCGGCACGGACCTCTCCGGCTCAGGACTCCCGCTCACCGCCCGAGCCCCTCCACCGTCCCCGCACCCGCACACCAGCCCCAGGCCCAAGACCCCGGCCAGCACCGCCCGCAAACGCACCATCAGGCCTGCCTACCAGAGATCCGCGCCCCCGTATCTCGGTACGCACGACCCCGCAGACTGCGCTACAGTAATCACGCCCGCTCAAACGGGCACCGGGACGTAGCGCAGTTTGGCAGCGCACTTGACTGGGGGTCAAGGGGTCGTGGGTTCAAATCCCGCCGTCCCGACAAGAAGTACCAGCTCAGAGGCCGTTTCTCCACCACGGAGAACCGGCCTCTTGATCGTTAGTTAGCCGTTCGTTAGCGAACTCGGCCGTCTCCCCCGGCACCCGGACGGTTCACACAGGACCAGAAGACCCGGAACCCGCCAGCGTGCCCTCTCCCCGTGTTCAACCAGGCCAGCCGATCTATCAGGCCTCCAGTCCACCGTGCAGTTCGGCGGTGGGGGTGACGTCGGCGAGGGCCGTGGTAGCGAAAAGGGGCACGTTCCATTGCGAGGAAGCGGTCGCGGCATGCGGAGGACTGGTGCGGTGTCTGAGTTCTCGCTGCCTGGCGGGTTCGTGAGTGGGAGCGTCCGTGTGGGCGACACGGTGCGCCGACGGCCTGCTGCTCGTGCGGAGTTCGCGCACCGGCTGCTGGGGTTGTTGGAGCAGGCCGGCTGGGAAGGCGCCCCTCGGTTTCTGGGGATCGATGGACAAGGGCGGGAAGTGCTGAATTTCCTCGATGGCCACGTGGCTTGGGAACCGGTCCAGACCATCCGGGTCGACAGCGACGAGAGCTTGAGGCGGGTCGCCGAGTTGGTCCGGGAGTTTCACGACCTGACGGCCACGACGGACCTGGCCGGCGATGGTGAGGTGGTGTGCCACAACGACTTGTCGCCGAAGAACACGGTGTACCGGGATTCGGGTGCGGGGATGCGTCCGGTGGCCTTCATCGATTGGGACCTGGCCGCCCCAGGGCGGCGGGTCCATGATGTCGCGCACGTGTGCTGGCAGTACCTGGGGCTTGGACCCGGCATCGTCGATGTCGCGGCAGCGGCTCGGCGAGCGCGGTTGATCTGCGATGCCTATGGACTGGCCGATCGGAGCGAGCTGGTGGATGTGATCTTGTGGTGGCAGGACCGCTGCTGGCGTGGCATCGCGGCCGCTGCCGAAGCTGGCGACCCGGCGATGATCCGTCTTTGTCAGGGTGGCGCCATCGACGAGGTGCAAGCCGCCCATCACTGGGTTCAGCAGCATCGCGCAGAGTTGATGTTGTAAGGGTGGTCCTGGCTTGGCGGCCGTCCACGCGAGGAAGCCCCCGGTCCCTCCCGGGCAGGGCCTTCATCGGTGCCATGTCCGGGCGTTAGCGCTTCAGGATCGCCAGGAGGCTCACGAACTCGTCGCGGCGCAGGGTGAACTTGGCGCCGGCTGGGTCTTTGCTGTCGCGGATGCCCACGGCCTCGCCGAGGTCGGCCAGTTCGACGCAGTTGTCTCCGGCCTCACCGCTGCGCGACGACTTGCGCCAGGTCACATCCATCGCTCCCTCACAACCTTCCGCATCAGCTCGACCGACGCCTTCGGCGAAAGCGCCTCCGCTTGAAGCCTACTGAAGATCTCGCTGGCGATCGTGAGGTCTTTCGGCTCCACGCTGGTCTCTCCGCCGACACTGCTCTCGATGTACACGACCTCGCTGCGGTCGGGTTGCGTGGCAATGGTGAAGGCTGCCCGAGCATCTCGCTGGTAGCCGATCGGAGCGATCTGAATCGTGACGTTCTCACACTCCGACATCTCGATCAGATGCTCCAACTGCTCGCGCATGATCTCTGGCGACCCGACCTCACGGAGAAGGACGGACTCGTCCATCACAACGAACACGGTGGGGGCGTTCGGCTTGGTGAGGACGCTCTGGCGCCGCAGCCGGTCGAGGACGGCTTCATCGTTGCCGAGGATCACTCTGGCGTATGGCTCGGTCTGGAGGAGCCCGTAGACGATCCTGGTCTCGAACGCCCGCAGCGAGTCGGCGGACGCCTCGGCGCGGGGAAAGTCTGCGAAGAACTTCGGGTAGCTGCTGGAACGCAGGAGTTCGTCCCATGCATCGACCAGGGCCGTACCCGAGTCCAGCCCCTTGTCCATCCGTTCGGCGAAGTCCCTGCGGCACTTGGTGCGCCCGGACTCGACCTGCGAGATGTAGCTCCGCGTAACCGCCGTGCGTGCGGCGAGTTCCGTCCTGTTGAGTCCCGCTTCCTCGCGGAGGCGCGTGACCTCTGCGCCGAAGGCGACGGTCTTGGATGTCGGTTTGCGTGCGGCCACTGCTTCGCCTCCACGTGAGCGAGGGGAACCCACCTACCAGCGATCGACAGCGCCACGTATGTGCTGGGGCGCTTCGGTGGTAACGCTACGCGGCGGAGTTGAAGGTGTGCAGGGAGTTACTCGAACCCGTCACTGGCTAGCGAAGGTCGTGCCGATGTCCGCAGCACCGCAAACTACTGAAGTCCCGACGATCGTCCTCGATTCCACCGATCAGGCGCCGCGCCGCGCACGCCGGTTCCTCGCTGAACAGTTCGCCCGCTGGGGCATCACCGACGATTACACGGGCCGTCTCGTGGTCTGCGAGTTGGCCACGAATGCCTACAAGCACGGCGAAGGTCCGATCGTGGTTCGGCTCTTCCTCGACCCGGACGATGGGCGACCGGTGATCGAGGTATCGGACACCGGTACGGGCCACGCCACCGTCCAGCCCCAGAACTACAACGCCACTTCCGGCCGCGGCCTCCAGCTCATGGCGGAGCTCGTCCACGAGTGGGGAGTCAAGCGCCTCACCGGCGGCGGCAAGGTCGTCTGGGCGAAGCTGCCCTGACGTCGCGATGTGCCCCCGACACAAAGAGCCGGAGACCACGCTCCTGTGAGGAAACTATGCGAGTCACGTTGCTGCTACTGCAGTATCTCTTCCCTGAATGGTCGATCACGCTGGATCGAGAAGGGATCTGGAGGGCGACGGGGCGCGTCCTGATCTCGGCGTCCGACCTGGACGGGTTGATGGACCTGCTCCACACCGCCGACCCAGAAGCCTTCGAGCGTGCCTTCCGCCAGCTCGAAGAGCGGAAATGAGCGACTGGCGAGAGGAGTCCCTCCGTGCGGCGAGTGCCGGCAGGCCGCGTGATGAAGAGCCGTTCGATCACGGACGTCGACGACCGGAGCGCGCTGGGCCCGTAGGAGCCGACGGCGCTGATCTGCTTTGTGCATCCTGCGGCAGCGGAGCCCACGCGGTCGGGAAGGCGGCCATGGCCAGGCGCGCTTGCGCGCTCGGGCCAGCCGGCGGAGGTGAGGGAGCGCCGCCCGCTGGGCGTGCTTCTCGCGTGTGCGCGGCGGCTCTTCGAGCCGCGTCGGCCTGGGCGTGACGTTCCTGGAGGCTGTGCAGCTGAGCGATGGTGTCGAGCAGGCTGATGAAGTTGGCGACGAGCAGCATCGTCGACACCACCGTTCGGTCCTTCGCCGTGCCGGTGAGCGCGAGCAGGCGGGCTGTGGTGCGCAGCGCGTTGCCTGCCGGAGTCGGGGTGGGGATACGGCCGCAGGGGGCGCGGGCCGCGCGGTCGTAGGCATCGGCGGCGCGGTGGAGGTGACGGTTGCCGGTGACTCGGGCTGCCACGTGAAGGGCATCGGAGGCCGCCCAGCAGGCGTCCTGCGCAGCGTGCGGGTTGGTGACAAGGTGCCGCCGGATCTGGGCGGTGGCGAAGGCAGCGGCCCGGGCCGCATCGTCGTAGAACGCCTGGCGCTCCTCCGGTGTCAACTCATCCTGGCCAGCAGCCGACTGGCGGTACGCGGCAGGAGAGGCCCAACGCTGGCGGAGACGGGACAGTGACAGGTCATCGGCAAGACGGCTGCCGGGATACCACGTCGGCTCATGACCATCGTGTTCAGCAGCGAAAGCGACGGCGTAGCCAGTGATCTGCCCGTCAACGGTCTGGCTGTAGCGCAGCTTGACCAGGAGCCCCTCACCCCGAAGCCGGTCGAGGAACTCGTTGGTCGTCGCCGACTCGTCCGCCGCGCGGCGGACGGCCGTCCGCAGCACGGCTCGTCTCGTCCGCTCGGAGAGATGCCGTCCGTCCAGCGGACGGAGCGGAGACGACGCGTGGACGGACCCGTCCGCCCCCGTCCACCGGCGGCGAAGCTTGGGCAGAGTGAGGTCGGCAGCGAGCTTCCCTCCGCCGAACCACACAGGCCGCCCATCGCTGTTCAGATCGTCAGGGAGGGCGACAGCGTAGCCGGTCATCTCGCCGGCCGTCCGCTCGCTGAAACGCTGGCGGACCAGGACACCCTCATCACGCAGCTGCCTAAAGAACTCCGCCTCGCTGCTCGCCCCGGCCGCCGCCGTCTGGACCTTGCGGCGCAGAAGCGTGCGGGACGGTAGCGGCCGGCCGTGGCGGACGGCTTTCTCGATCTCGCCCCGGCTCGGCCGCCGCGCCGCCGTCCGGTCCGCCGGAGCCGTCCGCCGCAGCCCGTACTGCCGCTCGATGGCGCGGCAAGCGTCCCGGACGCGGTAGCCGTCGTTCCACACATCGGGCCGACCACCGTCCTGGCGCGCCAAGGTCGCCACGATGTGGACATGGTCGGCAGCATGCCGGACCGCCACCCACCGGACCGCGCCGAAGTCCCCAGCCGGAGCAAGCCCGACCCGGTCCATCACCTCATGAGCGATCCGAGCCCACTGCTGATCGGACATGACCGGGTCCTCAGGCGCCGCCCTCAACGGAAGATGCCACACCGGTTGCCGATAGTTCCGCTCCCCCAACAGAGCCAGCGGCTGCGTGAACAGCGCGTCCAAACGCCGGAAATCCCGGCTCCCATCCGCCCGCACACCCGGCTCCAACTCCGGCGCGCTCCGGAAACCCGCCACCACATGCGGATCGCGATGCTCCTCGTGCCGGCCAGGACCGTACAGGTAGCGCAGCAGCCCCATGACACGCTCTCCACGACGAATCTTCCCAATCACCCACGGCCCCCGGCCGACCGCTCAAGGGAGCCGATGCCGCAACTCCTGAGCCAACTCATCAAGTTGGTCAACGCTGCGCACCGCCGCCTGCGCGTACCACCGAAGCTGCTCGACCAGCTCACCGGAATTCAACGCCGCAACAGCCTGATTGAGATTCACGCCGACCCGCTGCACCTGCCCGGCAGCGAACAACACCGCCGCCAGCGCCTCACGCACCACGGCGTACTCCGCAACCACTCGTCCCTGCGCCGCCGCCAAACTCGCCTGCGCGGCGAACGCCCCCAGCGCCAACCCCTCGTTCGCCGCCGCAGCCGCCAAAACCGCGTACTCCTGCTCCGACAGCGCGATCCTCACCGACCGACTCCGCTGCTGCGACCGAACCGAACGCCGCCTCCGCGGCCCCCCGGACCCCGACACCGACTTGCCGATCTCGACCGTATGCCCCACCCCCCGCGGGGATCGCGCCCGATCCCCTCTGCCCTGGCTAGACCGCGCCCGGTCCAACTACACAAATGAACGTTGCCTATTACTTGCTCCGCGCGGCGAGAACCGGCGAGACCATGACGGCATCACGATCTCCGCCGCCTAGCTGCCGCCCCTGATCGGAGCTCTGCATCGCAACGCGCCTGACCCGCACACGCGAGCAATCAAAAGAATGTTTTACTGGATGACATCTCCTAAAGTTGATCGTGCTTCATACTGGACGACCCGAAGGCCAAGCACCAACTTCACGACCGGCGCGCCGCGACTTCGCCCGCGATCTGGAGCATTGACGCATCGACCTTCTAGTCCGACGGTCGCGGGTTCGAATCCTGCCAGGCGCGCCCCTGTCTGACCTGCAGTCTTGATGTAGCGATGGAGGAGGTTCTGGCTACCGGTGTAGCCGCTCACCCTCATCCGCAACACCGTAAGTGACCAGGCCGGGCAGGCCCGAGAACACCACATTGACAAGCCCATCGACCTTGATCTCGCCTGAGCGCGACAGACCGCCGTCCTCTGCTACCAACGGCAGAGCGACAGAGCCGTAACTGGACAGACCCACCGAATCCTCCTCGCATGCCGATGAGCAGGCGTTCGGTGCCCTGGGACAGATCGGACCGCGTCTTCAGACGGCGCTGACGCCCATTCCGTCGTCTGGCACCTGTCGCGAATGGGCCGTGATCGCGCCAGGAACCGCGACCGCCACTTCGACACCGTGTTACGCGAGGCGCCGACCTTCTCCGCAACCCGGGCGATCGTGGCGCCCTCGGCCCACAGCATCACGATCCGAGCCCGCAGCGCCAGCGCCTGCGAACCCGCAGCACTCCTCCCAGCAACCATGCGCGACACCCGGACTGGTGGAGGGCTCAGGTTAGCCCCGGCCGTCAGCCGGCTCTGTGTAGAACGGCACATTCCGCCAGCCTGATCCGCGACGAGCCTGCAGCGCAGCCGCCGGAGCGGTCAGCCCCGGCTGCACAGCTTCGCCGGTGATCCCCCAAACCGGATGAAACACTCTGGTCACGGCTTACCGAGAGCATGCCGTCGGGGACCTCGTCGCCTTCTCGATGGCGGGCGCCTACGCCTGGACATCTCGCACCATGACTTCCTGATGCATCCCAAGCCCACGTTCCACTACCTGGACGTCTAACCAAAAGGGCACATAGGGGCTCCGGTCGGTCATCCCGTCCGGAGCCCCTACGCTTAGGCCTCGAGCTGTCCACGCGCGTTGCCCGAACGATCGCTTCAATGATCCACCTAACCCCCGTGCTGCTGGTTCAGGGGACCTAGGCAAGCTAGTGTGCTGTCCGATACGTCCACCACCCTCGGTCTTGTGAAGGCAGTACTTAGCTGATGCTTGTTGCCACGTTGATTAAGGCAGGAAATCCTGACCTAGGACCCCTTATCGATATCTGCCGAGAGATTGATATCCAGGAACTTTTGGTCATGGATAAGGTGGTAGCGGACCGCGCTCTGGATATACAACAGCCCGATCTCGTTATAGGGTATCTCGACCCTCCGTCTGATATCACTCAATTCATTGCCACAGCAGACCTGGATCTCGAAAATGTCACTGCTCTAACCAACCTTGAAGTAATGCTGCAGTTGGGCAGGGCTGTTGAACGGAGAATCCCAGCCTGCCTGATCGTGCCCCCACCTCTCCGGGCTCCATCTGTTCCTAGTCAGCTTGTAGTAATTCCATGCCAGCTAAGTGATGTAGACAGTCTTCGGCTGCATCTTTGGGCGTTTACGGCCAACCTTGCAGAACGTCGGCAGGATACTGCAACAGCGCCCGCACAGATCAGCCCTCCCGTTGATTTCAAGCGATACATACGTCTACTTAAGTCGCTGCGCCAAAAAGAAGGATCAAACATACCCTCTTTTAGGGTAGAGCAACTTGTTGTTGAGCTCATACGGGCCACAGGAGTGGCATTCGCCGAGAACCCAGAGAAGAGCATGCCCGATCGTGGCTTCGACATGGCCGTGTTGCCATCGCGGGAGTCAGACGAGATCGCGCTAATAGAAGTGCTGGCAGGACATCTGAACGAGCGAAGGCTGCATGATTCTGAACTACGTCTTCAGGAAGCAACGCTTGATCGGCGGGCTCAACTGGGCGTGTTGCTCTATGACAGCATTGATGGACGACGCTTTCCCGCAAAAAGGACTACACCCCTTGTACTCAGACTCGCCCTTGAGGATTTGATTGAGCAACTCGGGCACAAGAGTCTCTCGGAGGTGCTTACCGAGGAAGTCGCTAAGGCAACGGAGCGCATCTGATATGGCGGCATACTCGACCTCCAGGATTAGTGCCCTCCATGCCTTGAGCATAGATAAGACGCGCAGCACAACCGTTCGTGGCCGTGCCTTCGAAGACTGGTTCTGCTACCTACTTGACCAGGTTCCGGGTTTTAGGACGCGGAAGGACACCCTCAACAAATTCCACAGCGAAGAGATAGACATAGCTGTGGCCAATAGTAAGCTCAGTGACATGGGCTGCTTTCCTAACCTTTTCCTGGTCGAGTGCAAGAACTGGAGTGACCCGGTAGATTCACCTACCGTCGGTGCCTTTATAGACAAGCTGGCGAATCGACGGATTGAGCTTGGCGTACTCGTGGCCGCCAATGGAGTGACAGGTGATGAAAACGAACTAACTGCGGTTTATCACAAAGCTTCTCTTGCCCAAGTTCGTGGGCATCGTCTGATAGTTATCACACTCGACGAGCTTCTGAAGGTGACCACGACACAAGAGCTTACAACTCTCTTGATTGAAAAGCTCTTGGACGTGATCGCCTCGGGCACCTTCCGCCTATCGTGACAGGTGACGTTGGCGTAAGGACGGTATGGACCGGACGCAGGCCGACCGGTTGGCCTTCATCCGGGTCCGCTCCGACCGGTTCGAGCGCCGCGCGACCCTCACCCACGGCCCCAACCAGGTGCTCGCGCCAGCTCACCGGCCTGTCTGAGTTGAGTGCTGCGTCAAAGTACAGCCGGGAAGTACAGCAACCCCACCATTGGGGGCGGATTCCAGTCGACCACAACGGATACCGCATGCTGGAATGCTCAGCGCCCTGATCGTGCTTGCCGATAGATGGGGGTCAAGCGCGCTCGCCGAAGCGCGCTCGCCGAAGCGCGCTCGCGACGTGACCGCTCGGCGATGACCTCTGGAACCGCTAGTTCGGAAGGGTGTAGCGGTATCGGGTCGGTCGGAGATCCATCTCATCGGGTTGCCAGGTGGTCCAGTGACGGCAACGCCCTCCGCTGG
Source organism: Actinomadura verrucosospora (assembly GCF_039540335.1). NCBI lineage: Bacteria > Bacillati > Actinomycetota > Actinomycetes > Streptosporangiales > Thermomonosporaceae > Actinomadura > Actinomadura verrucosospora. The sequence goes on along the minus strand of NZ_BAABEV010000002.1, from coordinate 349,620 downwards.
TTTGGATGGTGCCATCGGATTGGCGTTGCCAGGTGATCTGGTCGACGACCACCAGGTCGGTGCGGGCAGTGGTCCGGGCGTGAGTGACCTCGTTGGTGGTGAGTTCGACCGCGTCGGCGGTACCAGTGGAACCTTTGACCTCGATGTGGATCTCTTCGTCGCCTTTGACGGCCCGCAGGTCGTAGGAGCAGATGGCACCGACGTCGGTGATGTCATGGTCCGGGTAGAGGTCACGGGCTCGGCGGACAGCGTGCTCTTCGATGGCTTTGCGCAGGGCTGGGTCGGCCAGATAGCCGGCACCGGTCCGCGAGCGTGGGCGACGCAGACGGGCGGGCACCCGCCTTGGCGTACTGGCGGCGGGCGCAAAGTGGTTGAGTCTGGCCAGTTCGGGGAGCAGGTTAAGCATGGCTGCGGGGACTTTGACCAGGTACGCCTGTGCGGTGCGCAGCGGCCGGCTCGGGGAGAAGACAAACGGGAAATACAGCGGCCCATTGATGCGTGCTTCCAGGTCGCACTTGATTGCATGAAGCTGGTCTTCGAGAGGGCGGAGAGCCTTTTGACCGATCGGGGTGTGCAGCGGGGTGTACCAGGTCAGCTCATACCGCCAGGCCGGTTGGGGGTGAGTGTTGACGGGGCGTTGCTGGCCGTAGGTGCCACGGGCGTCCCAGATCAGCTGGTCGTCGTAGGGACCATCGGCGGCGATGGAGTGTCCGACGATGCCGGGCTGGCCGTGCAGGCTCTTGTGCCAGTGCAGGACCACGTCACCAGGCTTGATCGCAGTGACCAGTGAGTAGGACCAGAACTCCCCGCCAGTACCGTTGCGCTGCAGTGCCTGCAGGTTGCTGCCGAGGTCGGGGCGGTCAGTGATCTCCATCCAGAACCGTTCTGCGGGGTCTTGGTCCCACCACCGGTTCAGCGCACCTGTGGGTGAAGTGAACACCGTCCGGGCTTCCCTCACAGTGGGGTCCACCAAGCCGTTGGCCTGACGTGCGGCATCCTCTGCGGTGCCGCCGGGGAGCATCCGCCGCGGCTCGATCCGTTTAGTGGCATTGCCGCCATCAGTAGTGGCAAGGTCCGGTGAGGTCCCCCCCTCCTTGCGTTGAACACGGACAATGCGTCGATCGCGTCGCGAACCCGATCGCGCGACGATCTCAGGGGCATCGCCGCAAACGGAAGTGACGTAATCATTCTCTTCCGCAATTTCAAAAATTTCCTCGATCAAAGACGATTTGTTGCGCGCTGACGCTATCGCTTCATTGGTGCTGCCTTTGGCTTCAAGTAGCTCTACCGTGTCCCAAATAGACCTGCGAACGAAAGACCATGCTGCAACCACGTGAGCACAGCGCACAACCATCGATCGGTCTGCTGCAGCCAGAGATGTCGCAATGCGCAGCAGATGCTCGAAGGATCTAACGAAATGGAACTCCGGACCCTCGATAGAGGATGACCGATCAGGGTTATCGCTCAAGTCTTCTATCGTGCGATACGCCGCGTTCAACTTGTTTAGCGCCGCAGGCGTGAACGTGATATTGCGCTGTTGAGCGGTAGCCCATTCGTACGCCCGACCGATTTCACCAACAGCACCTGCGGTGTCGTCATGTTTGAGATCGAAGTCCGAAGGTCCAGCAAGGATCGACATGACTCGACTGCTAGTAGCGGCGGAGGTCCTATCAAATCTCCGCAGCCAGGCGTCCTTGCTTATCGCCCATTGAACACCAACATTAGGCATGGCCTTGCCATCCTGCATATCGGGGGATTGATGCACTTCCCGCTGCTCACCATAATCCCAGGAAGAGCGAACAGATGCTTCGAGTCCAACCTGGAACGAGAACGGCTCGCGTCCGCGCGCAACAATTGGCGATCCTGTACACAAAACATTGTGGGTCTTTGCCGACTTACGACTATCACGTAGCGCCTTTCTGATTAGGTTCTCGTAAGCCTTCACGGTGGTCACGGCACCATAAACGATGCCCTCCAGAACGTTCGATTCAGTCTCCCTCAGGGTCTCCATAACCGCCTCAAAGGCCGCAACCGATGAGTCACCTTCGTTCGATACGAGCACGGTCCATACGAGTGGGGGACGCAGCCTATTCCTCGAGATTATGGAGACCGTATCGGCTATAGCAGCCGACCATACGCTCAGAAGTACTGTGTAGGCTGCCACTTCATCCACACCGCAGCGACTCGTTACTCGCTTGGCAATCTGGCCGACTGGACCGTAGAGCAAAACGCTAGGCGACACGAATACCTCCATAATGACCGGGATGGTTCAGCAGTTCAGCAGAGTACTGGATGGTGTCCTGACAGTGCTGTCGAAGGGGAGAGCGCGTCCAGCTGTGGGCTGCCCATCGCTCGCTGAGTGCGGTGGCGAGCGACGCCCAAGCGGGTGGGAGCAAGATTGGGAGCGGAGAGCTCCCGGTAGGATGCATTCAGGCGCGGCGAAGCACGGCGCCAGGTCCTGGCGATACCCACTCTGACGTGGTCGTACGGATGCGAGCAGGCTGTCACGACCCCCATGGTCCCCTGTTGTGGTCATGGTTGTCATGAAGTTCGTCTTGGGGAGAACCCCTACTCAGCAGGACTTATGAAGACTTCGTGTGCAGCTTTCAAGGCGGCCCGACAACCGGGCCGCACGCGCCGCCGACTCGGTGCCTGGCCCTCCGCCTCTGCTCGGGAGCTGGCTACGGGACCAGGCTGCGGGCACCGGGCGGCGCGAGACAGGTGCCACGCGAGCGCCTCGGCGCGCTCCAGGACGGCGGAGAGGGCGTCCAGGACGTCAGTGCGGCACGCGTCCGGGTGCTCCCCCCGGCGCCACCTCCGAACGAAGTCGCACGTTTCAGTAGACGTCCGCGCCCGGGACCGGGCCGTTCGGAAGTCATTAGGATTGACAAACCGGGGAAGCTCAGTGTGCCCACAGGATGGCTACTCGCTGACGTCGAGCCCGCTTGGTGCATTGAGCCCGCGAGTCATGAGGGCCCGGCCAGAGGGCCAACGTCTCCTGTGAGGCGGTTGAGGTCGAGATGGAGCTCGCCGGCGTCGAAAAGGCCGATCGGATCGCGAATGCAACGCCATGACGGCGTTGTGGTGTTGGCCTCGTAGACGCGGTAGAGGACATAGCGCTGACGGGCGCGCACCGCTAGCTGGAACTCGGCGGCGGGCCAGACGAACTGGCCTTGGCGGCTCGTGGTGGACTTGACCTCGACCCACAATTCGGCACCATCGTCGTCAACAGAGACGATGTCATGGTCCGAGCCGGGGTTAGCGTCGGCGACCCACCTGACACGGTCTGGCGAGAAGCCAAGCTGCCTCACGCGCTCGCGTTCGATGGCGAGGACTATTTCTTCGCCGCGCCGGCCGACCTCCCGGTCATCCTCCGATTCCTGGTAGCTGCGTGGTGTCCAAGCGCCGGAACCGCCGCTGCCTGCGGTTGCTTGGCGCTTGTGGGATGGTGTTGCTGTTCTCTCTGCGGGCAGGGCTTGGACGCGACCGAGGTCAGGCAAGGGCGGCCGGAGGGCTCGGGCGGCCGGCAGTGTGGGTGGTTTCTGTGAACCACTGTTGTCCGGTAGCGGCTTTGACATTGCTTCCCGGACGACATGCTGGCTGAGGGCGTCGGAGAGTGATGCTAGGTCCTCGTCGTCCGCGTCTTCGGCGTATTCGGTGCCGGGTGTGCGGGGCCGCCAGTTCACTTTGCGGCGCTCCAGTTCACGTTGCATTTCACGTGCCGACCGGCACCGCAACAGGAAGTAGACGGCGTCGCCAAGCAGCCGTTCCCCGAGCGGCCCTGAGTCCGCCAAGCCAGCGACCGCGTTGGCGACGAGCCTGCGCTGCTCATGGGAGCTGGCGACTTGGTCGAGGACGATCTGATTGTCGTCTACGTTGTAATCCACGGCCACGGTGAGGGCGTGTCCGCCGACACGGTACTTGCGTTGGATCCCGTTGACGAGGGTTATCTGCGTGATCCGGGCGAGCCGGGCAGTTAGTCTGCCAACTGTGCGCGACTGATCCGGTCCGGAGACTGCGGAGGCAAGCGCAGCTACCGCAGACGCGAAATTCGGGTCGTGGAGCCGCGCGAGGGTGATGTCGAGCCGGAGCGTTTGATCTGGCTCGATTTCGGAACCGTACTCTGTGTCCTCCCGTTTGGCTGCTTTAGATAGCGGCCTGGTACCAGCGGCTTCGAGGAACCCGATTACGCGCCCATCAGAGGTGTCGGCGAAGGATACGGGCACGCGCGCGGCCACCGCTGCCGCCGCCAGCGCGGGGTCGTCGTTGATGAGGAAGCCCTCCGTGGTCGCCTCCTTTAGAGTGTGCAGGCCACGCTGGTCGTCCAGAAGCAGGTGCGTGCCGGGGGCGAGCCCCTCTGGGGGTGCGTCAAGGCGGTGGTACGCCCGCCGCAACGCCTCGGCCACGTGGCGGGGAATCGGGCGCTGCGCGCCGTAGAGTTCGCTGACCCGCACGAACAGACGCCGCCAGTGTGCGGGGGTAGGCCGTTGGGTGGCGCCGAGGAAGACCCAGGTATCTCGCAACGCCTCCGGCAGCACCGTGACCACGTCGAGGAAAGCACTGCGGTTGTCCGCGCCGACAAGGCAGTTACCTGCTGCCTCCCATCTGCTACCGGTCCAGATGACTTGCCGGTCTCGCAGCTCGCCGGCACGCCGCCTCTCCCGGCGCAACGCCGATACCAGTGCCCGGTAGACAAGGTCTGGCTTGGTGACGTGACTGCCGGACTCCTGCAGTTTCATCAGGGCTGCGAGGATGTCGTCCGCGCGGGGTTCGGTCCGGCATCCGAGTCGTCGTAGCAGGGCCGTCGACATGCCCACGGCGTATGGGGCGTCCTCCCCCAGCACTGCGACCAGATGGTCGGACCGGTTGTAAGCGTCGGAGGGCGCCGTTACCGTGCCCGGCCCCGTCTCGAGGAACTTGATGGTCTTGAGGTGGGTGAGCACGGACAGTGAAAGCAGTCTTTGCAGGCGGGCGATTGCCTGTCGCATGACCTCTGGGGGAACGGTGCCCTGCTCCACCAGTCGTGCAAGGGCCACTATGTCGCTGCCCCGAACTGCCTGACGGAATCGAAGGGGCTTTAACGAGTCGTTGTCCTCGTCAGCAGGCGTGGACAAGTGCAGTGCCGGCGCAAGGAGCGTGGCACCCTTCGCCGACCGGCTCACCATGTTTGCAGGAGCAACCCACTCGCCGTTGTGGTCCTGGAGCACCGGGGCGCGGCGGACCGCGGCCCACGCTTTCCTCGACAGAGTTGGCCGACCTCGTATGTAGCGTGCGAGAGCATCGCGTGCCTGCTCGGAGGCGGTCCCGTCCACAAGACGGCTCGCTGTTTCTATCGCCCATCGGGAAAAGTTGAACGGCCTGCACAACCCGGCAAGGACCTTGGAGTCGACCAGGTCTGGATGCAGCGTCTGGTCCCAGGAAATCACGTCGGCGACTGCCTCGTCGACAATCCAAAGCCCCTTCGGCGAGCCAAGCGTCCCCGCGCCGGTCAGCGTGGTGGGCGCGGTGCGGAGATCTCGCCTGTGGTCAGCGGTGAGGGCGGTCCTACACCCGTCTAGGGCGGCCGCGAAGTGCTGCTGGAGCGTGAGATCGCGCAGCGCGTCCGGGAAGTCGGTGTAATACCGTGCTACCTCGGTGGCTTGGTCGAGTTTGGTCGCCAGTTCGCGTGCGTTCTCGCCTGCGCAGCGCAGGCGGATTAGTAAGCTGACCGTGAACGCCTTACCTCCCAGCGCGACCGCCATCGCCTGGGTCTCTGGGCGTGTGACGAGGCTGGAGTGCAGCAGATGGTCCGGGCTTGAGGTACCGGCTCTGAAGGCCGCCAGCGCGGGGTTGGCCGGGATCGTCAGGGATTCGACCGGGGCGCGTAGCGATCGCTTGGCGCGGCCTGTCGTCGCTTGGGTCGGCCAGCACGACTCGCTACGCAGCAGCCGGTCGATCTCCTCCCTTAGTGCGGGAACTGTGGAAGAGCCTGCTGCCCGCGGGTCAAAGGCGAGGAACGCTTGAGCGCCAAATTCGACGAACAGGCGTTCGGCGAGTAGGCGGACGGCGAACGCGGCGGCTTGCTCGACCAGCCAGGCGTTCCAGTCGCTGTTCTGGGGATCGACAAGCTGACTGCGGTCCTCGGTCATCTCGAACGGGGCGCTGATGCTGAATCCGAACCCGGTCCGCGCCCGGATGGCGCCCATCGGGTAGTAGAAGATCCCCGGTGTCTCCAGGTCCAGGCCGCGGCGCCGAGTCCGGACTGAGACACCCAATCGGATCCGGCCCCCGGGAACCTGGAAGTAGCTGGGCACGTTCGGTCTGCGGAGCGCTGCTGGCGGTATCAGAACACGCTGGTACTCCCTCTCGCTGATCGTTCCCGACGCGTGGGCCAGCGACGGGCCGTGCTCTTCGAGCTTGGCCGTCCGCTTGATCAAACCGGAACCCCGCTGCCCCGCGCGGGCAGACTGCCGCCAGCGCAACTCGTGCCCGAGACGCTCGGAGCAAAGCACGACGGACTGGAGGTTCTTCCCTGGCCCGGGGTGGGCCAGCTTGATTAGGGTCGGCGCGAACTCGGCTGCGATAGCCTTCAGCGCTTCGGCCTCGTGATGTTCGTCGAAGGCCCGCAGGGGGCCGTCATCCCTCTTGCGGTATGGAACCACGAGGGTCACACCCGGCTGGGTGCTGGACTCCGGATGCGGCAGTGGTTCGGCCAGCGCCCCCTTGGTGCGGTCGAGGATAGTGCGCCTCCCACCGGACATGATGTTGATGCGGTCGCCGAGCAAGAACAGGGAGCGGAGCCCGAAGTTTTTCGACCCGATGCCGTTGGACTTCGGCTCGACACGATCTGCCGCGTCCGGTATCAGACCGTGGCCGAGCATGACACTCAGCCGCTTCCATCCCGCGCGATCGATCGTCTTTCCGTTGCCGCGGACTTTGAGAGCGTCTGGACCGAACTCGACCACCAGTTCGGTACCTCCCGCGTCGTACTCGTTCTGCACCAGTTCCCGCAGAACATCCACCGAGGTATGACTGAGCGCGAACTCGATAAGCAGGCTCGAGCCGACGTGAAAACGGAACTCCAGCTCCGCGGAGTTAGCCGGGACTAGGGAGTGATCGGGCACGTCTCTTCCCATCAAGCCGATCCAGAGATGACAACGATGATTTCAGGGCGCACCGACAAAGGGCGGCCTCCTGCGGTCCCGGAAGATGCCCGTTTCCGGTCATCGCTGACTAGCGGCTGCACCGCCGGTGACACCGTCGTGGCGGAAGCCTGGGTGGTTGGCCGTCGGCCACCGTTGACCAAGCCCGCCGCGCTGGAGACGCGCCTGGCCAGGTCGCGAAGGGCAGGGTTTGTACCAGATTAATCCCATGTCCTGGCGAGGCGCGTCGGAGATCCAAGGCCAGAGCTGTGCAACTATCTCTTCTTGATCATGCATACGCGATACTCGACCAATCGACTGTAGTCTTTATCGTACTTCATTTTAGTCTGAAGAACTACATTGCTTCCCGGGATCTCGTAGGTTCCAGCCGGGCACGCGGGACCATCACCCATTGCATCGCTCAACAAATACATGCCGGAGAAATCATTGATGGATGCGGTATCGACGCCACTTGGACCAGGCGGTCCCGAAGGTCCAACTGGTCCCTTATTGAGCCCCAGCACTCCTATGGCTGCGCTAGTTGCGGCACCACTGATAGTTCCGGCCAGGAGTGCGGACAGGAGAACACTGAAAAAAGATCGACTCACTGCTGGGAACCTCTCATCTTGACCGATCAATACTAGCGATGGGCGAACCAGCACCCCGGATCCTCGCAACACCGGACCGCGTCCAATTCTGGCCAGTAGCGCACACGCATATCCAGCCGGTCGGCCCGGAACCACGACCGTCACACGAAACACTAGGAGCAGAGCCAGCCAAAGCATGGTTGTCATCCGCGCAGGTCAGGCGGGGACCGCCGGCGATGAAGTCACAAGACCTACAACGGCCCATGTCGGCTCGTTGTCGGCTCGGCGATTCCGAAGCGGATCGATGGTAACCCTGTTCTGCGCACCCCCGAGTTGGCTTCTCTGGGCTTGCTGTCCTGTGCGATGCGAGATCTGGTGGCACGGGCTAACACCGGTCGGTTGACGCAAGCCGACCTTGAGGGTGGATCACTGACCGTGAGCAACTTGAGCATCTACGGTGTCGATTCGTCTCGGCGATCATCAATCCACCCCACTCCGTGATCCTGGCGGTGGGCGCCGTGCGACCCGGGGTCGTCGCCATCGACGATGAGTGCCAGGTCCGGCCACTGATGCAGCTCACGGTCTCTATCGATCACCGCGCCATTGACGGCGCTGTGGGGGCCCAGTGGCTCGACGCACTCGTCAACCATCTACGTTGCCCGAGAGGCCTGATCATCTGACGGACACGCCCCGCGAGACATCGAGCGTGGCTCGATAGCTGATCAGTGGCGCTTTTCGGCTGCGGACGAGATCTCGTGGTGAGACCTCTTCTACCGGGGGCTCCACGCCCTTTCCGGACGCCGCCTGATCGTTCGCGTGTCTGCCCTCAAAGCTTCGTTTGTGACAGGAAAAGCATCCTTATTCGGATCGATTTCGCTGAGACCACCTCACTGCGACGGCCGCTGGCCGATTGTAGAAGTCAATCGCTACGAGTGCCGGTCGTTGTGCCTCACCGAGGGTATGTCTACAAGCGGGAGGGCGCCATTTTGTTCAGCCTTCCGCGGTGCCGCTATCAGTAGGCGCAAGGAAGTTGCGCAGGAGCCTGAGTCGTTCAAGAATTTCGTCATAGGTCACGATAGTGACGCTGCGAGAATTGGCGCGGTATAGCTCGAAGGACTTCTGCTTCGATGGCTCATCCGGAGGCGGGGTGCGTCCTGCCACAACAAAGCAGGAGATCGCATAGGACTCCAAGTCCCATCGGCGCGAATTGTGCTTCAGCGTGGCGAGGTTCGACGTCAGTTGGTATGCCTGATCGAGAACCTGCGTGACCGCGCCATTCAGCTCCTTTGAAGGGCCGTACACTCCCGTTCGGTGCTCTCGCGTGTCGAGCAGTCGGGTTGTCGGCTTCTTGATCTCCACCAATGCCACATTGTTGGTGAGCGAATTCTTAAACAAGTAGTCGGCAATCTTATCACCACCTCCCGCGAGGCTGCCGCCGCCCACCGTTGCTTGCGACTGAACGCTGACCATTGGCGCGCCGAACACTTGCTGGAGAGCAAAGGCGTTGTTATCAAAAAATGTCTGCCAGTACTGCTCATTCTCACCCTTCTCCAATGATTCTTCGTAGGAGGCGATGAGGTGATCGAGACTCACCAGCTCGATCTCGCGGTGCAATTTTTGAAACTTCTCGGGCCTAGCCTTGGCGAGCCCTGCTGACTCGGATGTGAGCGTTGCGATCAGCGCGTCCCGCTCCTGGTCGTTCAATTCTTCGACCCCATCCGCCGCCTTCGCGATCACCCGTGAGACTGGATGGCGCCCCAGACTGAAGTCCATAGACACCAATCCGAGCACCGTGGCCAGATCATTGTGAACGAAGGCGTCCTTGACTCGACCCGCTGCGCGATTACCGCGATCGTTGATGCGCCTGATTTCCGACCACATTTCCGCAAAGCGAGACATTCCGAGCCGGAAGACTCGGCCCTCTACAGCCGACTCATCTGCGCTGGTGAACGCAATCTCGTCGCAGGCTGTGTGCTTCTCAATCAGCCGAATGATCCGGTTGCAGTCTTTCAAGAGGCCAAGTCCATAGGCGTAGTCCTTGACAAAGCCAGCTGGGAGCACTTCAAGGACCGTTTCTAGTTCGGACTCCTCGAAGTACGGGTCAATCGCCGAAATCTCCACAACTAGGGTACGTATCTGGTCGTACTTGGGACCGAGATATCCACTCGTACCGTACAGCGTGTTGATCGGATAAATACGAAGTTCTCCGGAACCTCGAACGAGGCCTAGCAATTTTACACCCGCATCGGCGCGGGCTGCCGCCGGAGCACCCTCGGCAGGTGAGACGGAGGGGATGAAGTACGCCTCGATCTCCTGGCCTATGGAAGCCATCCGAATGTCGAGGCGTCCGTTTTCCGATTGGTCAATTCCAAACCGTGCCACAGTAAGCCTCAACTCTTCTCAAGTAGCTATTCGTCCAATGGTCAAGCTCTCGTAGGTGTGTGAGCAAGCGGAGCCACGGCCCAGGGGGTGAAGAGCCTGTGCTCGGGTTCAAAGAGTCGTCACCCACTGCCTGTCGGAGAGCATAGATGCTTGCTGAGGGCTTCTGCGGGACTTTTCCAGGCCAGGGTCTTCGGGGCCGGGCTGTTGAGTGCGGCTGCGACGGCGTCGAGTGCGTCTTGCCCGTGTGGGCTCAGGTCGGTGCCTTTGGGGAAGTAGTGGCGCACAGACCGTTGGTATTCTCGTTGGTGCCGCGCCGCCAGGGGCTATGCGGGTCGACGAAGTAGATCTCCAGTCCCGGTGTCGAGACGTAGTTGGGTGTGCTGGGCCATCTCCGCGCCCTGTCCCAGGTCAGCGACCGGCGCAGTTGCTCGGGCCAGTTGGTGAGGGTTGCGGCGATGGCATCGCGCACCGCCCTCGGCTCAGTGCCCGGCCAGCGCCGGGCCATTCTTTTACCCGAGGCCACGCCGCAGGCGATGAGTCTGGTCATCCGCGACCTGGAACGGCGCGGGCTGATCCGCCGCGATCCGCATCCGGACGGCGGGCGCGTGCTGCGCGCCCGGGTCACCGGCAGGGGGCTGAACGTCCCGCGGCGCTGTGACCGCGCGTTGGACGACATCGAAGCGATCATGTTCGCCGAGATCGACGCAGCATCGCTGCAGGATGACACAGACATAGAGGGCGATCGCTTCCGCTTGATGCCTCCTTGTCCGGCCTGCTTTGAGCTGAACGCCCACTTCGTCAATCGGTGCGGTGGCGGCTGCGGATTTTGTCGAAGGCGGCGAGGGCGGTGTCGTCGGCGTCGTCGAGGGTGTGTAGGTAGCGCTCGGTGGTGGAGATGGATCCGTGGCCGAGGCGTTCCTTGACGACCTGGAGGTCGGCGCCGCCGGCCAGGAGCCAGGATGCGTGGGCGTGGCGGAGGTCGTGGATGCGGACCTTGGGGTCCAGGTCGGCTTTCTTGAGGGCGGGCTTCCAGATCCGGTTGCGGAACCAGTTGGCGGGGATGTGGCCGTCGGTCTCGCGTCGGCGGGGTTCGCGGGGGTTGTCCTTGCCGTCGGCGCGGCGGTGGGCGCGGTATTCGGCGAAGGCTCGTCTGCAGTGGTCGCAGCGGCATTTGGCGGCGTTGTAGGCGCTTAGCGTGCCGTGCCGGTAGCGGCGTCCCTTGGCGTTCTCTTCGGTCCAGCCGAGTGCTTCGGGGTCGAGCGGGGCGGGTGGCTCCTCGGCCGTGGTTTCCGGCTGGTAGACGAACAGGAGTCCGTCGGTGCCGAGTTTCTCTTCGATGATGTGGTCTTCGAGTTTGGCGACGATCTGGTCGCTGAGCTTGAAGCGTCGCCACTCTTTGTCTTTGGGGTAGTCCTTGACCAGGAAGCGTTTGCCCTCGGGGTGGAACTTCGGGTTGAGCTCCACTACGACGCGGCTGACCGTAAGGAGGCGGGAGCGGGTTTTCAGGTCGCGGCCGCGGAGTTCGGTGAGTTCGCCCCAGCGCAGGCCGGTCTCGATGGCGGTCTCGACCAGGAGTTTGGAGTCGGCGTCCGGGAGGCGTGGTAGAGGTCGTCGAACTGCTCGGGGCTGATGATTTCCAGCGGTTTCTCGGGGACGGTGGGGGTGCGGACTCCTTTGCAGGGGTGGATGTAGGTGACCTGGTCGTTCAAGGCTGTGGTGAAGATGGCGCTGAGGACGACCTTGTTGTAGCGGATGGTGGCGGCGGAGACGCCGTTCCTCTTCATCTGCCTGATCCAGGCGCGGACGTGCTCGGGGAGGATGTCCATCATCCGCATCGCGCCGAACTCGGGCATGACGTGCTTGTAGATCGAGTAGTGGTAGCTCTGCATGGTGGTCGGCTCGACCTCGTGGTTGGGCAGCCAGGTCTCCTCGACGTACTTCTTGAAGGTCTGCCGGCCTCGCTTGAGGTTGAGGTCCCTGCCCTTGCCGACCTCGGCCTCGGCGCGCTGCCAGGCCCGGTCGGCCTCCTTCTTGGACGAGAAGGTCCCGGCCGATGTGATCTTGCCTTTGAGGTCTTCGTAGCAGGCGGTGTAGCGCGGCTTGCCGTGACGGTCGATGCGTTTGAACGCGTACCCCAACGTCACTCCCCCGAATGATCGTTTGTTAGTCGTTCGTTAGTGGACTCTGCCCCACGGGGCGGGATCCAGGATGACTGCACGTCACGCACTTTAGGCCTCTGACCTGCATGTTCTCATGGATTCGACGGATCGCGAAGGAGGCGGGATGAATGCTTTTTGGGCACTGGGGGTCAAGGGGTCGTGGGTTCAAATCCCGCCGTCCCGACAGAGTTTATGCAGGTCAGAGGACTAAAGCGGGGTCGCTCCGCGGCTCCCTCAACGGCGGTAGGGAGCCACAGTGGGAGCCAACGCCCGCAGGTTCGGGCCCAGAAAACGGCTTTCGTCTCAGTGGCTAGATCACGTTAGCCGGAAATGCCCGCCGAGCACATGACACCGGTCAAGAAGTCCTCGCTGTCCGCCCAGTGCCGCCGAGGAACGCGGCCATGAGCAGCCCCACGACCACGAAAATCGGCGCACGGCGCCGCCATCCGCGCGCGGCCAGCCAGTTCACCGCCGGCTCGATCGCGAAGGTCGGGAACGCCAGCACGCCCGCGAGCGTGAACGCCTCGGGCAGCCACGGGGGCATCCGCTGCGCAGGTGAACATCCACCGACCCTTTGCTGAGCCAGCCGAGCCTCCCAGCCGTCGGCAGGGGCACGGGGCGAGGAATGTGAAACGCCCCGGGTGGGATGGAGGCTCGTCTTCCCTGAGTGGATCGAGTCATGGCCCGTCCGTCTCCCCCTGAACTGCGCAGGCGCGCGGTCCGCATGGTGGACCGAGATTCGCCCGCTACCCCAGTGAGTGGTCGGCGATGAAGGCCGTCGCGGCACAGACTGGGAGTCGTCTCGACCGAGACGGTGCGCAACTGGGTGCGTCGGGCCGAGGCCGACCGGCCGCACAAGTACTGATCGCGTTCATCGATGCGTTCCGCAAGGTGTTCCGTGTCGAGCCGATCTGCCGGGCGTTTCTGCGCACGGCACCAAGATCACACCGTCCGCCCACCACGCCGCCAAGTCACGGCCAGCCTCGCCCGGTAGGGTCCGTGACGAGTGGCTCAAGACCGAGATCAGCCGCATGTACACCGGCAACTACCAGATCTATGCCGCCCGGAAGGTCTGACGGCAATTGCAGCGCGAGGACCACAAGGTACCGCGCTGCACGGTGGAGCGCCTGGATGGGCGAACTCGGCCTGGCCCGCGTCCGCCGCGGCCGCAAGATCCGCACCACCGTGTGCACGGATGGGAACGAACGCGCGGCGGACCTGCTGCGCCGAGACTTCACCGCGACCACGCCGAACCGCCAAGGGGTGGCCGCGACTTCACGCACGTGACCACCTGGGCCAGCGTCGTCTACATCGCACTCGTGGTGGTCATCTTCTTGCGTGCGCCGCTCCAGCGCGGCGGGCCCTCATCGGGGAAGGGCCGACCGGGTGGCCGAGTGGATGCCGTCGGCGCCAACCAGGACGTCCGCGCGTGCGTGCGAGCCGTCGGAGAACCGGGCGGTCACGGCCCCGGCGTCCTACTCGAAGCCGATTAGGCGGTGACCGGTGCGCACCGCGTCCGCGCCCAGCCGCTCCACCACCGCGCGGTGGAGCAGGCCCTGCAGCCGGCCGCGATGCACGCTGATCTGCGGGCGCGTGAACCCGGCGGCCAGACCGCAGGGCCTGCGCATGATCTCCTGCCAGCCGGCGGGCGTAGACCAGCTCACCGGTGCGCACTCCGATCTCGTCGAGCCGGTCCAGCAGCCCCACCGCGACCAGTTCCGGGCCGCGAACGGCAGCACGTTGATCCCGACACCGAACTCGCGGATCCGCTTCACCGCGCTCGTAGACCACGCAGCCGATGCCCTCGGCGTGCAGGCGCAGCGCGGTGAACAACCCGCCGATCCCGGCTCCCACGATCACCACCTTCACGGCTTCTACTCGTCCTCGTCGCGGCCCCCGCCCGGCGGTGCAGCGGCTCGGCGGTCCGCGGTTCCCGAGCGGAGCGAACCGGTCGTGATCAGCCGTGCGGTGACCCGGACGACGGCCAGAGCGGCCACGCCGGCCAAGCCGAAGAGCAGGAGGCGCAGGGTGGGCGTCCACGGCCAACTCGGCCCGGACGGGCCGAGGTCGGCCGAGCGGTACTCCAGGATCTTGCTGGTCCAGCGGGCCGTGGGCCTGTCGAGCGTGCGGGCCATGGAACGCACCACCGGGTCGAACGCGAAGCCCGGCCGCCGGTGCGGGTACTCCAGTGGGACGCCAGCGCGGCGGGCGGCGGCCGCGATCTCGGGGTCGGGGTTCGCCGCGGCGGTGGTGCCCGGGACCATCAGACGGTCGACGCCGTCTCCCGCGCCGGCGAGGCGCCGCCTCGGAGCGAAGGTCAGGCCGTGCCGCGAGCGCACGGTGGCCGTGGCCGCGATCGCGACCGTCCGGACGGCCTTGACCTCGGCGTACGGGCTGAACACCGAGGCGAGTTCCAATTCGCCGACGCCGTCGGTGAGCACCACCCCCACCTTGGTGGAATGCGAGCGGAACCCGAGGTTGAGCAGGTGCACGATCGCGTCGGACGGCACCAGCCGCGATTCGGGCATCCTCGCGGGGGTGCCGGGAGAGTACCGGTGCCAGCCGGCGGCCCGGGCGGCCGCGGCGGCGGTGTCCGTGCCGGCCAGCCGCTCGATCACCCGCAGCGTTCCGTCCACCGACGACAGCAGCCCGCCCGTGGTGATCACGTTTCCGGCGTCGACGTAGCGGACGCCGCGCCGCCAACGCACGGCGGGGTGTGCGTCCTTCAGGCCGGAGAGCCGGTACCAGTGCGTGGTGGCCTCGCGGCCGTCGAGGAGCCCGGCTTCGGCGACCAGCCGGGCTCCGGTGCACACGCCCAGCACCAGCCCGCGGCTCGCGGTGCTCCGCAGCCACGCGACGACGCGGCGATCGCCGCCGTCGTCGTCGGAAGGCATCTCCGGCACCACGGTGACGTCCGGCGCTCTGCCGTCAAGCCGCCGGCTCAGTTCCGCGAAGTCCAGGTCGGGGACGAGGTCCAGCCCCCCGAGCAGCGGCAGGGGCCGGCGTTCAGGTGCCACCGTGTAGACGTTGAACCTCCCCGTGCTCGCCAGAAGGTCGTAGGGGACAAGCGCGTCGGCCACGTTGGCGCCTGCGTTGCCGACCACGACCGCCACGGTGGGCTTGCCCCGGGCGTGCACGGGCGGAGCCACGGCGGGGAGGCCCCCGGCCGTGGGCGGCGCGTACCGGTAGGAGGCGAAACTCCGCGAGCTGATGAGGAACTCCACGCCCGGGACGAGCAACAAGGCCACGAGGACCACCAGCCCACGGCCGAGGACCCGCAAGACCCGCGCGCCCTGTTCCTTTCTCAGCTGGGACATAAGGCGTCCAAGGCCCGCTGCCCGAGGCTCGATCGCATCGCGTTCACCGGCTCTTGGCCGTGAACGTCAGATGGATGACGCCCGAGGGCGTCGAGACCGCCTCGATGTCGAACGCGTCCTCCAGCGACTCCAGGCCGTCCCAGAGCCAGACACCGCGGCCGAGCAAGATCGGGACCTGCACCACGTGCATGTGGTCGACCAGCCCTTCGGCGAGGAAGTTGCGCACCACCGAGGGCCCGCCGCCGAGGCGCACGTCCCGGCGGCCGGCCGCCTCGCGGGCCCGCTTGAGCGACTCGGCGGGCGAGGCGTCCAGGAAGTGGAACGTGGTGCCGCCCCGCATCTCGATCGACGGCCGCGGCCGGTGGGTGAGGACTAAGACCGGGGTGTGGAACGGCGGGTCGGCGCCCCACGCGCCGCAGTAGCCGGGGTCGTCCTGCCATCCGGGCGGACCGAACTTGCCGGCACCCATGATCTCGGCGCCGATCCCGGATTCGTGCAGTGCCGCCAGGGCGTGGTCGGCGCCGGTGCTCCCGCCCGGGCCACCGCCCATCCGGTGCCAAAACCGGGTGGCGAACATCCACTCGTGCAGGCGCTCGCCGGCATGCCCGAACGGGGCGCCGAGGCCCTGGCCCGCGCCGGTGCCGAAGCCGTCGACCGAGATCGCGAAATTGTGCACGCGGAGATCGGACATCACCGTGCTCCTTCGATGATCGAGGCCCCGGGCGGCATCGGCGGCCGACCGATGCCGCCCGGGCGTGACCTCACCATCGGGGGCCGGTACGCGGGCGGCGACGAAACGTCACGACAATGTCCGAAATCTTGGTACGCCCGTCCCCGCGGCATAGGGTCCTGAAGGTGGACGAACGGCTGATGGTGGTCGTCGGATACGACCGGGGCGCAGTTGCTCGACATCGCCTGCGTGACATCGACGTTGAACGAGGCGAACTGGGGCGCCACCCGCAGTACCGGGTACTCCTGGCCACCCCGGGCGGGCGGCCGATCACCTGTACCGACGGGATGACGCTGCACGGGGAGGAAGCGCTCGAACGGCTCAAGGGCCCGCTGGACACGCTGATCGTGTCGGGCGGGCTGGGCTACCGCGAGGCCGCGGACGACCCCGCTTCGTCGGCCATGTGCGCCGACGACCAAGGAGAGCCGGCGGGTCGCATCGGTGTGCACCGGCTCCGCCGTGCTGGCCGCGGCCGGCCAGCTCGGCGGCAGGCGCGCCGCCACCCACTGGATGTGGACCGACAAGATCGCCGCACGGTATCCGAAGGTCGCCTTCGACCCCGGCCCGATCTACCTCCGCGAAGGCAACATCACCACCTCGGCGGGCGTCACCAGCGCACTCGACCTGACGCTCGCGTTCATCCAGGACGACCACGGGCCGGAACTGGCACGCGACGTGGCGCAACCGGTCGTGACCTACCTGCAGCGGCCGGGCGACCAGGCGCAGATGAGCATGTTCGTCACCGCCGCACCGCAGCCCGAGCACGGCCTCGTCCAGCAGGTCACCGACCACGTCGCCCGCAACCTCGACGGCGGCCTGAGCACCGCCGCCCTGGCCCGGCCGGCAGGGGTGAGCGAGCGCCACCTCACCCGGCTGTTCCTCCAGTACCTCGCTCGCACTCCGGGGCGCTACGTACGCCAGGCCCGCACCGAAGCGGCCGCCCACCTGCTGGCGACGACGACGCACCCGATCGCGAGCATGGCACGGCGCTGCGGTTTCGGGGCAGCCGAGACGCTCCGCCAAGCCTTCGTCGACCAGTACGGGACCGCCCCCTCCCGCTACCGCGCGGACCACTCAACGCGCCAGGCGGGGGTGGCAACAGCGACCGAACGCCTTGCCCCATGGCCAACTGCGAGACCGACAACGCCCGCAGCGCGCGCGGGACAGCGGCGCGGGTTGGCCCCCGCCGCGGCCTCCATGTGGGCTGACGGTGTCTCGTGCGGAGGGTCAGCTCTCGGTCTTCCTCACGCGAGCTTCCCTATAGGCGTCGGTCAACAGGGCAAGGACGTCCTTGTCGATGGGGCTGGTGAGGTAGTTGTTCTGCCGGATCTCGCCCGGGAGGCGCTCATCCAGGCGGGCCAGGGTTCGCGGCGCCTCGGTCTGGAAGACCGACCGCTGCGGGCTGACGAACGCGCCGCCGTCGTTCCAGATGGTGACCAGCCCGCGCCCTTGGCCGGGAAGCCGTGGATTGAGCACCCAGCGCCCTTTGCCGATGGTGGTGAAGAGGACGGCCAAGTCCTCAGCCTCCAAATGTCGCGCCCAGTCGAGCAACCGGCGCAGCAGTTCCCGGTGCGCCGGTTCGGCCTGATCGATGCTGTCGGCGAAAGCCTGCGTGCCCGGCGCCGGCTTGGCTTCCCGGCGGACCGGCGCCGCCGCCAGGGCCGGGGCCCCGGCGCGCTCAGGCTCGATCAGCTGAGGCACCAATACCCGGGTGCCTTGGACGGTGTAGGCGGCCACGGTCACCACGTCGATATCGAGCCGGTCATTGGTGACCGCCTGAAGGAACCCGGTGAGCTCGATCAGATCCGCCGGAGCGGCGTCCAGCACCACCACGCACCGGAACCGCCCCTCCTCCAGAGCCTGCGCCATCTGCGCGTTGAACGACTCGGCGTCCACGGAGCCGTCGCCGACTTCGGCGACGACCGCCTCGGCTATCGAGGCGTGACCGCCCCTGGCCAGGTGAGGCCGCAAGAGTTGTTCGAAGGCATCGGCGGAGAGCCCGAACAGATAAGAGGCGTAGCCGAGCGTCTGCGTGAACACCTGCCGGCGGTCGGCGTTGGAAGCGAGCTTGACCTCGATCACCACGGGCCGTCCGGTCTCGGCCTCGATCGCGATCAGGTCCGCATAGCCGTTGCCCAGCTGCACTTCCCGACCCAGCATCACCACCGTCGGCTGGCCCGGGAGCGGGAGCATCGCCGCACCGTGCTCGATGCTGTCGTGCAGGACCTGCTCCCGCTCGAACGGCTCGGGCCGCAAAGCCACCAGACCGCCGCCGGTCTCACGCCAGATCCCCACCACCGGCAACTCCCTTCCTCAGATTTCACCGCGCACCGAATATGCATCGAAACCTGGAGCCGTTTCCACCGTGGGAGGCCGATCCGAATGCGGTTCACGACCTCATGAGCGAACACCCGCTGCCGAACCGGCTTGCGACCGGGTCCCTCAGCAGGACCCGGCATGGAGCCATTCGAGCGACGATCCCCACGTCGTCGCCGCGCCGCCCGTAGCGACGTCCCATCGCCTCTCATATCCCGGCGGGGACGAACAGGGTTTGCTGGCCCCGTCTGGATAGTGGTCGCCGCTTGCGCACGATCTGCGGCTCGAAGGTGCCGGCGGTGTCATGGGGCACCTTGACCGTCATGGGGCACCTTGACCGCGACCGGGCCGACATCGGTCAGCACGGTCTTGGCCCGCGTGCCGTTACGGTTGTTGCCACTGCCCCGGCCCGCCGCGTCGTGCTTGTCATAGCCGACGTGGTCGGTGATCTCGCCCTCCAGAGCGGACTCCAGCACCCGCTTGGTCAGCTGCTGCAACAGACCGCCCTCACCGGTCAGCTGCAGTCCCTGTGTCCGAGCACAGTCCACCAGCATCGCGATCAGCTGCTCCTCCGACGCCGCACCCTGCGGCGCCTGGACCGGCTGCTCCCCGGACTCGTTCTCGACGATGCTGTCGGTCATCTGGCGTCTCCTTGATCATCGGATCCGCCGTTAATTAGACACTCCCTCTTACTGGGGCCCCAGGTGGCCGGACTAGCAAAGCATATGCGCTGTCGGCAACACGCAAGCGCGTGAGTGTCCGGTCTAGCCAGTACGGCTCTTGAGCGCACATCTTGACTAGGAATTCGGTCGGCGTGGGTAGGGCTAGGCGGCGGGTGACGATGAACGTGCGACGAACGCGGTCGATCGGAAGACCCCGTTGAGTGGCGTATCCATCGAGGATTTGAGTCTGGTCATCTGGGGGAAGCGGCGCAACGCGCTGATGCGCATAGGAGTAGATGATGCCGGCAACGTGCCGGTATCCATCGAAGATTTCTTTCGTAAGTTTTTGTATCGCCTCGAGCTGCCCCGCAAGCGGGAGGCGAAAGAACTCAGTGGTCGGATGCAAGCCCCCGTGGTCTTCGACCCAGATCCAGGCTAGCCCGGCCCCTTGGGTGTTTACGCCCTTCTTCCGGATGACCTCTAGCAGCCTCCTCCCCTGGTCTGACTCGATGAACGGTCCAGTCAGCTTTGTGCCGGTAGGGGCGGGCCCGGGCTTCACGACGATGAAGCCGGCCTCGCCAGTGGATAGTTCGACCGGATGCCCAGTCTGAGCGCATTGGATTGCGGCTTCTTCCGTCTTTTGGCCCCAACGCTCCTCCTCAGCTTTGTGAAGGAAGCCGGGAACGTTGCCCTCGAAGTGGACCGGCTGACGGCCTTCAAGTGCGTGGAGGTGGAGCATGTGGCGATTGGTGTACTCGTCTTGCTGGGTGAATTTTCTTTCCGGGCCGAAGGTCACGACCTCAATGAACAGTTCGGTGCCAGGCGGCTTGAGCAGCACGTCACCGGGACCACCGGTCTTGGGAGGTTCCAGAGTGACGTTCGCGCCGAGGGCTGCCCCCATCGCGGCGAGCCTGGTCTGCGTCAGGGTATGGAAGAGCCGGGAGGCCGTCACGTCTTTGCGCACGTCGTTTCGGACGGACCGGACACCCGGAACCTGGCCGCTTTCGAGGAGCTGCAGAGACGCCCACCAACGGACTGCTTCGATGAAGGCGCCGGGGCGCATCCGGTCCGAGATCGCGAAGGTGGGGGCAAACCGCACAAGCGCAGGGACGAGTTGATGGCCCGTCTGGGGATCAGGATAGGCGGCGCGGTGAAGCCATCTTGGTCCGAAGAAGGCGGTCAGGTCGGACACCATGCGCGGGATGAGCGTGCGGCCTGTGGCTGTTAGATAGTCGGCATGTTCCGGCTGTCCGAGCCAGACGGACCAGTCCAGTTCGCGCTCGCCATGCTCGACGGCCCTCCAAGCAGCAAAGTCGCGATCGCTCATAGTAGAGGTCTACTGCACTGCGGTCCCCTCGGTCCTTGAATCGCCTGGATCCGCCTACCACGTGGCCTCGCCTTTCACTCTGTCGGCACACACCGCAGGTGCGGGGCGGAGTCCTGGGCGCCCTGCGAGTCGGGTTCAGCCTTCGCCCATCCCCGCTTGGGCCGAGACTTCCGGTGCCGTCGCCAGGAGTCGCGACGGCAAGCAAGTGCCGGTAGGTGGGATTACGGAACACCCCATGCCTACTGCATCAGGGCGGGCTTCACCGAACCCGGCACTCCTCACGGCGTCGATGTACATTGGTGGGACGGCCGTCCCCACGCCTGGCATAGACCCGGGGACGGCCGTCATTACGCCACGGGATACCAGAGGCTCAACCATGCCGGATGTGGCTGCGTTCACGGAGGTGGTGTACGAGTTTCCGCTGGTGAAGAGCGTGGCGTCGTGACGTGAGACGGCCACCGCGTAGATCCTTCGAGATGGATGATCAAGAAGAAGGAGTCAACGCGATGGCCGCGGACAACAGTGTGGACCCTGCTGAATGGATTGCCGAGCAGATCGGGGCGTGTGAGCCGGAACTGCTGCGGTCGATGGTCAAGACGATGGCCGAGGCGCTGATGAGCGCGGAGGCCGACGCGGTCTGCGGCGCCGGTTACGGGCAGCGCTCGGACGAGCGGGTCAACCGCCGCAACGGCTACCGGTCCCGGGACAGGGACACCCGCGCCGGCACGGTCGAGCTGGCGATCCCGAAGCTGCGGTCGAGGCCGTACTTCCAAGAGTGGCTGCTGGAGCGGCGCCGGGGCCCTGATCTGCGGAGTCTTGTTCGCCGACAAGTCTGGTAGGGCGTGCAGGATGGGGCATGCGGATGTTCCTGGAGCACGTTGGGCTGGTCGTCGCCCCCTCGGCGGCCGTCGGCGTCACGGCCGTCCTTGAAGCGGCACCCAGCCCTGTGCAGGAGAGACCCCATCGACACGCCGGCGACAAGCCGCCCTCAATCGAACCAGAGGGCTGGCATAATGATCTTGTTGCAGTGACACACCACCCGAACTGAAGAGGAGCCGCAGGGAGCCAATCGGGGAGCCACCGTAGTCAGACTCCTCCGGACCGCCCGCGACTCTCCCAGGCTGTTTCCAAAGGTGAGAGGCTCCCCGATCGACTCACATCGACCTTGATCGACTGATCTTCTGTGCCTGTGGGTCACCGACATCACCGAGCACCCCACCCGTGAGGGAACGGTGTACCGCGCTGTGGTGCTGGATGCCTTCTCCCGGCGGGTAGTCGGCTGGTTTATCGATTCCTCACCTAACGCGGCGCTGGTGACCAACGCGCTCGGTATGGCCATCGACAGCCGCCGCCCCCAGGCAGGCACGTTGATCCGTCCCGACCACGGTGCCCAGTTCGGATCCTGGGTCTTCACCCAGCGGGCCAAGGACTCCGGCCTGGTGCCCTCGATGGGAAGCGTCGGCGACTGCTACGACAACGCGATGATGGACTCGTTCTGGTCTCGCATGCAGGTCGAACTCCTGGACCGGCAACGCTGGCGCACCCGCATCGAACCCGCCAACGCGATCTTCGAGTACCTGGAGATCTGGCACAACCGCAGACGCCGCCACAGCGCCCTGGGCATGCTCACCCCGATACATTTCGAAAACACACCCACCGTGGCATGAGATCCAACAATCCGACTCCACTCAACCCGGGGCACACCAACTGATGTCACTGGGTGCTCCACGCAGACGCTCGTTAATCTTGACAATGTAGAGTTGGCGGAGAACTGCTCGCGCGGGCCCCGATAGGCCCGCGCGAGCCGTACTTGCCCTTCGGGAGCGAGGTTGGCGCTGAGAATCCCGTCCAGGTAAAAGTCCACGCCGCTTTGCAGGTGCATTATGGATGCATCGATCAGTGCCGCGCTTCCTGGGATGCTCCGGGCCGTGATCCTATTGCCTGCGAAGTCAAGCCAATCGACCTTGTAGTACTCAGTCGGCACCAGCCGCACTTGATCCGGCTCCTTGAGGAACTTTTCGTACTCGTTACGATAATCCTCATTCAGCGTGACCCGGATCCGCACACCCGGATCGTTGCTTTTCATCAGGTTGTTGGTACCGCACAGCCGATTGACCTCGGGCTGGTCAATTTTGACCAAGAACAGATCGATGAGGATCCCGGCGGCGTAGGCTTCCCTCCTGCACGCACCGCGGCCAGGTACTCGGCTACCGCTCCGCCATTGAACAGGTAGGGAGAGAGTTCTTGAGCCATCTGCCTACCGTGCAGGAGCCCGGTCATAGCCAGTCCAATCGCCTCGATCAGGGTCGACTTCCCAGCTGCGTTGTCGCCGACCAGGATGTTCATCTCGACATTGAAGGCGAGCTCGAAATCCCGGAACATCCGATAGTTTTTGATCACGATACGTGACAGCACACGTGCCCCTAGTCAATGAATCTCGTGTTAGATGCACTGTTTGCGCACTGGGGGAGCGATGGCAGCACGCGACCACGGCGAGATCATGTGGCGATGGAGTCCGCCTACCACCATGTGGCGACACCAGCCAACTAATAACCAACAACCACCCAAGTTTAATAGCCCGACGTGAACACAATCATGGGCATTATGAACCAGCGGATATAGACAGAACCGCTTACCCCCCGCCCCCTATGACACCCCTGGGGGACGCCGCGAAGTCTAAGAAGGCCAGTGCGGCCAAGTGAGCCAAGCCCCTGCCATCAAGGGGAGGAACCTCTGCGGCTCCCTCCGCTGTTCCACCGGATCCTCCCGAACCGGCTGAAATCCCATCGCAGTGCCAAAGATCAGGTGACCAGCCTTGCCTGCCGTGGATGAAACCCCCGAGCAGCCCCAGCCTTCCCGGGCTCCGCGAAGTCGGAAGAAGCCACAGACTCTTCGCAGTCGGCGAACGGCAACCTGCGCGACCTCCTGGGCCTGTGCCCGCAAACGGCCACGACACCGTGGTGGAGTGCTTCGCCTCCGGCCTCGTCGTGCTCGTCACCAGCGCGCTGTTCGACGCCTACCACCACAAACGGCGGTGGCCGGGAGAAGTTCCTCAACGACCGCCACACCGTCGTGAAGGGTGCGCCTCGGCGGTCGAGACGTTCTGCGAGAGCGTCGAGTCGGTGGAGCGCCGATGTGCCGTGGTGGCGACGCGGGCCAGCATCGGCCTTCCCTTGGCGGTACCGTTCGGGCAAGGCAGCGTGTGGGCCCGACAGCGAAGAGGCCCAGTCGAAGCGAGTGCCTCTGTTGATGAACGCAACTCTGCTCCGACCACATCCGGTCGAAGCGTGGCTGGAAGTTGCGAGGCGCTGAAACACTTGGATGCCCATCCGTGGGTGACACATCAATGTCGGTCGACACAGCCCTACAATCCGATAGTAATGCGACCATCTATGCACAGATCTCCCTTCTTCTGCCGTGGGGAGTATTTACGTATAGTGTCATCCTCCTCGTGTGTCGTGGGCTGGAGACCGGAGGCTTCGGCATGTAGCGACGTGCGCTTCGACCTGGAGAGTGAGTCATGACCGATCCGCTGTCGTTCCCCTTCCTCGAGGGCGCAGCCCTGAGCGGCGCCGTCACGTTCATGTACAACCGGGTCAGTGCCGCACTGGACCGCCGAGCCGGACGCAGCGGCACTGACCTACAGGAGGAATCGGATAGCGAAACCCGTCAGTTGACGCCTCACACGGAACGCATGACCGAAGACCGCATACGGCGTTTCGTCGAGTACGCAACTTGGCTGCGAGACCTGGAGCAGAACGAGCAATTGAACGAGGGCGACCACGACCTACGGCGCATCCTCGGCCGCATACGAGATGAACTGGAGGAGGTTTACGGCATGGGCTTTGCCTTCGGCCCCGGTGAAAAGCGGAAGCCTCGGGGCAGCGGAGCGGTCGTCGAAGTGTTCCAGACCGCCGAAACCGTGGACGGACAACTGCGCGGGGCGCGTGCCCGGGGTGTTGCCGAGAACGCCGACGTCCGGATCATTCAAGGGCTGGGGAACGTCGGCAACGGAGCAGAGGCAACCGGGCTGGAGATCGACGGAACGATCGGCTGATCCGCATGTCTGACAACAGTGGCCAGCCTCGGCAGGGATGGCAGGAGGATCGCTCGACCGGTCGCCGCTGGCCTCGTCGAAGGGACTGGCAGGGCTCCGAGATCGAAGACGGGCAGGGGGAGGATGCCGAAGGGAACAGTGTCTCCACCACGACCCCGCCGCCCGGAACGGGCATGGCACCACCGCCGACTGTGTTCGAACCGGCTCCAGAGACCGGTTTCTCCGCTTGGGCACCAGCAACACCTCCGCAGGGAACGGACGCCGTAGGCGCAGCGTCTCCGCCTCCGGAGACCGAGCCTGACGATTATGCCGCGAACCCCCCCGGAGAGAACCGCCCTCCCCCGGGCAGCGGAGCCGAGAACCTAGAAGCGGTGTTCGACCAGTCCGGTCTCGACGACCGCATCCGGAAGACGCTGACCGGCATCCGGCAGAGCGCGTTGCTGAACTATGGCGAGATCAACGCGATCAAGGTCGTGCACGGAAGCCTGCTCGACCACACCGAGATCAGGCCGGAGTACCTGCAGGCAGTCCAGCGAATCTTCGCTCCGCCCGCGGAGTTCCCATCGTTGCTCGGGCGGCTCCGGGAGCCCGGCTCGGTGCTGGTGCTCAACCAAGGCCCCGAACGTGGTCGGACCATCACCGCTCACGCGACGCTGGCCGCGCTGCTCCATGAACAGCTCATCGTGGAGGCGCACACCATCCCCTTCGGGGGCTCCACCGAGTTCCGTCTCGATCGACTGCCAGCGAAGGAGCGTCTCGGGTTTGTCCTCGAACTGCCAGAAGACGATCCCGAGACGAGCCTCCGGGTATCCGAAGGCTTCGGGAGCAAGATCGCTGCATTGTCAGAGGCACTGCGGCGGCGCGATTGCCGATTGATCGTGCTGACACGGCCTCAGCAATGGCACCGTGTCGGCAGACTCGGCGTGGACGACCGTGCCCTCGGCCACTCCTTCACTAACGCACCACCACACGCCATCGCCGAACGCTGGCTTGCTGCCTCCGGCCTGGGTTCCCGGGCGGGCCGGTGGGTCGAGGAGCCTCAGATCGCCGCACGACTCAAGCGGTCCGCACCGCTGGACGTCCTTGAGATAGTCGATCGCATCGTCAGCGTCCACACTGCAGCCCTCGCCCAGGTCGCCACAGCGCCGCGCCGTGCTGACGGGGCGCCGGCTGAAGCCATGGACGACTTTCCCGATCAAGTCGCCGCGGTCGTGGCGGCGTGTGACGACTGGCGCGAGGACCTGCTCGCGTGGCACGTGGAGAAGGGGCGATCGAGCTTTGAACGCGACTTTCTCATCGCTGCCTCAGTTCTTCGTAACGCACCGATCGGCCACATCTACGAGCGGGCCGTGGCGCTGGGCCACCAACTCGACTCGCAATGCGATACGCGCGCGGCAGGGCAGGCCGCTCCTGGCATCATCGAACTCGTCGCATCGATCAAAGCGAAGGTCACTAAGGAGGAGACCATCGCCTTCGACCGGCCTGCCTGGGACGACGCCGCACTGGAGTATTTCTGGCTCGACCGTCCACTTGCCAGGATCCCGTTCTGTGAGTGGCTGGCCAGGGTCCCCGGGGCCGAAGCGCGCGAGGCCATGGAGAACATCTCGGCAGCGGAAAGGCAACGGCTCGCCGAACGCATCACCTCCTTTGCCCTGCGCTGGGCTGTTCGCCACCAACGCCCCGTTCCTCTGGAGAAGCTCGCCACCGCCTGGTACGCGGTACGCGAACAACGCGGCCAGCAGTACTTCCCGATTCTGATCGATGCGATCGACGCGGCATCGGTCGATTCGCCGAGCTCCAAGTACCTTCACTCGACGCTGCTGAAGTGGTCCAGACAGGAGGCGCCCGCGCTGCGGGCAGTCGTTGCGGCTGTGTGCGCGCGGGAGTTCGGCCGGGCGCACACGGGCAAAGCCCTGGTCCGTCTCGGCCATGTCGGTCGTTCCCAGGACGCTTCGGTGGCCGACGCCCTCCGTGACGCGGTCCGCAGCCTCTGGGCGGACCCGTCCGTGCGGACGACGTTGTTCAACGAGGTCGTAGGCTGGTGTGCCGTCACGGAAGGGAGCACGCTGCCCGGTCAGCGCGCCTTCCTAGTCATTGCGCAGGCCCCCTCCGACGGAGGCGACGAAGCGCCGGCGCTGCTGACCGGCCAAGACGGAGACTTCGCCCCCAAGCTCGAGGACATGGCCACATGCTGGGGAGTCCTGCTCGACAGCGCCCCAGAGCGCGGCCCGGCCGGCGAAGTGGAACAGACCATGCGATCGTGGTTCGAAACAGCAGCGCGCTACCAGCAATTAGCACCCATCGTCCTCAACACCTTCCAACTGGCTGCCCGCGGACCGGACGGCGCGTCGTCCAGCAAACGCCGCGACCTGTTGCGCAAGCACGCCAGCACCTGGCGCGATGAAGCCGCTCCAGACCCGGACGCTCGGGAAAAGGTGTACAACGGGCTCACGAGGCGACTGGACCGCAACCTAACGCACCCCGGTGAGCGTGTCGGCGTGGGCTCCGAGGCATGAGAGGACGGAAACCCGGCCGCGGACGGAACGATCAGAACACCGGATCAGCCGACGACGAATGGACGGCACTGGCCACCTACATCTATCACGATCGTCTCCGCAGCCGCCACGAAGGGCTGTTCTTCGACGCCAAAGTACAGGTGACGTGGCGACGCCGATTCACGGTCACCCCCGTAAAGGCCCACTGGCGTGCAGCAGATCTCGTGAATAGGGCCATCGAGGCAGAGGCTCCGTCCATGAGCGTTCGGCGCGTTTCGGCGGCCGAGCATCGCCTCGCCGCCGCGCTGGCCGCGACGTTCCCCTGCGTTCACGAAGGACTAGAGGTCGTAGCGGTGAGTGTCGATCTCGCGGTGGACGAGGCCACTGAACGATCCGCCAAGAGCTTCGAGCGGCAACTCCACGACATGGAGTTGGATGAACTGGCCCGCAGGCAGGCCAAAGCCCGTGCTGACTTCATCCGGAGCGAGGTCTTGCGCGACCCGGCCAACGCGCGGATCTACGCGCTGGCAAGCTCGTCGGACGCGGAGGGTAGACTAGGAGATCTCGGCCAAGTCGAAAGGCTCCTCGACGAGCTTCGGTGGTGGGATCCGGAGTCGCGCTGGATAACCACGGCGCGCCTCTTTCAGACGTTCGCGGAACGGCTGTCAGACACCCAGCAGAGGGATCTACTTCTCGTGTTGAGGCAAGGCCTGGTCGCGCTCGGCGACCAGCGCGAGGTCGAGCAGTTCGATGTCCTCCACCACACCAGCCCCCCTCAGCGAGACTCCCCAACGCACCGCTGACCATTCGCGACGCCGGAGCGCCCCGACCCCAGCCTCTGGTTCAACCATCGACGCAGTTCCGTGGTGCCCAGCCACAGCGCCTCGTCGCTGATCCTCCTGGTAACCGTCGCGGCGGTCGCGGGCGTCATCACTGCCTTTGACTTAGAGGCCATAACAAAATGTGTATGTTGCGCGCCATGTAGTGACGGTCGGGTGTGGTGTGGGCGGGTGCGTAAGGGCGAGCAACCCCCATGAATCGTGCCCGACAGCCTGTGGGAGCGGATCGAGCCGCTGCTGCCGAAGATGGAGCACCATAAGCGCCACACCGGACGGAAGCGGTTGGACGACCGCAAGGTGCTGTGCGGGAGCTTGTTCGTGCTGCACACCGGGATCCGGTGGGAGTCCCTGCCCCAGGAGCTGGGGTTCGGGTCGGGGATGACGTGCTGGCGGCGGTTGGCCGAGTGGCATCAGGCCGGCGTCTGGGAGCGGTTGCACCGGCTGCTGCTGGAGGAGCTGCATGCCGCCGGGCAGCTGGATTGGTCCAGGGCGATGATCGACAGCTCCCACGTGCGGGCTTTGAAGGGCGGCCTAGAAACGGGCCGAGCCCGGCCAATCGCGGCCGACCGGGCTCCAAGCACCACCTGCTCACCGACAGGCACGGCACCCCGCTCGCCCTGCCGCTGACCGGCGGCAACCGCAACGACGTCACCCAGTTGATGCCGCTGCTGAACAGGGTGCCGCCCGTCCGAGGCCGGGTCGGCCGGCCTCGGCGAAGACCCGGGCGGCTGCTGGCCGACCGCGGCTACGAGCACGACAAATACCGCCGCCTGGTGGGGGCCAAGGGCATCAAGCCGGTCATCGCCTGACGCGGCGCCCCGCACGGGTCCGGGCTGGGCGTCCACCGTTACGTCGTCGAGCGCACCATCGGCCTGCTGCAGTGGTTCCGCCGCTTACGCATCCGCTGGGAGATCCGCGACGACATCCACGAGGCGTTCATGACCCTCGCCGCAGCCATCTGCTGGCGACGCCTCGTCCGCTGATTCTGTTACGACCTCTTGGTTCGCAGGGTGTCGAGCTGCCGGGAGCCCTCCGCCGACATCCGTGTTCATCCAGGTGAGAGACGGCAGTCCGGCAGTCCTCTTCATCGACACGAACCAAGAGCGACTGACGCTGCAGCAGCCTCCGCCGCCGAATATGATCTTGCCCGTCGTTGAGCGCCTTCCAGGTTGCGGGGAGCCGTAAGGGAGCCAAATGGGGAGCCACCATTGGTGGACTCCCCCGGACCCACCGCGACTACCCTAGGGTGTTTCTGCAGGTGAGAGGCTCCCCGATCGACTTCCATCGACCTTGATCGACTGATCTGCTGTGCCAGGGGGTCAAGGGGTCGTGCATTCTAATCCGCCGTCCCGACAGGAAGTACCAGCTCAGAGGCCGTTTCTCCACCATGGAGAACCGGCCTCTTGATCGTTTGTTAGCCGTTCGTTAGCGAACCCGGCCGTCTCTCCCGGCACCCGGACGGTTCACACAGGACCAGAAGATCCGAGCACCGCCCCGCGCCCTCTCCTCCGTGTTCAACCCGGCCGCGCCGATCGTCAGGCCTTCAGCGCGCCACAGACGCAGTGGCACTCAGGCCAGCGACCGCCCAACCGGAGGGCCGGATCCACAAACCCGGCTCCCTCCGGCCCACAGCTCACGCCATCCCGGCGGGCCGGACGGGCATCCCAGAGATGGTCAGCTCCGCACCCTCAGCGTTCGACCGACTTTCTTGCTCCCTCAAGCGAGCTGCCAGGAGCGGCGCGCTCCGGTTAGTCGGAGCTGAGCAGCGCTTGAAGGGCGGCTGTGGGGACGCGATAGCAGATGCCGATGCGGAGGATCTTGCAGGGGAACTGGTCCTGTTTGGCGAGTTGGTAGGCGTAAGAGCGGGAGAGACCGAGGGCTCGGGCGGCGGTGCTGATGTCGACCACGGTAGGAAGTTCGGCAAGTTCAGCGTTCGTCAGCGGTCGCATACGACTGCCTCCTGCTTCTGAGGTTTCTCGGTCTTGATGGGTGAGCTGATTCGGGGAATCGCCGGCCGGCGCGAATCTCTTGCGGCGATTGCGCTCTGATGCCTGGAGGATGGCCTCTATGGAACCTGTCGCTGGGTGTCTCGCGTGCGATCTTCTTGAAGGGGTCCGCCCTCTTCCCGGAGGTCGGCTGGCGGAGTCGTCGGGTTGGGTCGTCGAGCACTCGGTGGGCCCGCTCGGCCTGGGGACGCTGGTGGTCAAGCCGGTGCGGCACGTCGTCCATGTCGCCGAGTTGAACGTGGTCGAGAGCGCGGCGTTGGGTCCGTTGCTGCAGCGAGTGGCCGCAGCGGTGACGAAGGTCGTCCAGCCGGAGCAGGTCTACGTATGCCTCTGGTCCCATGCGAATGCTGTGCCGGGCCACCTGCATTTCGTGGTCCAGCCCGCGGTGAAGGCTGACATGGCCCGGTTCGACGCGTTCGGCCCAGCACTTCAGATGGCGATGTTCCATGAAGGGGCCGTACCAGGCGAGACCGAGGTGGAAGCGTTGTGTGAGCAACTCCGAGCGGCCTTGTCCCTCTCGTCCTATGGATCGTGACCTGGACCCGCGGCCCAGTAGCGCGTTCCTGTACCGGCGGTATGCGGGGCCCCCAGACATGTCAGGAAGGCGGCTCGGCGGGTGCGGTGGCTTTTCGATGCATATGGGCTGGCAGGCCGTTGTGCATGATCTCGCGGTGACAGGCCCACTGCCGGCTTGGGCATCGCGGCCGCCATAACCCGTGACCGGCGATGGTGCGCATCGCGGGCCGGGATCCCAAGTGAGGCGCAGCCGCCATCACTGAGGTCAGCAGGACCGCATTGAGTTGGCTTCAGGGCTTGGTGCCGTGAGAACGGTCTTCGTCCAAGACTGACCTGGACGCGGCCATCCGCCGTGATGTGAAGGCAGGCCTGTCGGTCCGCAGAGCGATGCGCAAGCACGGGGTGTCCCACCCGACCGTCCGGAAGGCACTGGAGTCGGCCATGGCCGCAGCCGCGCGTGAAGATGGCCCCGCGGGCGTCGCGGCTGGATCACTACAAGCCGCTGATCGATACGATGCTGCGGGCCGATCTGACCGCGCCGGGGAAGCAGCGCCACACCGTCAGCGAATTTTCGATCGACTCGTCGGCGAGCATGGCGCGCAGGTGCCCGCACGGGATCGTGGGGCGTTACGTCGCCGAGCGCCGACCGCAGATCCGGGTGGAGGCCGGGTGGGCGCCGGTGGAGGCGTTCATCTCCCCAGACGCACCAGCTCAGTGCCGAGGCCGAGGCGTGCTGCTCGCCCTCATGCTCGGCACCGCCTGGCCCCGGCCCCTCGCCCGCTCACCCCTGTGCCCCTCCAGGAAACTGGGTGAAGACCGCGACGTCGCCGCCGAAGCATACGACCATGCGCCCCTGAGGGCTGAGGGCGAGCGCCGTCACCGGGTGCGGGAAGACGAGCTCGTCACCGGCCGGGCTTCCACCGGTGAGGTCCCACACCCGGACGGTACGGTCGTCACCGCCTGAAATCGCGGTCGGCCTGCCGTTGACTATGGCCGCCGCCACCGCGTTGACGATGCCGGTGTGGCCGCTCAGCGGTGGCAGGACGGCATTGCCGTCGTCGACGCCCCACACGCGAACCGCCTTGTCGCGGCCCGCCGTGACCGCCACCTTCCGGCCGTTCAGGAGCAGCGTGGCGACGGCGTTCACGTCGTCGGTGTGGCCCGCGTCCGCCCAGCACACCTGGCGGCCGTTGCGCGCCTGCCACACGTTGGCCTCGGCCGACACCGAGCCGCCCACGGTGACCGCGAGCGGGCGGCCCTGGTCGTCCTCAGCGACGGCGACGGCGCGAACGGGGTCTCCGTGCAGGGTCGTCCTGCGCCGGCCGGCCCGTGCCCCGCTGCCCAGGACGTGGACGGAGACCGCGTTGTCGTAGGTCCCGGTGATGACCAGCTGACGGTCGCGGTCGTGCGCTACCGCGATCGCGAGCACCTCCGCGACGTGGTCGGTCGGGTAGCGCAGCAGCTCTTCGCCGGTGGCGAGGTCCCAGGCGCCGAAGTCGTTGTCCGGGCTGATGACGACAGCGGGGCGGCCATCGACTTCGGTGACCGCCATGTCGCTGAGATAGCCCACGTCGATCGGGGCGCCGACGCGTTCGCCCTCGTCGAGGTCCCAGGTCCGCACCGTACCCGAGCGGTAGGCGCCGGTCACCACGACCGGGCGGCCACCGATCTCGGTCAACCCGGCGGCGACCAGGCCGCCGAGGTGGCCCGTGCGTGGACGGGCCGGGATCGGCGGATTCGGGGACAGGTCCCACACGCGCACGGAGCCGGCTCCCCCGGTGATCGCGAGCGGTCGGCCGCCGATCTCGGCGACGGCCACAGCCGTCGTGGAGTCGGTGGCCAGGGGGTCGCCGATCGGCTTGCCGGTGGCGAGGTCCCACAAGCGCACGGTGCCGCCCAGGACCTCGCCTGTGCCGTCGCCGATGACGACCACGGCGCGCCCGTCCACCTGGGCGACGGCGACGGCCTGGGGGCGGTGGCGCGCGGTCGGCAGACGGCAGAGTTCGGTGCGCGTGGCCAGGTCCCACACGACGGTGTCATCGTCTCGGGCCATAACGACGGCGACGGGGTGGCCATCGAGCACCGTCGTGGCGATCGCCGACACTTCGCGTGTGCCGGCGTCGAGGGGCGCGCCAAGCGGCTCGCGGTTGGCCAGGTCCCAGATCCGCACGGCGGTGTCCTTGCGGGGGAAGTCTCCGCCTGCGGTGAGGGCGACAGGGCGGCCGTCCAGTTCGGTGACGGCGATGGCGTTGACTGGGGTCGTGTGGCCGGTCATCGGCTCGCCGATCTGGGTGCGCTTGACGAGGTCCCACATCCGCACCGTCGTGTCGCGTCCGCCGGTGACGGCGATGGCCCGCCCGTCGACCTCGACGACGGCCACGGTCTCCACGGTGCGGGTGTGCCCCTTCATCGGCTCACCGATAAGGGCGCCTTCGGCGAGATCCCACAGCCGCACCGTGTTGTCGGCGGAGGCGCTGACCGCGACGGCCCGCCCGTCCAGCTTGGTGGCCGCCACTGCGGTCACCCGCTCGCCATGGCCGGTCATGGGCTTGCCGAGCCGTTCCCCCGTGGCGGGGTCGAGCACCCGCAGTTCGCGATCGCTGGCGGACACCACGATGGGATCGCCGTGGAGGGAACCGGCCGCCAGCGCGTGAGTCTTGCCGGGGATCGACATGAGCGCGCGCTCGCTGAGGCCGGAGCCCGTGGCCCAATCCAGGCGCCAGGCCGGGCGGTCCTCTCGCGCTTCCGGTCGCGGCCGGGCGGGGCCCTGCAGGGAGACGTCCCACAGCAGCATGGTGTCGTCGCGGCTCGCGGTGACGGCGACGGGGCGCCCGTCCAGGTTCGTGACGGCAACGCAAGTCACTGCGTCGGTGTGGTCGGTGAGGGCGTCCCCAAGCTGGAGGCCCTCGGCGAGGTCCCACAGCCGCACGGTGCGGTCGTAACCGGCACTGACGGCGACCGGTCGCCCGTCGGCCTCTGTGATGGCGATGTCGGCGGGGCGCAGTTGATGGCCGTGCAGGGGCGCGCCGATGGGAATGCGGTCGGCGAGGTCCCAGATGAGCAGCCCCTGGTCGGGCCCGCCGCCGGTAACCGCCACCGCGCGGCCATTCAGGACGGTCGTCGCCACGGCACTGCCGTAGCAGTCGAGAGACTCGCCGATCTGCGTGCCGCGGGCGAGGTCCCACAGCCGCACCGTGCGATCGATGCTGGAGGTGACCAGCACCGTGCGTCCGTCGACCTCGGCCAGGTCCGCACCTTCGATCAGCTCGGTGTGGCCGTCGAGCGGCTCGCCAATGCGCGTTCCCCGGGCGAGGTCCCACACCTGCACGGCGTCGGGCGCGTAGGCGCAACTCACCGCTACGGGGCACCCGTCGAGCCGCGTGATGACGATCGCGTGGGCGCAGTCGTGCGCGGGCATCGCGGTGCCGATCTCGGCACCGGTGGCCAGGTCGAATCTGCGGATGCCGCCCCGCAGCTCGCCGGTGACGACGACGGGACGACCGTCCAGCACCGTGGTGGCGAGGGCGGTGGGGTTGGCGGCCATGGGTTCGCTCGATTCGGTGCCGGTGGCGAGGTCCCACACGCGCACGTTCTCGTTGATGTAGCTGCCGGTGACGACGACGGGCCGGCCGTCGAGGACCGCGGTCGCCATCGCGGACACGCGGTCGGTGCGGCCGGAGAACCGCCGGATCAGGCGGTCGTTAGGCGGCATCCCGGTGTTCCAGTCGACGGTTGCGCCTTCGTGCCCGGAGGCTACCGGCACTGCGGCCAGGGCACGCGCGAGGTCGTCGGAGCCCCAGCGCGCAGCGTCGAGCGAGAGCGCCTGGGCGCGCCGCGCGGGGTCGACCCGGCGGTGGCGTTGCAGGGAAGTGCGGTAAACCGCCGCAGCCAAGCGGGCGGGGCCGCTGCGTGCATGGGAGAGGAGCGAGAGGATCTCATCAGGGTCGTCGTGCACCAGCCGGGCGGGGTCGGTGAGGATGCGATCGGCCGGGTGTTCGGCATCCGAGAAGATCATCCGGGGATGCTAGCGGAGGGTGCCGACGAGGGCCGCGAGCTTGGCCGAGCCTCGTTCCACCAGTGTCAGACCCCCGGAGGCCACGACCGCTCTCCATGTTCTTGGTGGGACGTGTCCGGGCCGCCGGGACCAACCCAGAAGAGGCCGCCCAGCCAAGGGTTACCAACGTTGCGGGCTGACCGCGACCGGTCGCGGCGGCGCGACCCGTGCCGCGGCCTGTCGACTGGGCGGTGCCCGGCCACGATGCCCAGGTCGCAGGTCGGGGCTTGAGCAGCAACCGGCTGGCCAACGGCGATACACCGTCACCAGATCTCATCGGCATCTCTGCCCTGGTTCACTGGCGCCCGTCGCCCAAACCAGCGAACAAGCGTTGCTGCTTTTCGCGGCCACAATCAAGCCCGCATTGAGCGGTGATTCCTCAGGAGCCAGAAGCCGCGTGTTGAGATGCCCGCAGGCCTTCGTGCGAAGCGGACCGGTGCCTCAGGAGTCGGGTACTGCAGCCGGAAGGTCGTATCGCCGGAGCGCGCCGAACCAGCCGCAGCCGATGATGACGCCGATCAGCAGGCCGGCGCCCAGGAAGGCCGGGCGTGGGTCGTGGCCGGACGCCTTGGTCACCGCGCCGGTGACAGCGGCACCGACAGGGGTCGCCGCGACGAACAGCGCTCGTGCTGCTGTCGTGACCCGCCCGAGAAGCTCGCGGGGAATCCAGCGCTGCCGGGTGCTGCGGTTGATCACGCTGGCGATCGACACCGCCCACATCTGCACGGCGTTGGCGACCAGCAGGGGTGCCCACCCGGTGCTGGCTCCCATGACCAGCAGGGAGCCGGCCGCCAGCAGGATGCACAGGCTGATCGAGGGCAGCGCCCCCAGCCGCGCCGCGATGAACGGAGCGGTGACCGCCCCGGCGATCCCGCCGACCCCGCCCGCCGTGATCACGGCGGCGACCAGCGGCGTCGGAAGGCCCAGCTGCACGCGGGCGAAGTAGACGATCAGGGTGTCCACCGCCAGGCAGAGGTTGACCAGGGTCTGAACGATGGTGAGGGCCAGCAGCGGGCGAAAGCCGACGATGAACCGCAGGCCCTCCCGAAGATCCTCACCGAGCCTGCGGAGCATCAGGCGAACCGACCTCGGTGTCACCCGGGCCCGACCAGCCCTGCCGGGCGCCAGACGACCGGCCGACCGCGCATTCCAGGCGTCATCGCCCCGCGTCCGCCCTGCCCTCACCTCGATCAGCAGCGGCACCAGGGTGGCGAGCGACACCGCGAAGGTCGCTGCGTTGATCAGCAATGCGGTTTCGGCACCGATCCAGGTGGCGAGCAGAGCAACGATGGCCGGGCCCACCATCTGCGATGTCCGGTCGGCGCTCTCCAATGTCGAGTTGGCCCTCAGCAACCCCTCGGCCGGGAACAGGTCCTTCACGGCGACGGTCAACGCGGCGTCGAAGAACACCGTGGCGGCCCCGCCTACGAACGCCAGGGCCAGCACGCCCCCCAACGGGGCAGCCCTCAACCACACCAACGCGGGAAGGATCACGAAGACCCAGGCGCGGAGCACATCCATGGCCACCAGCACCGCCCACGGATTCAGCCGGTCCACGATCGGCCCCGCGGGGAGTCCGACCAGCAGATAGCCGATCCCGCGCGGCGCGGCCGCCAGACCCGCCGCCAACGGGTCACGGGTCAACTGCAGGACCAGCAGCGGCACAGCGAGCACCGCGCAGCCATCACCGAGCAGAGACATCGACTGCCCACCCAGGAACAACCGACGAGCCCGCGATGAGGCTTCCGTCATGTCCTCCAGCCAGTCAGTGTTCAAGCCGTATCAAGCCGAGCGCTGAGTATCTGACCCGATGTGGCTGGCGCCCCGGCGGTGCCGTCTTTCACGTTCGCCAGAGACGGTAATCAGCACCAGCGCGCCGGAGAAGTCACCTGATGATGAAGAGGAGGCGTGCTCGGTCGACGGCAAGCGATTGTTAAAACCGCACGTCTGACGGTCCACCGGCCAAAGCTATCGAGCGATCTCCTCAACGCCCGCTCACCGAGCTTGTCGTAGACGTCCTGAGCGATATGAATCTGTTCCACTGCCATATGCCCCACCTCGTCATGCTGGTGGGGAGTGACGCCTACCGGCGGTTGGTACAAGGCTGAGTACCTTCCGGCAGATCGCCGCCTACGTGCATGCGATCTGGGGAGGCACTCGGTCGAGGGATGCTCCTTGAGGTCCTATATGTGGCTGGTTGTATCTGGCTGCGCCGGTTGGGTGTGAGCTGGTTCCAGACCTGGTTCCAGCGTTCACCCGGTGGGTTCGATACGCAGGACGGCGGCGGTGTCGAGGATCTCGGCGACTTCCAGGCTCATGGCGTTGTTGATGGTCGCGGTGGTTCCCTTCTCGCAGCTCAGCCGGACGTCGCCGCCCTGCGACGAAACGCCGCCGCCACCGGAACAGCCCGAAATGCTGTAGCCGGACCCCGTCAGCGGCGCGACCATCTCGACCGCGCGGCCGGTGATCGCCGTCACCTCGATCGGCCCGAGGCCGTACTTTCCCGGCACTGTCACAACGTCGCCCACGGCGACCTTGATCTCGCACGTCCCATCAGCGCACGGCCCGGTCGGCGTGGGATCGGGTGCCGGTGACCCGGAACCGGATCTGGCGGGCTGGCCCTTGGCGGGAGACCCGTTCGGGGAAGCAGAGGAACAGGACGAGAGAGCGGCGAACACGACAGCGACACCAACGGCGACGACGGCGGCCGATGACCTTCTTCGCATCATGGTCATTATGGAACCGCAGCGGTGCCGTGGGCGGTCGGCGAACGACGCACATCCTCGTCATCGGCACCCCGGTTCCGCAGGTTCCTCAACCCGCGGAAACGCGTGCGCCGACACCGCGCCCAGGACCATCAGCGGATGGCGCACCTGGGGCGGGCCCAAGGCTCTCCCATTCCCCGTCCCGCTGGGGAGCGCCCGCCCGGCCCTGAAGTGAGGTCAGAACTTCTCAGCCCCGAGACCGTGCGAAGCTCGAACACGAAGGCGGCCCTGGACCGCAGCGAACACCATGAAGTGTCAGGGACCGGGGTCCACTCGCCCCCCGCGCCGGCGGCAGCGCTCGACGGGGCAGCAGGCTCTGCCGCCGCGTTCGCGGCGAGGAGGTCGAGGCGTCGCTGCCGGACGGTTCAGCCGATCCTGTTGCCCGAGCCGCCGTGAGACCAGGTCTCTGTTGACCCGGGGAGGGTGTCGCGCGGGGACTCAGGGCCGCAACACCCCAGGGCGCAGGGCAGAGATGCGGCGGCTGTGACCGGCTCATAGGCTGCGGCCATGACCGAGATCACGAACCCGACGCCCCGCGAGGCCTTGGATTTGCTGCTGGCCGGCAACCGGCGTTTCGTCGCGGGTACCGTCGAGCACCCGAACCAGGACGCCGCCCGCCGCAGCCAGGTCGCCCCGGCCCAGCAGCCCTTCGCGGTGCTGTTCGGGTGTTCCGATTCCCGGTTGGCGGCCGAGATCATCTTCGACCGGGGTCTTGGCGACCTGTTCGTGGTGCGTACCGCTGGCCAGGTGATGGGGCCGGAGGTACTGGGCAGCATCGAGTACGGTGTGGAAGTTCTGGGCTGCCCGCTGGTGGTGGTGCTGGGTCACGACTCGTGCGGCGCGGTCGGCGCGGCGTGCGCCGCGCTGGAGCACGGCATGCCACCGGCCGGGTACGTCCGGGATGTTGTCGAGCGGGTGACGCCCAGCGTGCTGGCCGCCCGCGCTGCCGGACGAGCCGAGCCGGAACAGATCCTGGCCGAGCACGTACGGCACACCGTCGACCTGCTGCTGGACCGCTCCCGGGCACTCGCCGACAAGGTCACCGCCGGGCAGGCCGCAGTGGTGGGCCTTCGCTACCGCCTGGCCGACGGCAACGCCGAGATCGTCGTAGCCCGCGGCCTGGACACTGCGATCTCCGCCGTGCCCTGACCGGGTCCCGACCACCGGGGCCCGGCCACCCGCGGTCCTGACCACCAGGGGCGCGGCGCCGGTTCCCGCATCTTGGGATCACGCGACGGCGGCGGGCCTGTGCTATGTGTTCGCGCGGCCGGTCGACACTGGGGACTGGACGAGGATCCGGGCCTGCCGGAACTCCTCGGCCGCGCCCTGCGGCTTGCGTACCGCGTCGGCCAGCTGGCAGCGGACCGCCAACGTCCGCATATGCGCCGCCTCCGATTGCAAGGTGGCCAGATCGCCGAGCTGGCGCGTGGCATCCTGACCGACCGCCTCACACCACCCGGTGACCTGCGCCACCCGCCACTTTCTTACCCGGCGCTGTCCTCAGCGCCGCTTTGCCCGGCCGCGGCAGGGGCGAGGTGTTCGGCCTGGCAGCCAGCGCACCGCCCGGCCCAGCCGTAACCGGCGTGGGAGGCCAAGCTTGTCGGCCCTGCCGCAGGCGGTCAGGGCGTGAAGTCGGCGGAGCGCCACGGCATCTCCTGGAG
This sequence comes from Actinomadura verrucosospora, assembly GCF_039540335.1. Taxonomy (NCBI): domain Bacteria; kingdom Bacillati; phylum Actinomycetota; class Actinomycetes; order Streptosporangiales; family Thermomonosporaceae; genus Actinomadura; species Actinomadura verrucosospora. The sequence continues at coordinate 310,626 of NZ_BAABEV010000002.1, read as the reverse complement.
CAGCCAGGTGTTGCCGTCGGGGTCCGCGAACGGCACGAACAGCATGGCGCCCTCGTGCTCGTCGACCTCACCCACGTCGACTCCCTTCGCGGCGAGTTCGGCGCGGGCGACGCGCGCGTCGGCGACCACCAGATGCAGACTGCGCAATGAGCCCGGCGTCATCTCCGCGATGCCCGGGAGTCCGGTGCTCAACAAGATCGAGCATGCCGACCCCGGTGGGGTCAGCTGCACGATCCGCGTTCCCGCCACGGGTTCGACGTCCACGTCGACCGCGAACCCGAGCCTGTCGGTGTAGAAGGCCTTGGCGCGGTCCACATCGGCGACCGGCACCGGTACGAGTTCGAACTTCATCTGCGTCATCACGCACACTCCAGGCAGGAAACAGATCAGGTGGCGGGAACGGAACGCCGGTAGATCAGGTGTGTCACCCCGGCGCCGACGATCACCTCGGGGTCGCCGAAGTCGACCGGCGCCGCCCCGACGCCGTCCAGCATGCGTACACCGCCGCCGAGCACGACCGGCACCAGGTCCAGCCGCAACTCGTTCAGCAGCCCCAGGTCCAGGGCCTGGCCGACCAGGCTCCCCGGGCCGACGCCGACATCGCGCGCGCCGGCGGCCGCGACCGCCTGCCGGATCGCCGACTCGACGCCATCGGTGACGAAGGTGAACGGGGTGACGGTATTCACCCAGCCCTCCGGTGGCCGGTGGGTCACCACGAACACGGGCACGTCCCCGATCGGATGCGACCCGCCCCATCCACCGGTCAGATCGAACTGGCCCCGGCCGACCACCAAGGCCCCGGTGCGCGCCATCGTGTCGCGCAGATAGCCCGCTGACCCGGCCGAGGTGCGGTACGTGAGCCGGTCGGGTTGCGCCGACGGCGTCGCCACCTCCCCAGCGGTGCACCACGCGAACAGGCGGTCGAATCCCGAACCGCCCGGCCCCGCGATGAACCCGTCCAGAGACACCGATGCCTGCGCAACAACCTTGCCCATTTCGACTCCGCCTCGTCGATCATGCCGTTCTTCCAGGAGAGACCACGGGCGGGCGGAGAACTCATCGTCGCGGCCAACCGTGATTCGTCAGGGGTTCAAGGTCGACCGCGCCCTCCGGAGATCTACAGCGCGGACTGGAGCAGGTGCAGGCTGAGCATGGAGACTTCCTGGTGGTCCTTGTCGCTGCGCGGGATGGTGCCGGCGCTGACGGAGAACAGGTCGTTTTGGCAGAGTTCCAGTTCTCCACGACCTGCAGTCCCTCGTGGACCTCCCGGCGCAGCTCCGGGGAGGCGACGTACTCGGCGACGAACACCCTCCTGACCGCCTTGCCGAGTTCCTCGATGGCCTTGTAGGTGGGACCCTGGGTGAAGCGGCGCAGCACCTACTCGGCCTCGGCCGTGCCCAGCCGCAGCGCGGTGGCGTACTTGACCATCTGGTCGTACTGCTAAGGGCTGTCCCGTAACTGTTGGTCGTCACCGGGTGGCGGCGTGCAGGTCCCGGCTGTACCGGTCGAACCTTGTGCCGTCGCTGCTGTGTGTCGGCTTGCCGGGGGTGAACCCTGCCCGCTGTGCGACTGCGGCAGATGCGGGATTCCGCGGCTCCACTTGGATTACCGCCTCCGCAGCGCCCTCACTCGCCGCGTACTGGGAGGCCAACAGGACCGCGCGGGTAGCCAGGCCACGCCCCCGCCAGGACGGATAGAGGCCGTAGGCGACATTCACCTGGCCGGGCGCCAGACCCTCTCCTGCGAATCGCAAGTCAATCGTGCCCACGAGCACCTCGTCGGGACCCGTCCGGATGCCGAACGCGCGGAGTGGTCCGGCGGTGTCCCACTGCTCCCGGCAGTGCCGGAGGTACGCCTCGATGCCCTGTCGCGTGCCTGGGCCGCCGTTGAGCCAGCGAACGAGCAGCTCGTCCTCCCCTGCGAGGTGCGCCTCCGCATCGTCCAGGCGCAGGGGGGACAGAGTGATGATCCCGTCGGACAGCTTCACTTCATGCATCCGGTGATTCTTGACGCCAGAGCCGTGCCGCACCATCAATTTCTGTTCGGCATCACGCGGACCGTGTGGCTGGTGATCAAGGCGTCGGAGCCGTCCTGGACAGTCCCGTTCACCGGGCTGAGCCCGCGGCAGTTCGGCGAACTGGTGACGGTTCTGCGGCACGAGGGTTCGGACGCGCCGTCCGCAAGGGCCGGCCGTGGAGCCTTCCGCTGGAGGACCGGGCACGCTGGTCGCGGCGTACTGGCGCACTAATGGTCGTCATCGACGCCGAAACCCGCCCGGTCGTCGTGGTCGGCCGGCCGCCCGCCGGGAACCGCAACGACTGCAAGGCGTGGGAGAAGTCCGGAGCCAAGTCTGCCGTCGGCAGAAGCCTCAGCCGATGTCAGATGCGCCGTCGCCGCCGGGAAGGCCGCACCCTGTGCGTGGCGTCCCACGAGTGGAGCGTCGTAGCGATAAGGAACGTTCTGTTGCTAGGAAGCAGTAACGGAGACTGGTGCGGTGTCTGAGTTCTCGCTGCCGGGCGGGGCCGTGAGTGGGAGCGTTCGTGCGGGTGACACGGTGCGCCGACGGCCTCCTGCTCGTCAGGGCTTACTCGGCGTTGGGTGGTCGGTGGTCGGGGTCGCGCCGGTCGTGGCGGGTGACCTTGCCGAGGACGTCGCGTGGCTCCCAGGTCGTTCCCTCGGGCAGTGCCCAGCCCCGCCGGTAGGCGATCACCCGCAGGGCGGTGCCGGTCACGACCCCCGCGACCGTTCCGGCGACGGGGGCGCCGAGCCCGGAGCAGGCAACCTGGATCCCGGCGACCACGAGCGCGACAGAGGCGTAGAGGGCATTGCCGCCGAACACCGCCGGGACGCGCTGGAGAAGCAGGTCCCGGACAGCGCCGCCACCGACCGCCGTGATGGTCCCCAGCAGGAGCGCGGGGAGCCAGCCGAGCCCGACGTCCAGGGTCTTCTGCGCCCCCGTGATGGCCCACACGCTGAGCGCGATGGCGTCCAGCAGGTAGAACACCCGGTTCCAGTCCTGCTCAGTGAACTGGAGCAGGAAGGCCAGCATTCCGCCGACGAGCGCGGTGGGAATGTAGAAGGCGTTGGTGAGGGCGTCCGGCGGCCCGTGCTGCAGAAGCGTGTCGCGGATCAGACCACCGCCCAGCCCGGACACCAGCCCGATCGAGAGGTACCCGAAGAGGTCCAGGTCGCGCTTGCGCGCCACCGCGCCCCCGAGCAGCCCGTTGATGAACACCCCGATCAGGTCGAGCACCGTCGTGATCGTCGCGATCCCCACACGGCGATCTTAAGGATCACCGGCCGGAGCCAGAGGCGGGCGACCGGCGGCCTTGTCGAACGTTTGCGGCTGTTTGGCGCGTTTAGGCCCCCATAACGGTAAGCATGCAGAGCGTCACCTTTTCGGGTGAGAGGAAGGGCGATGGTCACTGCAACCGGGAGCGCCGGGCGGGTGCTGTCCGGGCTGGACGACATCAGGTCTGATCTGGAGTCTCTCTACCGGGATCTCCATGCCCACCCCGAACTCGGGCATCAGGAGACGCGGACGTCCGCCCTGGTAGCCGAACGCCTGAACTCCTGGGGATACCAGGTGCACGATCGGATTGGCGGCACCGGCGTGGTCGGCGTGCTGGACAACGGGGAGGGCCGGCATGTGCTCTTCCGCGCCGACATGAACGCCCTTCCGATCAAGGAGGAGACGGGCCTGCCGTACGCCAGCACGGTCACCGACGGGGACGGGCGGCCTGTCATGCACGCCTGCGGGCACGACACCCATGTGGCCGCCCTGCTCGGCGCGGCACAACTGATGGCCAAGGCCAAGGACGCCTGGAAAGGCACCTACACCGTGCTGTTCCAGCCCGCCGAGGAGCCCGGTGACGGCGCCGACGCCATGGTCGAGGACGGGCTCACCGACCAGGTCCCCCGGCCCGACGTGTGCCTGGCCCAGCATGTGCTGCCATATCCGGCGGGGCAGGTACTCACCCGGTCAGGGTCGGCATTGTCAGCGGCGGACAACTACCGAATCACCGTCCACGGCCGGTCCGCTCATGGTTCGGCCCCGAACATGGGCATCGACCCGGTGGTGATGGCCTCGATGCTCGTCGTCCGGCTGCAGACGGTCGTCTCCCGCGAACTGGGCCCGCTGATCCCGGCGGTGCTCACCGTGGGCAGCATCCACGCCGGCTCCAACCCCAACAACATCCCCGACTCGGCCGAGATTCAGCTGAACGTCCGCACCTACGACGAAGGTACGCGCGACCAGATCAGGGACGCCATCGAACGGATCGCCACCGCCGAGTGCTCGGCGTCCGGCGCGCCCAAGCCCCCCGACATCGAGCACTTCGGCAGTTTCCCGCCCACCGTCAATGACTCCGGCACCACCCGCAAAGTCGCCGCCGCGTTCGACGACTTCTTCGGCGACCGGGCCCGGCCGCTCCCCCTGCAAACGGCCAGCGAGGATTTCAGTCAGATCCCCAAGGCGTTCGGAGTTCCGATCACTTTCTGGGGGTTCGGCGGCGTGGATCCCGACCGGTACGCCTCGGCCGCCAGGAGGGGAACTGTGGCCACCGACATCCCGGCCAACCACAGCGCCGCGTTCGCCCCCGTCATCCAGCCCACGCTGGACACCGCTGTCCAAGCAGCCGTGGTCGCTCCCCTCGCCTATCTCGGCGCCGCGCGGTAGACCGGAAGGAGACGCAGATGAGAGCGGTGGTGTTCCAAGGCGACCGGGAGGTCGAGGTCAAGCAGGTACCTGACGCCCGGATCGAGGAGCCGACGGACGTGCTCGTGCGCATCACCTCCAGCGCGATCTGCGGCACCGACCTGCACATGTACGACGGCCGGACCGGCGCCGACCCGGGCCTGGTTCTGGGGCACGAGGCGCTCGGCACGGTCGCGGAGACCGGGCCCGGGGTCCAGACGATCAACGCCGGGGACCGGGTCGTCCTGCCGACACATCTGTTCTGCGGCCTGTGCGCCAACTGCGCACGCGGCCTGTCGGCAGCCTGCCTGCGCGTACGCCCCGGAGGCTTCGGCGCGGCCTACGGGTACGCCGGAATGGGCCACTACACCGGCGCCCAAGCCGACCAGCTGCGCGTCCCGTACGCCGACGCCAACTGCGTGCCACTGCCCGGCGAGCCCGGCGACGAACGCGAGGACGACTTCGTCACCCTGGCCGACGCGTTCGTGACCGGCTGGCACGCCACCGAACTCGCCCAGGTCCGCCCCGGACGCACGGTGGCGGTGTTCGGCGCCGGCACCATCGGCCTGCTGGCCGCCTACAGCGCGCGGCTGCGCGGCGCCGCCGAGGTCTTCGTGGTGGATCGCATACCCGAGCGGCTGGACAAGGCGGTCGAAGCGGGCGCCATACCGGTGAACACCGCCGACGGCGACCCCGTCGAGCAGATCCGCGACCACCGGCGCAGCACCGGGCTGCCGCGCGGCGAGGAACCGCTGGACGGCGTCGACTGCGGCATTGACGCAGTGGGCTTCCAGGCCCGCGACCGAGCAGACTTCTCCAAGGAGAAGCCGACCCAGGTCCTCGCCGATCTGGCCCGCCTGATCAACCAGACCGGCCATCTGGGCATCATCGGCCTCTATGCCGGCAAGGACCTGCACCCCGCCCCGGAAGGCAGCGCCGACGGTGCACTGCGCCTGCCCTGGGGAACTCTGTGGGGCAAAGGAGTGACGATAGGGACCGGCCGCACGCACGACCGCCGCTACACCGTACCGCTACGCGACCTGGTCACCTCCGGGATCGCCCGCCCCGGGTTCGTCGTCACCCACCACGTGGACCTGGAGCAGGCCCCGGCCCTGTACGCGGCCTTCGATCGCCGCGAGGACGGTGTCATCAAAGCCGTCCTCCACCCGTAGCAGCCGCCGACCTTGGCTGACCATGAAAGGTGGCCGGCCAGGACCTTGGCAGTTGGCGTGCTGCCTCCAGAACTCCATCGATACGCACGGACGAACACCCGCGTTCCATCCGGGACGAAGAGGCCTCGGACCGTCATCTTGCTCATAGTAGAAGCCTCTTAGGCGGGGTTTGGGGAGCCAACCAGGGAGCCCTCGTGGTCTGCCCCATAGCATTTAGGCGGAAAGGCAGTAACCACCCTACCATTATTGGGGACTACCGTGATCCGCGTCAGATCGCCACCACCATTAGCAAGGCCCGCCCCCCGGGCCGACAACGCGACCGGCATCCCATACATAAACGTATCCAGGTCTAGGCAGTCCGGTTCTCGGGTCGGCGGCGTCCGGAGCGGGGTGCCCCGATAAATCGTTTCCATTATGTCTTTTTTCAATGCTTCTAGGCCAATAAAGATGCCAGCATCGTCGGCGACAAGGACCCCGGGCCAGTTTCGGTCCAGAATGTGGATCGCCAGCGACCTAGAAAGGGTGGGGTTCGCTGGCGCCTTGGAGGTCGGTGCGGGTGGGCGCTATCCGGGCTGGGTATAGCGCCGGGTGGTGTCCAGGCGGGTGTGGCCGAGTAGTTCGGCGACGCTGACGATGTCTGCTCCGGCGTGCAGCAGGTTGGTGGCAAAGGTGTGCCGCAGGACGTGTGCTGAGACGGTCGGATTGCCGTCCTGGTCGGTCAGGCCGGCGTCAAGGGCGATCTCGTCGAGGATCTGATCGACGGCCCGCGCCGACAGGCGCCCGCCCCGGCGGTTGAGCAGCAGGGCGGGGGTGTCGGCGCCGGGCCAGGCGGCTCGTTCGCTCTTCCAGGATGCGACGGTGTCGCATGTTGCGGCGTCGGTTAGCGGGACCTCGCGGGAGATCTCATTCTCGGCGGAACGGACACCGACCCTGGCCTGGCGTGCCGACAGTGGCACGTCACCGGTGTCCAGGGCGACCAGCTCGGAGACGCGCAGTCCGCAGTAGAGCAGCAGCCGTCCGATCACCCGATCGCGGGCCAGAGCGCGGCGCTGGACCGCGCCCAGGTACCGCTGCTGCTGGGGGGTCGTCAGAGCGCGGGGGGCTCGGCGAGGAGTGCGGGTGCGGCTCACGCCGGCCTTGCCCAGTCCGAGGTGTTCGTAGAAGCGGTCCAGCGCGGTGAGGTGGGCGTTGACGGTGTTGTCTGAGCGGCCTAGGACGGTCTTGAGGTAGGTCTTGTAGTCGCGAGCGCTGAGGTCGCGCACCTGCGGGTCGGTCAGGGGGTCACCGTCGGCAAGGTTCGCAGCGTCCTGTAGCCAGGCCAGGAACACCCGGACGCGGGAGTCGTAGGCACGGCGGGTGGCAGCGTCCAGCGCCGTGTCGGCCAGGGCGGCGGCGTAGTCGGTGTGGACGCCGAGGTAGGCGTCGGGTACCTGCTGACGGCGACCTGCCACCACTTCCCCCTCGAGCTCAGGAACTCCCGTCGGACTTCACTTCTGATATTAGCCAATATCAGAAGTCGCTGATAGAGTGAGCATATCCGGAAACGACGACATCTCCGCCCCTGGGGTTGACCCGTCGCGCGGCCCCAACTCCGCCAGAAAAGATGTGCTCCATTGTCAGGATCCTGCCCGTGACCCAGATCGCCCCGGCGAGGACCCCAGCGACACGCCCCGACCCCCAATGCGTGGACCGGTCGCCCATCGCACATCCGCGGCGGTGCCGCCGTCCCGTCCCTGCGGCCGGCCCGAGCCGGGCCGCTACCTGAACGCCGGACTCGCGCCCCTCGGCGTCAGGACCCGTGCTGTGACAGCGGACTTGTGACCAGCAGGTCCGACGACTCCGCCGACGGCCCCCAACCGGTGGTGCACGCTGGTCGATGGCACCTGCCCGGCACGCGCTGGGCGGCTGCCCGGACCCGTCGAGTGATCCGCACCGCGCTCAGGCAGTGGGATCTGGGCGCCGCCGCCGACAGCCTGGCCTGGCAGGCGGCGTCCTCGATCCGGAAACTGGCCGCCCGCCCGGTCGACTGCGTAGCCGGCCAGATCGAACTGTGTCTCGAACTACGCCCAACCGACCGCCTGCTCCTGATCCAGATACAACGCGGACCCGAGCGGCCTGAAGCCGATGACGGCACCCTCGCCGAAGAAGATTGCCGCCACATCATCGCCATCGTCTACGGGCACCGCCGCGCTCACAACGGCCCTGGCATCTGGTACACCCGCACCTTCGTCTGGCGCCGGCCGGACAGCCCCGCCATCGACCACTGACCTGCCCCGCCCCTCAGCTCCACGATTCGCCCCCGATCCCTCACTGAAAGGAACCACCCCCATGGACACCGACCCCACCAAGAACACGCCGAGCACAGCCGCAACCAGCCCCAACGCCCCCGTCCCCGCAGACACGGACAGCGACACCGCGGTCCCCACCGACCGGCCGGACGCTAAGCCCGCCGCCGGCCGCGCATGGCAACCGGCCCAGGCACTCCGTGGCCGGATCGGCAAACTGGCCGAAGCCGTCGGCCCCTCTCGTCTACCCGGCCTCTCCGCCGACCAGAGCCCGACTCCGCTCAAGATCCGCCGCGGAGCGGCGGCGATGTTCGTCGCAGCCGCCGCCGCAGCGGTGGGGGTATGGCTGTGGCGCCGGCATACCGCCGACCGCCGACGAACGTGCCGCCATCGGGCCGCTCACCGGGTCCGCCAGACCGCTGCCCGCGGACGCGCCCGACTCCCGATCTGACCCGGACGGGTCCGGGCTGTCTCAGACGTCCGATCACCTCGCCAGAACCCGTCATCACCGTGCGGGGGCCGCCGCCACCTCGGTGGAATGCGGGAAATCGCTGGGGGTCTGTGGCTGTGGTGTAGTGTGGGCAGCAATGGTTGTAGTCGAGTTTTGCGAACGTGGAAACGCCCGCATAGTTCCGACAGCGGGCGTTTCGTCATTTTGGGTCACTCCAGACGGGCGTACGGCCAGCAGCCCGGATCAACGCGACCGCGTCGATCCGCACCCGTCCGAAGGAGACATCCCATGACTCAGGGAACCGTGAAGTGGTTCAACCCCGACAAGGGCTTCGGGTTCATCGCCCCCGATGACGGCAGCGCCGACATCTTCGTCCACCAGTCGGTGATCGAAAGCGACGGCTTCCGGACCCTCGAAGAGGACCAGAAGGTGGAGTTCACCTCCATCCGCGGCCCCAAGGGCATGCAGGCCGACCTGGTCCGCGCGCTCTGACAACGCGCACGGAGAACGATCGAGCCGAGGGGCAGGTCCGCTTTTGCGGACCTGCCCCTCGGCTCGATCCGGTGAAGTGCGCTAAATCGGCCTGATCGCCCGGGAACGGTTGCCAGCGCATTTCTTTCTTCGCCTTTTTGGTGGTGAGGATTTGACGCCGACGAATTCTAAGGCGATCCCTGGCCCACCCGCAGGTGCTGAACCCATGTCACTGGGGCGACCTGGGCACGTGAGTAGGCCGGCTCGTTGATCGTGGTCGTGCAGGCGTGACAGGCGCTTCGCCGTCCGCCGGATCCGCCCATGAAGGTCGTTGCGCGAACCTGATCTGTGGTGATCGGGTTTGGAGAGTGACAGGGAAACGTCCCCGGGTCCGCCGTTTCCGCCGGGGTCAGCGTGAGGGCGGCCTGTCCAGGGGGTGCCCGGTGGCGTAGGCTCGGTGGCACCGAGGGCATTTCGTGCGCGGGCCACCATGCCGGCGCCGTCTTCGGCGATCACGATCCGGTCTTCGACGGACCGAGAACGGGGCCTCGAAATGGCCCGCACAGTGTTCGACTCGCACAGGTTCCCAGACGGCGGCCCTGACCGGCGATGTGCTGCGGTGAGATCCTCGCCTCCCGTGACGTCTACGCCCGCCCCCGTGCCGCACGATCCGGTGTCACTCGTCGCCCACCTCCCGGGCCCGGCAGGGCGTTCCGTGATCGGAGATCACCAATGAGCACCCTGAGCGCCGCGTCCGCTGCCGGTGGCCCGGCCGCGACGGCCGTCGAGAGGCGAGTACCCGCCCGCCGGCGCCCCGGCCACACCATCGTCGCGCTGCACGGCCACCTGAACTCCTCCGCGGCGCCGGCGCTGCGCGAGCACCTGATGGGATTGCTGCGTCCCAGCGGTCGGCTGCTGATACTCGACCTGGGCGAGGTGTCGTCCTGTGACGAGGCCGGGCTCGCCGTCCTGGTCGGCATCCAGCACCGCGCCGCAGGCCTCGGGATCACCGTCCGCCTCGGCGCCGCGAACCGGCAACTCACCGAACTCCTCCACCTCACGGGCCTGGACCGCGTACTCGTGGTCCAGGCGACCCCGGCGGTCCAGGCCGCGGCATGACCGCCGGGACTCTGGACGCCACGGGCATGGCGGCCAGAGCGCACCGTGTCCGGCCAGGCCGGTTGTACCGGACAACGCGGGACGTTCACTGATCGGGCGGAACCGTGATCTCTCGCCGAGCGCTCTCCCCCACCGGCGGCCAGCCGAGAGGTCCATCGAACTCCGAGGCGAGCCGATGACGATGAAAGACGACTACCTCGCGCTGGTGAAGGGCCTCGCCGCAGGCATGGCCATCGCGCTGGCCGCCGTCTGCGCGGTCGTCGCCGTCGTCTCTCTGATCGTCTCCTGAACCGGCCGAGCGGAGGCGACCGGGCGGTGCACCGGTACCGGGGACGCCTCCGGGGAGCGGGCCGCCGGCAGATCGGTCCATGCACCTGCGGGACCGAGGTGTTCCGGTGGCCACGAGGGGCAGGGATCCTGATGTCCGACCAGGAGGAGCAGATGAGCGGGCAGCCGCACGACCGGGGCGGGGCGGACCCCGCCGGCCTGGTCGAGGCGATGAACTCGGCGATCGTGGCCGTCAGCGCGTCCGGCAGGATCACGGCTTGGAATCCCTGGGCCCGGCATCTGCTGGGGCACTCCTCCGAAGAGGCGCTGGGAAGGCCGGTGGAGCGGTTCCTGCACCGCGCCTCCGAGGGCGATCTCCCTCTGCGGCTGGACTGCCGCATTCTCCGGACGCTGCGGACCGGTGTCCCCGACCACGCCGACGGCGACTCCTTCACCCACCGCGACGGGCATTCGGTGACGCTCTCCTGGTCATCCGCGCCGGTCTACGCCGACGAGCCGGGCGCGGAGGAACGCGAGGCCGGGACGGTGACCGGAGCGGTCATCGTGCTGCAGGACGCGGCCGAGCGGCTCCGGATCGAGCGGGAACAGCACGACCGGATGGTGCAGGCTCGGCGGGCCAACTCCCGGTTGGCTCTGGTCGCCGAGATCACCACGGTGCTGTCGTCCACCCTGGACGAGAACGAGGTGCTGCATCGGCTGGTCCGGATCGCGGTCCCCGCGCTCGGTGACTGGGCGGAGGTCGACCTTCTCCTCCCCGACGGACGCGTCGAGCGGGTGGCCGCGACCCACCGTGAGATCTCCCCCGCCGACACCGCTCTCCTGGAAGGGCCACTGCCGCCACTCCCCCGGTCCCCGCGCGGCCCCCTCGCACGAGTGCTGCACGGCGCCCCGACCATGGTCATCAGCGGCGACGCCGCCCAGCCGTACTCCGACGAGCCGCTCACCGCCGCGCAGCACGAGCTCTTCCAGACCATGGACGCCCACAACGTGATCATCACCCCCCTGACGGCCCGGGGCGAGACCTACGGCGCGCTGACCCTGGGCTACTCGCGCCCCGGTCACGGCTACGGTCCTGACGACCGGCTCGTCGTGGAGGACATCGCGCGCCGCACCGGACTCGTCCTGGCCAACGCCCGGCTGTACACCGCCCAGCGGAACACCGCCGAAGCCATGCAGCGCAGCCTGCTCACCCCTCTGCCCCAACCGGACGACCTGCGACTCCAGGCCCGGTACCTGCCCGCCGCCTTGGCCAGCTGGGTCGGCGGCGACTGGTACGACGCCTTCCCCCTCGCCGACGGCGCCACCGGGCTGGTCATCGGCGACATCATGGGCCACGACCTGCACGCGGCGTCCCGCATGGCGCAGGTCCGCAACATGCTCAGGGCCCTGGCCTGGGACCTCGCCGCGCCCCCGAGCACCGTCCTGGAGCGCCTGGACGCGGTGATGGACGCCGTCAGCGACGCCGAACTCGCCACCGCCGTGTTCGCCCGCGTCGAAAGGACCACCGCCGGATCCTGGCAACTGCGCTGGTGCAACGCGGGCCACCCCCCGCCGCTCCTGATCACCCATGACGGCGCCACGACCTTCCTCGAAGAGCACGGAATGCTGCTCGGCAACCCCACCCTCACCGGTGGCCGCCCCGACGGCACTCGCGAACTGCCGCCGCTGTCCACCCTGCTGCTCTACACCGACGGCCTCATCGAGACCCGCGGCACCGACCTGACCGACAGCCTCACCGGCCTTCGCCGCCACAGCGCCCACCTGGCCCGGCTCCCCGTGTCCGACCTGTGCGACCAACTCCTGGAGCGCATGGAGCTCAGCGGCGAGGACGACGTCGCTCTCCTCGCCCTCCGCGTCCCAGCATGAAGGCACGAAGGTGGCTCGGGCGTGCGCATGCGCTGACAGGAGCTCGCTGATCTGGCCGTGGTCACCCGCCTGTCTGTAGGGGTGTCGAACCGCCGGGATCCCCTTGCCGAGGGCGTCTTCACGGTGGACATGACAGGAGGCGCGCCACATCACAGACTCCATCGACACGCGCTGACAAGCACCTACACCATCGAAGCCAGAGGCTTCGAACCCGATCTTGCTCGCCGTAGGACCCTCCTGGACGGGAGGAGGCATGGGAGCCGATCGGGGAGCCACCGTGGTCGGCCCCCTCCGGACCCGGCACGACTTCCCTGACGTTTCCGCAGGTGAGTGGCTCCCCGATCGACTTCCCTCGGCCTTGATCGACTGGTCTTCTGTGATTACAAGGCGGTTTCGTTCAGCCGGACGTCCGGGTCGGCGGCCCGGTCAGCAGACAGGGGGACTCGGCTGGCGATGAGGCGCCGCGCGTCTCTCGCGGTGCGCGGGTCGTCGATGGAGAGCGCGGCACGCAGCCGCGGCCCCTGGAACCACAGGGCCGCCCAAGGGCCCCGACCGGCGGGGTTCCCACGCAGGACGAACGTGTCCGCCGGACGGTGATGGCCCACATACTGGATCCGGTGCCCAAGCTGCTCCGACCAGAAGTAGGGCACCGGGTCGTAGGGCTCACCGAGACCGAGGAGATTTCGGGCGGCGGTCCGGCCGGATGCTGCGGCGTGGTCCCAGTGCTCGACGCGGAGCCGGTCACCGAACAAGCTGGAGGGCCAGCGGACGGCGTCCCCCACGGCGAAGACGGAGCCCGGGCCGGCACGCAGTGTCGCGTCGGCTTCGACGGCGCCGTCAGGAGCCAACGGAACACCGCTGCCGTGGAGCCAGCCGGTGGCCGGGCGTGCGCCGATACCCATGACGACGAGATCGGCGTCGACGCGCCCGCCGTCCGCCAGACGCACGCCGCGTTCGTCCGCCCCGTCAACCGGGGTGTCCAAGCGCAGGTCGATCCCCCGGTCGGCGTACCAGGGGACGAAGTGTTCCGCGAGTGGGGCGGGCATCGCCCGCGCGAGCGGGGCGGACGCGGCGTCGATCACGGTGACCTTGAGGTTCAGCGCGGCGGCGCGGGTGGCGACCTCGTTGCCGATCCAGCCCGCGCCGACGACCGCGACCGAGGAGGCGGTGCGCAGAGCTTCGCGCAGGCGCAGCGCGTCGAGGGCGGTGCGCAATTCGTGGACGTGGGGTGACGGATCGGCGAGCCTGATGGGGGAACTGCCCGTCGCGATGATGAGCCCGTCGTAGGGGTCGGTGCCGGTCGTGCTTTCGACGGCGTCAGGGTAGAGCCGAAGGGCACGGGAGCCGGTGCGCACCTCGATGTCGTGTGCTGTGGGCAGCGTGGTGTCGTCGACCGTCCCAGCGAGCAGTTCCTTCGACAGCGGTGGCCGGTCATAGGGCGGGCACGGCTCGTCGGTGAGCAGGATCAGCTCACCGTCGTAGCCTTCGGCTCGAAGAGTGGTCGCGGCGGTGTGCCCGGCGAGGCCGCCGCCCACGATGACGATCCTGCAGGGGACGTGCCGGTTCACGGTCCGGTCCAGGCGGCCAGAGTGCGCAGGGTGTGCTCGCCTGCCGGGTCCTCATCGGTGCAGCACGGCAGGACGGCGATCTCGTCGACGGCGTAGGACGCGAGCCGCGCCGCGACCTCCTCCGGCCCGCCGAGCGCCGCCACCACGTGGACCAATTCGTCCGGGACGGCGGCGAGCAACTCGGACGGATGGGGGCGGCTGCGCGCCAAGGCGACCACGTCGCCGAAGCCGGCCTCCTCGAACATCTGCGCGTATCCGGGCGCGGCGAGATAGCCGACGACGGCCCGGCGGACCTGCTCACGTGCCTGCGCGCCACCGTCCACGGCCACCGGCACCCACGCCGCCACCGGTGGTGCGCTGGTGCCGGCCGCATCGGACTCGGATCGGAGCCGCGCCGCGAGCCGTCCCGCCGAGTCCGCCGTGACCAGGCTGACCACCATGCGGTCGGCGTGCCGGGCGGCCGCGCGGACCGCCGCCGCCCCGAACGCCGCGATCGTGATGGGACTGCGGGGTGCCGGCAGCCGAAGCCGGTAGTCCTGGACGCGAACGGTTCTGCCTTCGAAGCCGGCCCGCTCTCCGGCGAGCAGGTGCCGCAGGACCTCGGCGGACTCGGCGAGCGCGGTGGGAGGATCCCGCCGTTCGCGGCCGTGCCAGCGCTCCACGACGTGCGGGCTGGAGGTGCCGATCGCGACGCCGGCGACGCGACCGGTCAGATCGGCGAGTGACGCCACCGCCATCGCGATCATCATCGGGTCGCGGACGGCGACCGGCAGCGGCCCGGGCGTCAGCATGATCGAGGACGTCCGGGCGGCCACCGCGACCGCGAGGGCGAACGCGTCGTACGTGGCCATCTCGCCGATCCACAGTTCCGGAAAGCGGAGCTCGTCGGCGAGGGCGGCCGTTTCCAGGGCTTCGCGTGCGGGCCTGTCCTGCCACAGCCCGAGCGATACCGTCAGCTTCGGGTTCATCGGGCGCCTTTCGGTCGACGTGCCGCACCGCGGACTTCGAGCCCGCCGTCGCTCGGCAGGATGGCTCCCGTCATGAAGCGGGAGTCACGCGGGTCGGCGAGAAGGACGTACAGGCCGGCGTGGTCGGCGGGGTCGCTGACGAAGCCGAGCGGGATGTGCCGGTCGAGCCCGTCCAGTTCCGCGTCCAGGCGCCGGTCGGCGGTGCCGAGGGCGGCCAGCCCGCCGAGTGCCGTCAGCGTCGCACCTGGGGCGACGCCGTTCACCCGGACGTCCGGGGCCAGTTCGTGGGCGAGCTGCCGGACCAGCCCGACCACCGCGTGCTTGGACGCGACGTACAGTGCCCCACCGCCGCCCGCGTACAAGCCGCTGGAGGAGACCGTGAAGATGAGGCATCCGCCGCTGTCGCGCAGTGCCGGAAGTGCCGCACTTGCGCCGAGCATGTAGCCGAGAACGTTCGTCTCGAACAGCTCGGCGAAACCCGCCGCGACCCGGTCCTCGCCGAGGTCCTCGAAGCGGGTCGAGTAGTCGTACACGCCAGCGTTGGCGACGTAGGCGTCCAAGCGGCCGTGGACGTCGAGTGTTCGGGTCACCGACGCGGCGTGGGCTTCGGGCTCCCTGACGTCTCCGATCTCGACCGTGACCCGGTCACCGTGATCGCGGGCGAGCGCCGCGGCCCGCCCGGGGTCGCGTTCGAGAACGCCCACACGCGCTCCCTCGGCGACGTAGCGGTCGACGATGGCCCGGCCGATGCCGCTTCCGCCGCCGGTCACCAGCGCGACCAGGCCGTCGAGCCGTCCTGTACCTGTTGCCGTCATGTCGTGCCGGTTCCTAGAAGAAGGTGTTGATGTTCTTGGCGGGGAGAACCGCGTGCCGCAGGAGGACGAGCCGGCGGGCGATCCGCAGCTCGCCCGAGACCCGGCGCAGGACGTCCTCGCGCCGCCCGTACAGGGTCGCGGCGTCGATGTCGCCCTGGCCCCGGTAGTTGACGATCACCGAGCGGACGAGCAGCTCGCCGGGCGTCTCCGCCGGCTCCACCTCGATGTTGGACACGACGTGCAGGTGCCGGGTCGCCGGGTCCTCCGCCCACGCGGTGGGCGCAGTGAAGCGGACGACACGACGGCGCAGGTCCTCAAGAGTGTCGTCGAAGTAGGCCATACGGGACGGCGCGTAGGGGCCGTCCGGATCGGACCGGCCGCGGTTCTCCACGCCGGGGACCCAGTAGTGCGCGTCCTCGGTGAAGAGCCCGAGCCATTCGGTGTACCGCTCTTCGTCGAGCAACCGCGCCTCGTAGGCGAGGAAGGTCTGGACCTCCCAGTACGTCTCCATCGCGGTCATGACGCCGCCTCGTCCCATGTGCGGGCGCGAAGGAGTTGCGACCAGCGCCGGTAGAACGCCCGCTGGTTGGCGTCGTTGATCTGTCCGCGGTGCACGTTGCCGGGCAGTTCGGGGTGCTCGATCGCCGTACCGGACCCGAGGCCGTAGTAGAGCCGCTGCTTCCGCGTCACCACGCCCGCGTTGGACCGGGTGGCCAGCTCCCAGTTCTCGCCGTCGTCCATCTCGAAGACGCCGGAGGGAGAGAAGGTCATCATCGCTCCCTTGCGCCACGCGTCCTTCACATCCTGGGGGGCGCTCCGGTTCACCAGGACCCAGGTGTGCAGCTCGGTGCGGTGCGGTCCCTTCGGCTGCCATGTCCGGAAGGTGTTCTGGCCGGGCAGGAACGAGAAGTTCGGGAAGACGTTCACCGAGCTGATCGAGCCGACCATCCGCGCCCGCAGGTCGCCGAGCCGCTCGGCGACGCGCTTCTCATGGTCGCGCAGGTAGGCCACGACCCGTGGGTCACCGAGGGTGGCGGCGTTCCCGACGCCGTCCAGGTTGAACTCCCAGCAGTGGCCGTTCGCGTTGACGTGGTAGCTCTCGGCGTCCTCCGCGCCCAGGTCGGGGACGCCGCGGCCGAGCATGGCCTCCGCGCCGGACGCGTGCGTCCAGCCGGCGTGCAGCGCGTCACCGGCGAAGTTCTCCGCCGCGATCTTCCAGTTGCAGCCGAGGACGGACTTGATCGAGCCGCCCGCGAACTCCGTGCCGCCCTCGTCGTTGTCGAGGATCACGTCGAGATAGAAGGCGAAGTCGCCGAGGTAGTCCGACAGCGGCGGCGCGCCGGGGTCGAACGTGGCGAACACCAATCCCTTGTAGGTGTCGAGTTGAGCCACGGGGGTGAGCCCGAGCCGGGAGCGGTCGAAGCCCGGTTCCCGGCCGAAGGCCGCGGACTCGTGCACGCCGGTGAGCCCGCCGTCGAGGCCGAACGACCAGCCGTGGTAGTTGCACACGAACCCGCGGGCCGTCCCCACTTCGGCGGTGCACACGCGATTGCCCCTGTGGGGACAGCTGTTGAGGTAGGCGCCGATGGAGCCGTCCCGCCGCCGGACGACGAGCACGTTGTCCTCGCCCATCCAGGTGGTGAGGAACGCCCCGGGCTTCGGCAGCTGGGACTCGTGGGCGACGAACAGCCAGCACCGGGCGAAGATCCGCTCCAGCTCCAGTTCGTAGACGTCCCGGTCCCAGAAGACGCGGCGATCGAGCCAGCCGTCGTCCAGCCCGGACAGTGCGAGCAGTTCGTCGTTCATGCCGCTCATGCCGACCTCCGCGCGAGGAACGCGACGACCATGCCGTCCTCGACGACCGCCCTGTACACGGTGAGGGGTCTGGACGCGGGGAAGCACAGGGCCTCGCCCGTCGCCAGGTCGAACTCCGCCCAGTGCACCGGGCAGACGACCCGGCCTCCCTCCAGATCGCCTTCGCTCAGCGACGCCTCGGCATGGGTGCAGGTGTCGTCGGTGACATGGATCGTCCCGTTCACATTCGAGACCAGCAGCGGCCCGGCGTCGCCGGTGACGACGCGCAGCATCCGCCCAGGAGGCACATCGTCTGCCGCGCACAGGACCGTACGGCCTCCGGTGCTCTTGAGGTCAGCGGACATCGGCGGCCTCCAGCGGGACCAGCTCGGCGAAGCCCAGGCCGGTGATCCACTCCGGGACGGCCTCGTAGGCGATGACGTCCCCCCGGCAGGGCCCCACGGCCGACATCGCCGCGACGAACGTGCGCACTTCGAGTGCGCCGTTGCCCGCTTCCGCAAGCATCTCGGCGTCATCCAGGCCGGCCAGTGCGGCGGTGTCGCCGGCGGCGACGCGGTCGAGCACCATCCGGTCGAAACCGGAGTCGATCCGGCCCATCTCGGCGGTTCCGACCCAGTGGCTGATACCGCCGCTGCCGATGACGGCGACGCGCTCGTCCTCTCCGGCGGCCTCGACGGCCTCCCGGATCGCCTCTCCGGCGCGGACGGCGCGGGCGAGCGGCAGCAGCGGCTCGACGCCGCAGGCGAGGTAGACGGGGATCACCGGCAGCCCGAGTGGCTCGGCGACCAGATGGTAGGGGATGACCACGGAGTGGTCCGCGGTGAACGTCGGTGCGACCGCCCAGTCGACGCCGTGCCGGTGCCCGTGCCCGGCGATGTGCCGGGCCAGCGGCGCGTTGTCCGGCAGCGGGCCGCGTGCCAGGCCGGGCAGCCGCTCGACCGGACCGTCCAGGTCTCCGGTCGCGATGAGCAACTGGGGCAGGCAGCCGGGGCCGAACAGGATGTAGTGGTCGGTGCCGATGATCACCACTGTGGTCGGGTCCAGCGCGGCGAGCCGCCGGGAGATCTCCCGGTACGCCTCGTGCACGCGCTCGCGCACCGGCGCGTCCGGCGCGTCCGGATGCGTGAACATCATCGGGTCGTGGGGCAGCAGGAAGCCGCCGACGATGCTGCCCATGGTCAGTCTCCCTCTGAATCGCCGGACGCGGGGACGGGTCGCCGAGCGGGTGTTTCGGCGCGCAGCCTGGCCAGATAGCCAGGTGCACCGCGCTCCCCCTCGGGCGCCAGCATCAGCCAGAACCCCCACACGAGCATCGGGTTGGCGGCCAGCGAGGCGAGGCCGCGAACGTCCCGGTCGGTCAGCATCGCCGCCTCCTCCCCGGTCAGCCGGTAACGATCGGCGAAACGGGCGGGAGATTCCTTGAAGGTCTCCCGGGCGCGCCGGTCGACGTTGAGGTCGTAGAGCGCCTTCTCGACGCCGTGCAGGCTCATGCCCGCCTCCCGGCGAAGTCGCGGACGAGGGCGGTGAACGCGGCGGGCCGTTCGAGTTGCACCCAGTGGCCGCATTGCCCGAACACGTGAAGCTCGGAGTCCGGGATCGAGCGGGCCAGGCGCCAGCCGAGCTCCACGGGGATGACCTCGTCCTCGCGCCCGTGGACGATGAGCGCGGGCTTGGCGATCGCGCGGAGCCTGTCCTCGGGGACGCCTCTGACCGGCGTGTCCCCGGGGCCGGGTTCCGGAATCAGCTTCCGGAAGGCCGCCTGGGCGCCCGGGGCGGCGCTGGCCTCGTACCTCGCCCGCACCATCTCCTCGGTGACGAGGCTCTTGTCATACGGGAACAGCCGCAGGATGCGCCGCATCTCGTCCGGATCGGGTTCGTAGTGCCAGCCCGCCCGGAGCCCCTCGGTCATCGTGAACGTCCCGGCGGGCGTGCCGAGCAGCACGAGGCCGTCCACGCGGGACGGGTCCCGCAGCGTTGCGGCCAGCGCCAGGCCGCCGCCGAAGCTGTTCCCCACCAGCACGGCGGACGGGATGTCCAGGGCGTCGAGAAACGCGAAGAGCTGCCGCGTCCAGAGCTTGATCCCGTACTCGGTCCCCTCCTGGAACAGGGTCCTGCCGAATCCGGCGATGTCGGGCGCGAGCACCCGGTGCCCGGCAGCGAGTGCGGGCAGCACTCCGGACCAGTTCGACCAGGCCGAGACGCCTGGGCCGGATCCGTGGAGCAGCACGATGGGCCGCCCGCTCCCGGCCTCGTGGTACGCGGTCTCGTGGCCGGCCGCGAGGACCCGGCGCACCTGGGCGCCCTGGTCGAAGAGTCGGTCTCCCACCACGACACCTCCCATTCATTCGATCGGTCAATCGATTTATTTTGGGGACTGTAGCAGCCGGACCACCGGGCCGCAAAGCGATCGATCGGCCGATCGATCATTCGGCTAGCATCGGAGCGTGATTCCAGAGGACACCGCACGACGAGACGAGGCCACGACGCGCAGGCGTCCGGGGCGCAAGCCCGGCAGCCGGAACGACGACTGGGAGGACAAGCGGCGCCGGATCCTGGACGTCGCCGCCGACGTCTTCTTCGTCCGCGGCTACGACCGGGGCACCACGAAGGAGATCGCCGAGCGCGCGGGGATGAGCCAGCCGACGATCTACCACTACGTCGGCTCCAAGGAAGTCCTCATGTCGGAGATCGCCCGCCAGGTCGACCGCGACTTCACGAGAGCGCTGGACGACGCCCTCGCCGCTCCCGCCGACCCGGCGACGCAACTGCGTCGCGTCATCGACGCCTTCGTCCGCTCCCTCGCCCTCAACCAGCGAACGTTCGCCGTGTACTGGAAGGAGTTCCGCTCGCTGCCGGCGGACGTCGGCCGTGAGGTCAGCGGCCACGAGCGGGACTTCGTCGTCCGGGTCGAGGAGGTCGTCTCCCGCGCGCAGGAGCAGGGCGTCCTGCCGGCCGGGCACCCGACCCGCATCGTCAGCGAGGGGATCCTCGGAATGATGAGCTGGATGCACTGGTGGTACAAGCCGGACGAGTTCAACGCCGGACAGGTCTCCGCCGCGTTCTGCGACCTGATCGGCCTGCCGCCCGAGGACTGAGCGGCGGCTCCTCCTCTCATCCACGCCCGGCCCGTCCGAGCTGGGCTATTGACGTTCTATCGATAGACCGATAGAAAAAACGCACTCTGGTGAGAGGAGTGCAGCCATGCCTGCCTTGGATGGATCCGTCCCCTCGAGCACGTGCGGGCGCCGGCCGGCGACGATGGTCGCGGCGCTGCGCGAAGCGGTCGCCCTGGCCCCCGCCCGCGTGGCCGTGATGTGCGGCGCCGAGACGCTGACCTACGCCGAGTACGGCAGGGCGGTCGATGGTCTGGCCGCGCGTCTCGCCGAGGCGGGTGCGCGGGGTGCGACGATCGCGATCGCCATGCCCAACAGCCCCCGGATGGCGGTGGCGATCTTCGCGGTGTGGACGGCGGGCGGGAGCATCGCCTGCCTCAACCCCGGCTACACCCCGGCGGAACTGGTCCCGCTGCTGAAGGGGGCCTCACCCGCGTTCGTCCTCACCGACGCGGAGACGGCCGCACCCGGTCCGCTCGCGTCCGCCGCCGAACTGGGCTTGGACGTCCTGCCCGTCGCCGACGCCGATCTCCGGCCTGCCGGACCCGCGGACTCGGCGGCCCCGGTGGAGGGCCCGGCCCCCGACGACCTGGCCGCTCTTCTGTTCACCGGCGGCACCACCGGTCTGCCGAAGGGCGTTGAGTACACCCACGAAACGCTGCTGACGACGGTCGAGGGCGCCGAGCTGTGCTGGCCGACGCGCCCGGACGAGGAGATCTGGCTCAACGTGGCGCCGATGTTCCACATCTGGGGCCTGGCGATCGGTTTCCTGCACGCCGTCTACCGCCGCGGCGGGCTCGTGATGGTGCCGCGCTTCCTCCCCGCGGCGGTCGTCGCGGAACTGGAGCGGCATCGCGCGACGGTCTTCAGCGGCGGACCTGCGGCCATCTACGGCGGCGTCCTCGCGGCCCCCGAACTCGCCCGCGCCGATCTGGCGGCGCTGCGCCTCTGCCAGGGCGGCGGCTCGGCCATCCCCGCCGACCTGCAGGAACGCTGGCAGGCGGTCACCGGGCTACCGATCTACGAGGCGTACGGGATGACGGAACTGGCACCGATCACCTACAACCCGGTCGGGCGACCACCGCGCCCAGGCTCGGTCGGGATTCCCTCCCCCCTCGTCGAGGTAGAGGTCGCCGACCTCCGAACCGGCACGCCCGTCGCCGCCGGGGAGGTGGGCGAGATCAGGGTCAGGGCGCCTCACATGCTGCGCCATTACCGCGGCCTGGACGGAGAGATCATCCCCGCGCACCGGGACGGCTGGTTCCACACCGGTGACGTCGGACGCTTCGACGATGACGGCTACCTGCGCATCGTCGACCGCGCGAAAGACATGATCATTGTGGGCGGTTTCAACGTCTACCCCCGCGAGATCGACGACACGCTGCTCGCCCATCCCGCGGTGGTCGAGTCCGCGACCATCGGCGTACCGGACGAGCGCAAGGGCGAGCGGCCCGTCACGTTCGTGTCCGCCGCACCGGACACGCCACCCGACCTCCAGGAACTCGAACGCCACTGCGCCGAGCGTCTCACCGCGTACAAGCGGCCGTCCCGGATCCTCATCCTGCCCGAACTGCCGCGGACGCCCGCCAACAAGATCGACCGGATCGCCCTGCGCAAACACCCCGTGCTCACGTCCTCCGAGCCGGAGAACACACCGGAAGGCGCCGCCAAGGTCACCGAACCCGGTTGAGAAATCTCCACGGACGAACAAGCCAGCGCACGCCTCGGCTGGTCCGCCAGCGAGATCCCGCAGCGCGTCGGAACGTTCGGCCGGCCGGACACACTGGCGGAACTGATCATCTATGGCGGGCGGCCCTCTTCGACGACACGTCGCGTGTCAGGTAGTGGATGGCGTCGGCGGGGTTGTAGCGGTCTTTGCGGCCGTCGTGGTCGCTGTCGACGCCGCAGGCGGGTCATCGCCGACCTGCAACATGTGCTCGACCTGATCAACCCCGACCATGGGACGGACCCCAGGAATACCATCCGACGGGGAGCTTCTCGCGCTCATGGAGCAAACTCGACCACTACATCATGGGCGGCCCCTGCCTCATCGCTATGACCTTCTACTCAGAGGACGGCCACCGCCAGCTCACGATTTCGGCCGCCCTGAGCAACAAGGACAACTCCAGATCGGGCCAAGCCATGGGCAAGGCCATGGAGCACGTCTTCTGCCCATCCTCATAGCGGCGGCTTCGGCCCCCAGAGCCCCACGGCGAGGGCATCCGGTTTTCCAGCGGGTGCCCTCGCCGTCGCTTTGCCCAAGAACGCCTCGACCGGCGATCACACCGAACACCCTCTGCTCCTTGCGCCCCCTGACACGTCCTGGACCGCCTCCCCCAGGTCGCTCAGAAGCTTTGTTCGCTGCGCATCGAGGCGCGCGCCGCACCACCCTGGCACACCGGCCCGGCGGTGAACTGGTTCCAGCCCCCCGCCCTATCGGGCCATCAACGAGCCAGGCTTGCGCCCCCGCCGCAGAGCGATTCCATTGCCACTCTTCAGTATGCGTGCACGACTCTTACGGATGAGTGCACATTCTGCACTGATATGACCGAAGAAGCGCTTTCTCGTCGCCGACGACAGTCGCAGATGTGTACAGTTCGGATTGCTGGCGGTAAAGGCCGTCTGCGAATCATCAAAGGAGAGAAGCGATGCGCAAGATCGCGATGATCGTCCGCCGGGCGATGGGCGTCGACCAGTACCCGTGCCCCACCTGCGGCACTTACAACAGCGAGAACGCCAAGGTCTGCCAGAGCTGCGGCACCCGGATCGGCTGAGGTAGCGGCACACCGGGCAATCTCGTTTTACTTTTACCTTTAAGTCGGCTCCGGCGTTCGTTGCTTGCAACGAGCGTCGGAGCTCATTTCTTGGTGTGCGGCTCTGCCGGCAAGCCAATCAGGGACAAGCATCTGCACACCGAGACCTGCCGGAGTTCTGACCAGCGGAACCTGGCACCCTCATCGCGACGAGGGGGCTCCTCCTGAGGGGCAGGTCGCGAGTCCGTACGCAAAGGACCGCTCCTGGACGTGAATCGTCCAAGATTGAAAGCATCCATGCACACCGTGAGCACGAACGGGTTGGCGGCCGGCGAGCGGTTCGCCTTCTGGCATGAGGTCAGTTCCCGGACCTGGGTTCCCTACGAGCTCAGCTGCGACCCGGACCTGGAGACGAGTTTCCAAGCCCGTATGGATATCTGGGACTTGGGCTCTCTCCAGGTCGCGCTGATGACGACGACGCCCTACGTGATACGACGGACGGCGAAGCTCATCCGCCAGGACGACCCCGGGCTGTGCAAACTCGGGATCGCCGTGGACGGTGCGGGGAACGCCACGCAGAACGGCCGGGAGACGGCTTTCGGCGTCGGCGACCTGGTTCTCTACGACACCTCGCGGCCGTATTCGGCGACACTCTCCACGGACTCCCCCGTCGCTCGTCTGCTGGTGCTGCGATTCTCGCGCGACCTGCTGCCGCTGCCGGCCCGGGACCTCGACCGCCTGACCGCCGTGCGGATTCCCGGCTCCCAGGGGGTCGGGGCTCTCACCTCCGCCTTCCTCCTTCAACTCGCCCGGCACATCGGCGAGTACAGCCCCACTGACCTGGCAAGGTTGTCCACCCTCGCACTGGAGGCTCTGACCGCCGCCCTCGCCCACGAGTTGGAGGCCGGCGACGCGGTGCCGCTGCACACCCGCCGGCGGGCGCTCCTGGCCCAGATTCACACCTTCATCCAGCAGAACCTCAGCGATCCGGACCTGTCGCCGGCCTCGATCGCCGCCGCCCATCACATCTCCCTGCGCCACCTCCACAACCTGTTCAACGAGCAGGGCCGCACGGTCGCCGGTTGGATCCGCGAACGCCGTCTGGAACACTGCCGCCGCGACCTGGCCGAACCGCTGCTCGCCACCCGTCGGATCAGCGAGATCGCGGCGCGGTGGGGGTTCTCCAGGCCGCAACACTTCACCCAAGCGTTCCGCGACGCGTACGGCTTGTCTCCGCGCCAATACAGGGAGGAGCAGTATTGGCGCGCACGTAAGTAGGGCCACCAGCCTTGCAGAGGCCAGACTCGGCCTCCGAAAAGACGGCTTTGGCGGTCCACGCCCGCCATCCACGGTCTTCCCGGCCTGCGCAAGCTTCGTCGGGTGAGGGGCGAGGCCGCTGCGCGGATACTCGGGGCCAACCTCTGATCACCGGAGTCCGGTGCCGCCCGTGACTCCGGTGGGCCGGGCCGGATGATGTTCACCAGGGAATTTGCCTCGCATACAGTGCCTCAGTTCTTGGTTTGTGAAATTTCATGCTGCTTTGAATGTATTGACACGTTCAAGTCCGGCAAGGTGCACTTCGGGGCAGCTCATCCCGGATGAGCGACTCGTCCCCAATCCCCCCAGCGGCAAGGGCGTCTCAGGCCGCTCCCACGTGAGGCTTCGGACGCCCTGTGCCGTCGGGTCCGTGGAAGGAGCACCCCTGTGAGACACCAGACCGCGATCGGGGCGGCGGCGCTGGCGGCCGGCCTCGCCGTGGCGATGTCCGTCCCCGCCACAGGAGCGACCGCCCGCACCACCCCGGCCAAGCCGAACCCCCGCACGCTCGCGGCGGTCTCGGCCGACACCTTCGTGGCCGCCAAGCCTGCGGAGGTCAAGAAGGCCCCGAAGGACAAGATCTTCCGTACGAACGTCACCTCGGGCCTACGCGGCCTCCAGTACGTGGAGTACCAGCGCACCTACGACGGCCTGCCCGTCTACGGCGGCGACATCGTCGTCACCACGAACGCCGACGGCGGTGTGCTGAGCACCTCGGTCAACCAGACCGCGACGCTCAACGTCGGCGTCAAGGCGTCGATCAAGGCGTCGCAGGCCGCCGCGGTGTCGCGTGCCAAGGTCGCGAAGGTCGACACGGTCTCCACCCCCCGCCTCACCGTGCTGGCGGAAGGCAAGGGACGCCTGGTCTACGAAACGGTCGTCACCGGTCACCAGAAGAAGGGCGAGACGAAACTGCACGTGTTCGTCGACGCCAAGACCGGCAAGGTCGTCGGGACGTTCGACGACGTCCGCGACGCCGCCGATGACAGAAGCTTCTACCACGGCACCGTGGACCTGAGCACCGCGGCGACGTCCATGACCGACCCCTCGCGTCCCGGCCACCAGTGCGGCGGCCAGGGCGGCTCGGCCTACACCGGCACCGACAGCGCCTGGGGCAACGGCAGCGGGACGAACCTGGAGACCGGCTGCGTGGACGTGTTGTACGCGGTCCAGAAGGAATGGGACATGCTCAAGGCATGGCTCGGCCGCAACGGGACCAACGGCAACGGCCGCGGCTTCCCCTCGCGCGTGGGTCTGAACGACGTCAACGCCTACTGGAACGGCAGCTACACCAACTTCGGACACAACCAGTCGAACACCAAGCTGGCCACCTCCGTCGACGTCGTCGGCCACGAGAACGGGCACGCGATCTTCCAGACCACGCCCGGCGGTGCCAGCGGCGGCAGCGGCAACGAGAAGGGCGGCATGAACGAGTCGGCCGGCGACATCTTCGGCGCGCTGACCGAGCACTACATGAACGAGCCCTCCACCTACGACCCGCCGGACTACCTGGTCGGCGAGGAGGTCGACCTGGTCGGCCAGGGCCCGATCCGCAACATGTACAACCCGTCCGCGCTGGGCGACCCGAACTGCTACTCGTCCTCGATCCCCAGCACCGAGGTGCACGCAGCGGCCGGCCCGCAGAACCACTGGTTCTACCTGCTCGCCGAGGGCTCGAACCCGACCAACGGCAACCCGACCAGCCCGACCTGCAACAACTCCCGTGTCACGGGCATCGGCATCCAGAAGGCCGGCCAGATCTTCATGGGCGGCCTGAACCGCAAGGTGACGAGCTGGAGTCACGCCCGCGCCCGCGTCGCGACCCTCCAGGCGGCCAAGGAGCTGTTCCCCGGCTCGACCACCGAGTGCAACGCGGTGAAGGCCGCGTGGAGCGCCATCAACGTTCCCGCGCAGAGCGGCGAGCCGACCTGCTGATCCGTCCGACAGAGCACGTGGGACGTCACTGACGACCTCCCGGTACGCCCGGTGCGGGGGCCCGCACCGGGCGTACTCATCGTTCACCCGTCATCGCGGTTGCCGCCCCTGAGCGCGTGACGTGCGAGCTGGCGATCACCGTAAGTGCGTCGGCCAAAAAGCGGTTCTGGATCAAATTTGTGAAGAGTCACTGTTCGTGAGGAATCAGTCGGTGTGGGCCGGTGAGGACGGTTGTGAAAGCCTCGCCGGTTTTGGTCACGGAGTTCGAGGATGGAGCTGTCCGCTGAAGACGGGCGTCTTGATCAAGTCTTCGTGCGGGAGTCCGATGCCGAGGTCTTCGGCGACCCGATAGAAGAGTCCGCGGGAGCCCCAGGGGCCCGTAGTCGTTGCTATCCGGGTCGGCCTCCAGTGCGCGCAGTGTGGCATCGAAGCGGTGGGGGTCGCTCCCGGTGCGGTCTTCGGGACGGAGGCTGAGCAAGGTGTTGATGCCGGTGACCAGGCGCCCGTCTTCGGCGTAGCGGAACTCGACCATGGGCTTTTCGTTGGCGTGCAGCACCACGGCTGTCGTGTCGGCCGAGACCCTGCGCACCAGTTCGTCGTCTTCGACGCACAACCAACTGCCGTGCTCCCACGCCCATGCCCACGACGCATACCGTCCGGCGGACACCACGTAGGCGTCGTCGTCGTAGAGGACGTCACCGAACTCATCGAGGAAGACGTCCTGGCCGCGCAGAGCCAAAGTGGCCGATTCGGCACCCATCCGGTCCAAAAGCTGCCTCGCGGTGAGGCCGCGTCACGAAGACGGCTACCCCAAGGAGTGGGCGAGGGCGTTCTGCGCGCGGACGATTGGGCGCTTGGGTGAGGTCGGAGTCGCCCGACACATCCAGTGTCGCGATTCTCACCCTTCCCAGCCGACCTCTTGCTTTGCCGTGCGCTGGCAGGACGGTCCCTGCGGTGGCGTGCAGAGGCGCCACGGCAAGACCACACAAACGAAAGGACCAACAATGTCCGACATCTCGGGTGCAGGTGGAGCCGACTCCGCCAGGGAGGGCTCGCCGAGCAGCGCTCCTCAAGCGGCTCAGCAGGACCTCAGGCTGTTCCGCTCGATGCGGAACCATCGCAACTACCGGCTGCTCATGCCGAGTCAGGGCATCTCCAGCATCGGCGGTTGGATGCAGATGACCGCACAGGACTGGTTGGTGCTGGAACTGACGCACGGCAGCGGCACCGCGGTCGGCATCACGGCCGGTCTGCAACTGCTGCCGGCACTGCTGTTCGGCCTGTACGGCAGTGTCCTGGCCGACCGGTACCCCAAGCGGCGCATTCTCATGATCAGCCAGGCGGTGATGGGCACGCTCGCGCTCGTGCTCGGCCTGCTCACCGTCACCGGCTCCGTCAGCGTGTGGAATGTGTACGCCCTGGCGTTCGGCCTCGGCCTGGCCGTGACAGTGGACAGCCCGGCCCGGATGGCGTTCACCTTCGAGGTCGTGGGGCCACGCGACGTGTCCAACGCCATCGGCCTGAACAACGCGCTGTTCAACACAACGATGATCCTCGGCCCGGCCGTCGCCGGCGTGCTGATCGCCGCCGTCGGCACCGGTCCGGTCTTCCTCATCAACGCCGCGTCGTTCGCCGCCATGGAACTCGGGCTCTACCTCATGCGTGAGGACGAGCTGTACGTCAAGGCTCCGATGCCGCGGGCAAAAGGCCAGCTGCGCGAGGGCCTGCGCTACGTCCGGCAGCGCCGCGACCTGCTCATGCTGATGACCATCATGCTGCTGGTCTCCGCGTTCGGCATGAACTTCGCGGTGACCGATGCCCTGATGAGCCGAGAGGTCTTCCATACCGGAGCCTCGTCATTCGGCCTCGTCACGGCGATGGCGGCAGTCGGCGGGCTGGTCGGCTCACTGCTCACCGCCCGTCGGAAGCAGCCGAGTATGCGGGACATGCTGGCCGCGGCGGCGGTCTTCGGGATCCTGGTGACCGCGACCGGACTGATGCCGCACTACTGGGCCTTCGCTGCCATGCAGCTACCGACGGGCATGGCGTTGATGACCTTCACCACGACGGCCTACTCGCTCACGCAGCTGGGCGCCCCGGAGGAGTTGCGCGGCAGGGTGATGGGCCTGTACCTGCTGGTGATCACCGGGAGCTCGCTTGTCGGCTATCCCCTGATCGGCTGGCTGGCCGAGACCTTCGGGCCACGTTCGACGCTGGTCGTCGCCGGCCTGGCTTCGCTGGCCTCAGTTGTGGGCACCGTCGCCTTCATGGCGCCGGTGGCCGCAAAACTGCTCGCACGCGGAACAGCACCGCGGACCTGAACACCCTTCGCCGGCACACAGCGCCGGCGCAACTAACACTCAACGAGTGCTCCATCGCGGGGCCCGGCACCAGCCGGGCCCCGCTTTGTATGGACAGCCTGCTCCCGACCGCAGCCCGCGCATGCGGGGATGATTCGTTCAGCGCCTCTGAGACATGAGCGCACCGCATCACAGACTCCATCGACACGCACCGACAAGCACCCGCACTCGCCACCGCCACACGGCCTACGCCGACTTGCCCGAACGGAACACCGCGTCGGCCACCTCGGCGCCCCGAGTGATCACCGGCCTGAGCTGGTACCGGTAGGCCTCCCCGGTGACCGCCGGAGAGGAGTGCCCGCACAGATCGGCGATCGCCTCGATGGGCACTCCGGGGCAGGCGGCGCTCCTGGAGCAGGCGGGATGGTCAAAGGTGAACCTAGTGCCACCCCGAGTCGGATAGCCGCGTTACTGTTCTTCGCTCTCGAAACGACGACGCTGATCCCGTGCCCCATGAGCTGGGCACGGAAGGAGATCACCCCATGGCCACCAGCGCGGCGCCCGTCGAGCAGTGCCTGACCGGCACCCCGTGGGCGATTCGGCTCGTCCGGGCAGCTAAGGAGCGGCCCGCGCTGGAGATGTACGAGGCAGAGACCCTGGTCGACGTCCTCGTGCGGTCATCGGTGGCGCCGGAGATGCTGCGGGGCGCCCGGCGCGCCGTCTCCTGCGGACGCCCGTGCGCCATCGCCTGGGGCCGGCTGCCGGCCGATTCGACACTCCCGGCAGTGCTGTTCACCGGCGGCCGATTGGCCGGCCGGAAGCAGCGCGCCGAAGTGATCGCGGTCGGCGGGTTCTGCTGGCTGGCCATCGTGTACGGGCGGTTCACCACCGTCGGCGTCGAGCACCGCGGCACCTTGTGCGGACGCCTGCGCATCCGGCGCGCCCGCCGGTCGTGACGGTCGCCGCCGACGCAGAACGCGCGGCGACGAGCGATCCCTTCCCTGACTCCCCCTCCGGCCGGCGACGGCCGAGTTCCGTCGCGTCGAGACAGAAGGCACCAGGTCGTGACCCCCTCCTTGATCCACCCCGGCACGAGACGGCACGTCACGATCGTGTCGGCGAGCGTCGGCGCCGGGCACGACGGTGCGGCGAGCGAGCTGGCCCGCCGGCTCGGCGAAGCCGGATTCACCGTCGACCGCCACGACTATCTCGACCTCCTCCCAGCCTCCCTCGGCTGCCTCCTTCGGCAGACGTACGCGCTGCAACTGCGAGCCGCCCCGGAAAGCTGGGAACGGTTGTTCACCGCGCTGGACCGGCGCAGGAAACTCGCGGCGGCGGCGCGTGCCCTGAGCGGGCTGGCCGCCCGTCGCCTCGCCCATACGGCGGCGGGCTCCGACGTCGTCGTGTCGACCTACCCCCTCGCGAGCCAGGCGTTGGGCCGGCTGCGGCGGCGCGGCGCGCTCCGAGTCCCGGTCGTCACCTACCTCACCGACATGTCCGTGCACCCTCTATGGATCGCCGAAAGGGCCGACGCCCACCTGGCGCTGCACCCGACGGCGGCGGCGCAGGCGCGACGGCTCGGCGCGGCCAACGTCCAGGTGTGCGCGCCCGCCGTACGACCCGGTTTTCGGCCCGCCTCGTCCGTCCTCGAACGGCAGCTGGCACGACTGCACTTCGGCCTGCCGGACGACGACCGCCTGGCCCTGGTGGTCGCGGGGGCCTGGGGATCCGGGGACGTGGCGGCCACCGCACGGGACGTGGCCGCGTCCCGGCTGGTCACGCCGGTCGTCGTGTGCGGGCGCAACACCGCGCTGCGGGAGGCGCTCGCCCGCTCCGGCGTCGGCGTCACGCTCGGCTGGGTCGAGGACATGCCGACGTTGATGCGCGCCTGTGACCTCGTGATTCAGAACGCCGGCGGTCTCAGCTCCCTCGAGGCGCTGGCGTCCGGCCTGCCCGTCATCAGCTACCGCTGCCTTCCGGGACACGGCAGGACCAACGCCGCCGCTTTGGAGGAGTCCGGATGGGCGCCGTGGGCACGCAGACCCGACGAGCTGCCCGAGGCGTTGTTCGCGGCGCTGACGGCACCCCGCGCCATGGGGTACACCGGAGCCGCCGACCCGGCGGCGATCGTCGCCGCCCTGGCGACCGGACGAGACCCCGCGGCCACCGGCCGGCCCGCGTCCATGGAGGTTTCCGAGATGGTGGAGGCGTCCCGATGAGCGCCACGCGTCTCGCCGTGACGGCGGCAGGTGTCCTCGCCACCGCACATGCCTCGCCGGCCGTCACGTCGATCGGGCCGCTGCGCCGGCAGCTGTTCCCCGGGCTGGCCGGCGTCGGCGAACCCGGCCATGTGGCGCTCACGTTCGACGACGGTCCGGACCCGCGCTCGACGCCGGCGTTCCTGACCGTCTTGCGGGAGCACGGGGTGAAGGCCACTTACTTCCTGCTCGGCCGGATGCTCAAGGCCGCCCCGGACCTGGGCCGGAGCCTCGCCGAGTCAGGACACGAGATCGCCGTCCACGGTTGGGAGCACCGCTGCATGCTGCTGCGTGGGCCCGCCGCGACCTACGACGACCTGGCCCGGGCGATGGAGTCGATCGTCAACGTCACCGGGACGGTGCCGCGATGGTACCGGCCCCCCTACGGTGTGCTGAGCCTCTCGGCCTTGCGGGCGGCCCGCCGCCTAAGCCTCACACCGGTCCTCTGGACGAACTGGGGAAGGGACTGGACGCGCGCGGCGACCCCCGCCTCCATCCTCGCGACCCTCACGCGCGACCTCGACGGTGGAGGAACCGTGCTCCTCCACGACTCCGACTGCACATCGGCACCCGACTCGTGGAGGAAGACGCTCGACGCGCTGCCGCCGCTCTTGGAGTGGATACGCGACCGCGGCCTGTCGATCGGTCCCCTACGCGACCACGGGCTGGACGCGCCGCGACAAGGCCCTCGGCCTACCGCCCCGCCCGGCGCAGGCCCTGAAATGGGGTTTCACGCGGATAGAAAAACATGGAATAACAACTCATCATCGCGACACTGACCCAGATATAGCGGACAAGGGAACACTGGAGAACTTCCGAGGGAGGTGTGGATCCGGCATCGGAGAGAGGAGCTGATGAAGTACTTCAATCGATGTCGCGGAAGCGCGCGTTCCTGGACGCGCTGGGCCGCAGCACGGACGCAGGGCGGGAGCGTGCGTTGCAGCTGCGGACCCGATCGGGGCCTCGTCTCTGCTGCGGCGGGCCGACCAAGGCTTATGGTCGGTTCGCGCCCGGCTGCCGACAGCAGCGCTTGTATTTGCGGCCGGAACCGCAGGGGCATGGATCGTTGCGGCCGTGACGGTCGATGCGCTCCACTCCGGTGCCCGACTGCAGCGCCGCCACTTTCCGCGGTAGGAATTGCGCTCGAAACCGCATGTAGAGATTGAGGTTCTCCCGAGTTTGACTGGTTCCGAGTCCGTCGGCCTGCTGGTCGCGCGGCAACTGGATGGCCTCTTGTACCGGGGGAAGCCACTCCAACTGCCCGAGACCCTTGAGGCAGACACCGTGCCGGAATAGCGCCCGCGCCAGGTCCTCACGGCTGGCGAGGTTGCGGACCGCAACACTGCGAAGCATTTCGACCATGCGGCGGGCGACCCACTCGGCGTCGGGTGTGCGCTTCGCGGTGAGAAGGGGCTTCATCAGGTCGCCGAGCAGTCCTGCCACGTTCAGCACGTCGACGTCCTCGGCGGGATCGGCGTTCTCGGCATCCTTGATCGCACGGAAGGCCGCCGCACAGGCATCGTCGAGCTCGCCGTTCTCGGCCCTGGCGACGGCCAGGGCGGCGTAGGCGCGGGCGATGACGAGGCGCGGCGCCTCCGTTCGGCCGAGCACCGCCACCGCTTCGCCGCCGCAGGCGGCGGCGTCCTCGCTCCGGCCGCAATGTCTGAGCAGGTGGCAGCGTTCGGTGAGGACGCGGCCCAGCAGCAGACCGGACGCACTTCCCTCATGGCGGCGGCACCAGTCCTCCCCATCGACCACTGGCGAGGCGGAATCGACGACGTCCGCGTCTTCGACCGCGCTCTCGTCCGCTCCCAGGTCCGGAGCGTCCTCCTCACCCGTACCTGAAAGCAGCGCTTCCGCCCTTTCATCGTCGTCCGTCAGAGGCGTACAGCGATTCTCGCCAGCAGAATCCACGCCTTTCTCCGCACATGACGGCGAAGGAGGCAAGGAGGGAGAGGGCTCTCGCGAACCGGCCTCTTGATCGTTTGTTAGCCACGTCCGCCACCAGCCTCAGCGGCGTATCTGGTGCTGTGACCGGGATGGTCCACCGTGATCGGAAGGCGGCTCGCGGGACGAGCGCACGCGCAACGCCTGGTATTACTGGGGCATGCAGGAAGAGACGGCGCGCTCCGCGATCGACACGTTCATCGCCGCGTTCAACGCCTCGGCCGACAGCTATGTGACTGCCCTGCTCTCCCAGGCCCTGACCACAGACGTGGTCTTCTGGGGGCCGTTGGGCCGCAGCGAAGGAATCGCGGCGGTCGAGCGGTTCGTGCTGGACATCCGGCGCCACCCGGCGGGGACCGGCACGATGACGCGCTGCTCAGCGGTGGACATGCCTGACGAGTGGGCCCGGTACCAGTGGGTCTTCACCACGCCGGACGGAGGCCCCCGCCTGGCGGGAACCGATGTCGTCCATCTGCGGCGGAGCCTCATCGACCAGGTCATCGTCTTTGCGGGGGAGATCGAGCCGTCTGCCTCCTGAGTCGTCCTTCTGTCGCTGTCCTCTTCGTGAACTTGTCCCTTTCGGCGCTCCGGGGCTGCGGTTCGCGGTCGCTCAGGCTGCGACGTTGAGTGAGCGTCTGCCCCAGCGGTTGACCTTCTCGCTGCGGATGCGGGCGCGTTCCTTTCGTTGGGCGGCGAGTACGTCGGGGTGGCGAGCGTTGGCGCTGCGCCAGCGCAGGTAGCGGTGAGGTGCCTGGGTTTGTGTGGGGTGGCTGCGGTGGTGGGCAACATTGATAGGCCACGCGTTCGGGAAGGCGGCCATGGCCAGGCGCGCTTGCGCGTTCGGGTCGGCCAGCGAAGGTGAGGGTGCGCCGCCCGCTGGTCGTGCTTCTCGCGTATGGACGGCGGCTCTTCGAGCAGCGTCGGCCTGGACGTGACGCTCCTGGAGGCTGCGCAGCTGAGCAAGGGTGTCGAGCAGGCATCGGCGGCGCGGTGGAGGTGACGGTGGCCGGTGACTCGGGCTGCGACCTGGAGGGCATCGGAGGCCGCCCAGCAGGCGTCCTGCGCGGAATGCAGGTTGGTGACGAGGTGCCGCCGGATCTGGGCGGTGGCGAAGGCCGCGGCACGGGCCGCGTCGTCGTAGACGCCGTTCTTCTTCATCTGCCCGGACGGCGCCGAGGCATTGGGGTCCTCAGTGGACTGAACGACGTTCCAGGTTGAAGGCGCTCGGGCCTTGTCGACGGGGAGGCGGTCAGGAGCGTGTTCGGCGTAGGTCTGTTCGCCGCCGGATCGGGCTGAGTGTGGCGGGCGGCGAAGGCTTGGGGATGCCGAGTCGGCGGTTTGGGCGTCCTTTGGTCAGCATCCGCCGCTCGGACTTCAGTTCGTTTCTCAAGCGGTCGAGATGAACGAGGACCTCACCATGGAGCGGCCAATCGGGGCTGTCGGCCCACAACAACTCGCCCAGTCTCACGCGCTCTTCGTGCGCGGCGGTCAGGTGATAGGCGAGAGGGTCCTCAAGGTCGGTCGTTCCTGTGGTGAACTGCTGGCGGCGCATTCGCCCGTAGGTGCTCAGCGCCGAGGCCAGATGTCCTAGCGCCGTGGCCAGGCGGCTGCGAGCGTCGCTCTGGGACAGAGGGTCCTCTCGCTCTGACTCGGACTCGTTGGCGTGGTCGGCGAGACAGCGGGCCAGGCCGCGGATGGTGATCCCGCAGTGTTCCAGAGCGGCCAGGGTCTCCCGTAGCGCCACCATTGCCCGCAACATTCCGACCCCCTGCGGATTGAGTCGGATGCTCTCCTCGGCTTGTGCGAGTTCGCCGTCCACGCGTTGGACGTCCCGGCTGAGGGAGCGGGCCTGGGCGAGCAACTCGCCGTACGTGCGCGGCTCGGTGCCCTTTTCAACTGCTTCGGCGATGTCATGGAGGTGGTGGGCCATGATGTCGCTCAGACCCTCCAAAGCCTCCTCCGCTGCCTGGATCCTGACGGGTGAGGTCAGGAGTCCGGCGATCAGGCCGGTGAGAGCGCCGGCAAGGGTCTCCACGATCCGTCCCGTGGCCGCGGCGCCGGTTCCGAGAGACAGGATGAGCATCGCGCTGATCGGCACCTCGAGGACATAGTTGCCGAGCCGCATCAAGACACCGCAGATCAGCGCGGCGGTGATGGTCAGGCCCAGGCTCCACCAACTGAATCCCACCAGGCTCGACAGCAGTGCCGCGACTATCACACCGACCACGACGCTGACGACGCGCTGCCAGACATGGCGAATGGTCTGGAACAGCGTGATCTGGAGGACGAGGATCGCGGTCAGAGGGGCGAGTACGGGCCTTGGACTGGTGTCGGGCAACCACGACGCGAACGCGAACGCGAGAACCGCTGTCACGGCGAGGCGAGCGATCTCGAAGGCCGTGGGCTGCGTCCGCAGCCGCCTCAGGCCCACGCGCGCCGGCGTGACGGCTGCGCGTATTCGCTGGTCACTGCTCATCTCACGCCCCACAGCCGTTTATCGGTTCAGGCGCACGAATGCCATGCGGACGGCCATCGCCCCCTCCCCCACCGCCGAAGCGACACGCTTGATCGAACCGCTTCGCACGTCACCAACGGCCAACACGCCGGGCAGGCTGGTCTCCAACGGCAGGGCTTGAGGTCCGCCGGTGCGCACGTATCCCTTGTCGTCGAGTTCGACCGTGTCCGCCAACCAGTCGACACAGGGCGCGGCTCCGATGAAGACGAACAACGCCCGAATCTCGAATCGGCGGGCTTCACTGGTCCGGTTGTTCACCGCGACTGCCTCCTCCAGAAAATCGTGTCCGTGCACTTCACGGATCTCTGTGTGGAGGAACACCTCTATTTCGGGACAGTGCTCGATCCGATCGACGAGGTAGCGCGACATGTTCTCGCCGAGTTCCGCACCCCGGACGAAGAGCAGGACACGGGTGGCGTGCCGAGCCAGGAACACGGCCGCCTGGCCGGCGGAGTTGCCGCCGCCGACGATGGCCACCGGCATGTGCCGACATTGCAGCGCCTCAACCTGGGTCGCCGCGTAGTACACCCCGGCGCCGTCGAAGTCTTCCAGGTGCGGGACGTCAAGCCGGCGATAGCGGGCGCCGGTCGCGATGACGACCGTCCGGCCGGAGAGTTCACCGCCTCCGCCGAGGTCGACGGTGTACCGGTCGCTGCGTACCCGCAGTCCCGTGGCCTCGCCGGGCACCTGTAGCTTCGCCCCGAATCTCCCGGCCTGGATGACCGCCCGATCGGCCAGATCCGCGCCCGAGATGCCGGCGGGGAAACCGAGGTAATTCTCGATCTTGGACGAGGTCCCGGCCTGCCCTCCGGTGGCGATGGCGTCAACGACCATCGTGTCCAGCCCCTCTGAGGAGCCGTACACGGCCGCGGCCAAGCCGGCCGGACCCGCGCCGATGATGAGGAGATCGTGTGCCGAGGAGGCCGGTGCCGGTGGCGGCAGCCCGAGAAGCCGGGGGAGTTCGTCGTCCCCCGGGTTGCGCAGCACCCGCTTCCCGTCCAGGATCACGACGGGTGTCTCCGACACCGGGATGCTGAGCCCCCTGAGCAGCGTCTCCGCGTCCTCGTCGTCCTCGACGTCGATCCATCGATGGGGCAGTCGGTTGCGCACGACGAAGTCGCGCAGTCGACGGCAGCGAGCGGAGAACCGTGAGCCGATGATCCGCAGCCCGGCGCCCTGCGCGATGAGCAGCGAACGGCGGATGAGGAACGCGCGCAGGACGAGATCGCCGAACCAGGGTTCCTGGGCGGCCAGCTCGCGCAGCCGTCTGGGCGGCATCGCGATCACCTCGCCCGGCTCGGCGACGCGGGCCGTGAGGAACGTGGGCTGACCCGTCAGCAGGCCCAGTTCGCCGAGGAAGCGTCCCGGACCGTGCACGCGAATGACTTCGCCCTTGTCCAATATCTCCACCGTCCCGGCCAGGACCAGGAAGAAGGCATAGTCCCGGTCCCCTTCCGAGAAGAGGACATCGCCGCGGTGGGTCGGGCGTTGTTCGCCGTATGCCGCGACCAGCCCGATCTGCTCGCGGTCGAGCCGGGGGTAGGCGCCGTTCAGATCAGGTGTCTCTTCCAAGGGTTCCCTCCACCCACGTCCGGAGCGGCCCAGCGGGCACGGCGCCCGCTCGCTGGTCGATCACCTTCCCGTCACGCATCAGCAGCAGCGTGGGGACGGCACGAACGGCGAAGCGCTCCTGTATCTTCGGCGCCCGGTCGATGTCGATCTTCACGAGCTTCAGCCGTCCGGCCAGTTCGCGGGCGAGGTGCTCCAGTACCGGGCTGACCGTCCGGCATGGCGCGCACCAGGTCGCCCACAGGTCGACGATGACCGGCACCGAGGAGCGCTCGGCGACCTCGGCGAAGTCTTCGTCTCCGGCTTCTGCGATCCATGGGAGCGGCCGGTGGCAGTTCCCGCAGACCGGACCGCCGTCAGCGGCCGCCGGCACACGGTTCTTCTTTCCGCAGTGCTCACAACGGACGATCACCGGCTCCTCCAGCGGATGTGGTCGAAGCGCCCTGGAAGGGTCAGTCCCTGACCTCGACGTGGCGGTCCTTCTCGGTCGTGGACTCGGGGACCGTCACGGTCAGCACGCCGTCGGCGAGGTTCGCGTCGACCCGGCCGGCGTCAATGTCGCCGGGCGGGAACACCCGGTACTCGAACCGGCCGGTGCGCCGCTGCTTGCGATGCCGCAGTCCGCGGCTCTCCCGCTCCTTGACCTCCCCCGTGATGGTCGGTTCCCGGTCGTGCACGTTCTCTATAGAGAGCGTTGCCCGTCCGTCCGGTCCGGCACATCCTCAGAGTTGACAGGTGTGGGCAGCGCCCCCGGTCAGCCGACTTCCCGGATGTCGGGGTCCTCTAGATCGAGCCATCGGTCCACGGCCCGCAGGCCCTCGACGCTGATCTTGCCCTTGGAGTAGAGCCGGCGCAGCTTCTCTCGCTGTGTCCGCACCAACTCGCGGCGGAGGCTCAGGGAGTCGGTCACCTCCTCGTCGAGGTCCTCGCCGAACTCAGTGCCGATCTGTTCCAGGAGGTCCTCGTACAGCTGGCGGAAGGTCCTGCCGGTGCGACCATCGACCTCGCCGTTCTCGATGAGTTCGTCGAGCCGGGCCAGGGCGGCTTCCACCACGGCCATCTTCGCCTCCCGGTACTCGATCCGGACGCGGTCGGACTCGGCCAGGCCCAGCCGTCTCAGCAGGCCGGGCATCGTGGTCGCACATCCGATCAGGGTGATGAACACGACGGCGCCGGTCACGAAGAGCCGCTCGCCGCGCCGTTCCGGCGGCAGGCCCGGCGCGGAGGCCGGCAGGGACAGCACGATCGCCAGTGAGATCGCGCCTCGCATGCCGCTCCAGCCGATGGCGAGCCTGCCGCGCCAGGGCAGATGATCGAAGGCGATGTGCCGGCCGGGCAGGTACCGGGAGAGCGGGAAGACGAACTGCGTCCAGGCCAGCCGCAGGGCCAGGATGACAGCCGCGACCGCTGCCGCGCCGAGAATCGCCGACGGCCATGCCGCGCCGGTCAACTGGCGCACGATGACGCGTATCTCAAGGCCGAGCAAGACGAACAGTGCCGACTCCAGGAGGAAGACCAGCACCTGCCAGAACAGGTGACCGGGCAGCCGGGACGCCGGTTGGAGCACGCCCTCTCCGCGCGTGCCGAGGTAGAAGCCCGCGCAGACGGTGGCGAGCACCCCGGAGAAGCCGCGCTCGTCGGCCGGGACGAACGCGAGGTACGGCGTCAGGAGGGACACGACGATCTGGCTGCCGGGATCGCGGATCCGGCGGCGCAGGCGGGACGCGACGAACCCCACTGCCAGGCCGTACGCCACGCCGCCGGCGACTACTCCGGCCAGCCGCGCTATGCCGTGGCCGACGCTGAAGGGCGTTGTCAGCGCCTCGACGGCCAGCACGAAGGCGGTGAGCGCGACGGCGTCGTTGATGAGGTTCTCCCCTTCGATGATGGTCACGATCCGAACCGGCGCGTTCAGCCGCTTCATGATCGAGATTGCGGCGACGGGGTCGGTGGGGGCGACGGCGGCACCGAGGGCCAGGGCCGCCGCCCAGCCCAGGTCGGGCAGAACCCACCGCAGGACGGCGGCGACGGCGAAGGTGGTCACCGTTGTCAGGCCGATCGCGAGTGTCGTGATCGGCACGGCCTCCGCCTTCGCCTCGCGCGGGGCGCTGAAGAACGCCGCGTAGTAGACCAGCGGGGGCAGGAAGCCGAGCAGCACCACTTCCGGCGGCAGTTCGATCTCGGGCATGCCGGGCAGGAACGCGATCGCCGCGCCGAGCACGACGAGCAGGATCGCTTCGGGCATCCCTATGCGCGCCGACAGGGCCCGGGAGAGCAGGACGACGGCCGCGGTGGCCAGGACGACGATGAACACGGATTCCGGGCCCATGATCGCGGCCTTCCCTGTCAGGGCACGGCCAGCCGAAGACGCAGGTAGGGAAATGTCCAAGAGGCACTGATCTGCGGACGATCACTGCCGTCGACGCTCCGGCAAGCTGCTACCCGGCTGCCCTTGCCGGTCCGTTGCGTTTCCGGTCCAGGGCGTCTGTGGGCGGCGGGCTACTCGGCCTCCGGGCCGTCGGAGCTCTTCTTGGTATGCGCGTCGGGAGGGTCGTCGGAGTGTTCGAGGACCTGCCGCGCCAGTTCGACGCGCGAGCGGATGTCGAGTTTGCGGAAGACCTGCCGCAGGTGGAACGCGACGGTGTGGACGCTGACGAACAACTGATCGGCGATGCGCTGGTTGGTGAGCCCTTGGGAGACGAGCCCGGAGATCCGCTGCTCGGTCCCGGTGAGGCTGGCCCAGCCGGTCACGGGCCGATCGCGGCGTTCCCAGTGCCTGCGGCGTTCCCCCATCCGCCGCAGGCGCCCGCGGATGCGGGCCGCGTCCCGCTCGGCGCCGGCCGCCGCGTAGCGGGAGAGAGCCTCGTCGAACCACTGGATCGTACGACCGCGCGCGCCGCCCAGTCCGCTCAGCAGCATGCCGAGGTCCTCGTAGGCGGACGCGGATGACCAGTGGTCGGCGTGCTCCGCCCCGGCGTGTCGCAGGAGGTCCGGATCGCCGTGGAGCAGCCCGCGGGCGTGCTCGGCGGCGGCGGACAGACTGGGCAGCGTCGGGTTCATGTCGGCGAGCCGCTCGGCCGCGGCAACGGCCTTCTCGGCATGCCCGGGCTCACCCACCGCGACCGCCGTCCGGACCAGCCAGGCCGCCGCGGTCGGATCGCAGATCAGCACCCTGTTGTGCGTCGCCAGGCCGTCGAGGAGTCGGCTCACACCGGGCAGGGCGGCTCGCGGCCCGTCACGCGCCTCGGTCACCTGCGCCCGGATCAACTCGCTTCGGGTCAGGTCGAAGGGAGGGGACGCCGGGCCGGCCGCGTCCTTGCCTCCGAGGCTGTGCTCGGCGGCCGTCTCGAGATCGCCGGAGCGCAGCGCCGCGATGGACAGCGTGGACCTGGCGCAGGCGCCCAGCAGGCGCGCCCCGACCGCGTCGGCGGCTTCCAGAGCCGCCCTCGCCCCGCGGATCGCCTCCTCTGGACGCCCCTCAGCGAGGTCGATGCGAGATCGCACGATCGCCGATCCGGCCGCCCAGCCGTCGCGTCCGATCCCCTCGGCTCCGCCGGTCTCCAGCACCATCGTCCGCCGCGCCTCGTCCATGAGCCTGACGTCCACCAGGAACGAGGCCAATATCAGACCTGGGTGAAGCCGGCATTCATGGACGCCGTCGTTGGACACCTGCCGCACACCGGTTCGCGTGAGGTCGAGTGCGCCGACCAGATCGCCCTTGTCCCAGTCGTTCACGGCCAGGACGATGAGCGCCCCGGTCATCAGGCCACGGCCAGGCACGTCGACCGCCTTGAGGATCTCTCTGGCCCGTTCCAGCGCGCTTCCGCTCTCCTGGAGCCCGACCTCGGCCTGCAGGAGAGCGAGTTCGGCGCGGTCGCGCACCTCGTCCGTCAGATCAGGCATGTCCAGCACGGCCTTGGCCGTGTCCGACGCCTTGGCGGCCTGCCCCATCGGCACCAGGACGAAGGACAGCGCGGTCAGCAGTTCGGCGGTCGACGGGCCGGAGGCGCATCGATCGAGCGCGGCCTCCGCGAACTCCGCGGCCCCCATCAGGTCACCGGCGGTGACCAGCGTCCGCATCGCCGTCATCGTGCGCGCGAACCACAGCGGATCGGCGGGCTCGGTGAGCTCGAGCGCCCGTTGGGTCAGCTCGGCGGCGACCGCCGGGTCGGTGTCGACCATCTGCGCGCTCGCCCGGTCCAGGCTCTGGAGGACCTCCGGGACGCCTGAGACCGCCCCCGCCATGAGGTGGGCCGCCGCGGCCTTCACCCTCCCGCCGTGCTCCAGCAGGGTCCTGCCGATCTGCACATGCAGAGCCTGCCGGACGGGACCGGGGATATCCGTGATCAGCGATTCGCGCACCAGGTCGTGCCGGAACACCAGAGCGTCCTCATGCGCTGCCAGCAACTCGGTCGCCAGTATCGCCTCCAGTGACGGCAGTAGTTCGGAGGGGGTGATGCCAAGCAGGTCTGCGGCGACCAGGGGGTGGAACGCGGGCCCCAGCAGCGCAGCCACCTCGATAAGCCGCCGGGCCTCCGGATCCAGATCTTCCAGGCGGCCCTGGACGACGAGACGGGCCCGCTCCGGCAACCGCGAGGCGCTGAGGCGAGCGTGGCCCCGGGCGGTCACCACACAGCCCTCCTCGAGCAGTCCGTTCATCAGCTCGAGAAGCAGCAGCGGATTGCCGCCGGCCTTGTCTGCGAGCACGCGCAGGTCGGCATCAGGGCACGCGCCCAGAGTGGCGGTGACCAGCTCGAAGACGGCCTCATCCGGCAGAGGACGGAGCTGGAACAGGACGGCGCCGCGCGCCTTCAACCGGGAGAACAGCCGATCGGGCTCGGTGCCGCCGAAACCGGTCCGGCGCGCGAGAATCCACCACACGGGAGACGATGCGAGCCGGCTCGGCAGCGTCCGCAGCGCGAGGAGCGTCTCGGGATCGGCCCAGTCGAGATCGTCCAGCACGACCAGCAGCGGCGTGGAACGGGCCCGCCGTTCCAGTGCGACCCGCAGCCGCTCGGCCGAACGGTCCTGTCCGCCTGCCGACGGCGAAGGCGGACCAGGCTCGTCGAGTACCGACAGCAACGACTCCAGGTCCGCGGGCCGGCGCAGTTCGGGGGCCGTATCCGGGTCCACCACCGAGAAACCCTCGTCGGCGGCGATCCGCGCGGCCTCCTCGAGCAGGCGGGTCCGCCCGATGCCCGGCTCCCCCTCGACGAGCATGACCCTCGGGCCGTCGACGCGCGTCAGCAACTCGCCGATGCTCGCTTGTTCCCGTTGGCGACCGAACGTCGCGCCCCGCGTCGGCGGTCTGCCCTCCATGCGGGCAACGTGCCCGTGATTGCGGCGATTACGCGACCGCCGACGCACGACTGTCTCATTTGCGGGCAAATTAAATAAAACTGACGTTAAGGCATAACCCTGCGCAGATCACATCTATCACGAACCGGTCAAAGCAGCGGTCCCGCTCACAAGAGCAGGTCAAACAGGCGCTGGACACGCTCCCACTGCGTGGTCTGCGGGTTGCGCCGGTCCGGGAACACGATCCGGAAGGCCTGCGACAGCGCGTAGGAAAGGCCGCCCGCGATTTCGGGAAGCTTCTCGTCGGTGACATCGCGGACCGCGATGTCCAGCGGCGGCCGCCTCGCCAGCAGCTCCAGGATCGGCTCGACCTCGATCTCCTCGTCCAGCCGGCGGAACCGGTGGATGCACTCCTGCAGGCCCTTCGTGATCGGGAGGTCGAACGGCTCGATGATGTCGCGCCCGTTCGCCTTCGCCTTGGCCTGCCCGATGAGGAGCAGGTCGTACAGCTTGGCGTCAAGGAACTCGTGGTAGCGCCGCAGATCGTTCTTGTCGACGTCCACCCCGGAGGCAGACCTGAAGAAGCGCTCGAACCTGCTGATTCCCATCACGGCCATGATCCCGCCTCCCTGTCATCTCCTGACGGAGGAGAAGAAGAACTGCTTGCAGCATCCCCGCCCCGGGGGGCCGTCACATCGTCAGATCTTGTAGGCGTGGCTCGCCCGCGAACAGGCTGCCCGACCACGCCGGGCCGATGTTCCGATCTGCGCGCCGCCTTGCCCTGCCGCCATCCCCCCGCGACGAGTTCACCAACGCCCTTTGGTGGTGGGCGCCGAGCTCAGACCTACACGGTCAGTGGATGTGCCGGGCCCCCTGATGCCGCAACGTGGGGATGAAGGCATCGCCGTCTCCGGCAACGACGTACGCCATCTCGCCGGAGAGCGCGGTGAGGACCATCGGAGGGAACCTGATGGGTAGAGCAGTCGGCATAGACCTCGGCACCACCAACTCGGTCATCGCGGCGACGGAAGGCGGTGAGCCCCGGGTCCTCCCCAACGCGGAAGGGGCGCGGACGACCCCGTCCGTGGTGGCCTTCACCGAACAGGGAGAGAGGCTGGTCGGGCAGTTGGCCCGACGTCAGGCGATCATGAACCCGAAGGGCACGATCACCTCGGCGAAGCGCTTCATCGGACGGCGCTACGACGAGATCGAGACCGAGAAGGACGCGGTCTCGTTCGACGTGGTCGAAGGGTCCGACGGGACGGCACGCTTCGAAGTGCGCGGCAAGCAGTACGCGCCGGAGGAGATCTCGGCGCTGGTGCTGCGCAAGCTGGCGGACGACGCCGGCAAGTCGCTCGGTGAGAAGGTCACCGAGGCGGTCATCACCGTGCCCGCCTACTTCAACGACGCCCAGCGGCAGGCGACGAGCGACGCGGGGAAGATCGCCGGACTGGAAGTCCTGCGCATCATCAACGAGCCCACGGCGGCGGCACTGGCCTACGGCCTCGACAAGAAGGCCAACGAGACCGTGCTGGTGTTCGACCTGGGCGGCGGTACGTTCGACGTCAGCCTGCTGAACATCGGCGACGACGTGGTGGAGGTCCGCGCCACCTCCGGTGACGGTCACCTCGGCGGCGACGACTTCGACCGCCGGATCGTCGACCACCTCGCCGACGAGTTCCAGCGCGAGAACGGGATCGACCTCCGAGCGGACCCCCAGGCCCTGCAGCGGCTGTTCGAGGCCGCCGAGAAGGCCAAGGTCGAACTGTCCACGGTGACCCAGACGCAGATCAGCCTTCCGTTCATCACGGCCGACGCCAGCGGCCCTAAACACCTCAACACCTCGCTGATGCGCTCCGCGTTCGAGCAGATCACAGCGGACCTGATCGAGCGCTGCGTCGGCCCGGTGGAACGGGCGATGAGCGATGCCAAGGTCACCGCCGACGACA
Organism: Actinomadura verrucosospora; assembly: GCF_039540335.1. Lineage (NCBI taxonomy): Bacteria > Bacillati > Actinomycetota > Actinomycetes > Streptosporangiales > Thermomonosporaceae > Actinomadura > Actinomadura verrucosospora. Next base: position 266,158 of record NZ_BAABEV010000002.1, on the reverse strand, counting down.
TCGACGAGGTCATCATGGTCGGCGGGTCCACCCGGATCCCCGCCGTGCAGAGCCTCGTCCGCAGGCTGACCGGCGGCCAGGACCCCAACATGTCGGTCAACCCCGACGAGGTCGTGGCACTGGGCGCCGCGATCCAGGCCGGCGTCCTCAAGGGCGAGGTCAAGGACGTCCTGCTGCTCGACGTCACGCCCCTGTCGCTCGGCGTGGAGACCATGGGCGGGGTGATGACCAAGATCATCGAGCGCAACACGACCATCCCCGCCCGCCGCACCGAGACGTTCAGCACCGCCGAGGACAACCAGAACGCGGTCGACATCGTGGTCCTGCAGGGTGAACGGGAACGGGCCGCCGACAACCGGGTGCTCGGTCGCTTCCGGCTGGAGAACATCCGTCCCGCGCCGCGCGGCGAACCGCAGATCGAAGTGACGTTCGACATCGACGCCAACGGCATCCTCAACGTCTCCGCGCGCGACCAGGACACCGGCGCCGAGCAGCACATCACCATCAGCCAGAGCTCGAACCTCGACGAGAGCGAGGTCGAGCGCATGATCGCCGATGCGGAGCAGAACCGGCAGGAGGACGCCCGGCTGCGCGCGCAGGTCGACGCGCGCAACGAGCTGGACTCGGCCGTCTACCAGGTCGAACACCGGCTCGGTGAACTCGGCGACACGGTGCCCGTGCATGAGAAGTCGCGGGCCGAGGCGCTGATCGAGGACGCCCGGCAGGCCATCAAGGAGGAGGCGCCGCTGGACCGGCTGCGCACGCTCACCTCCGAACTCCAGCAGATCCTGCACGGCTTGGGAACGACCACCGGAGCGGGCGCGGGCGAGCGTCCCGCCGGAGCGACGACGGAAGGCTCGGATGACGATGTCATCGACGCCGAATTCACGACGGACTGAGCAGACCGGACAGCCGGCCGACCGCGACCGGTCAGTCGAGCGGCCAGAGAGCGCCGGGCAGGGGCCCGAGCAGGAGAAGGCCGCCGAGCCGACGGGCCGGGATCCCGGCGAGGTCGAACGGCTCAGGGCACGGGTCGAGGAACTCGAGGACCTGTGGCGGCGCGCGCTCGCCGACCTCGACAACCTCCGCAAGCGCATGGCACGCGAACTGGAGACGCAGCGCCGTGCCCAGCGGGCGGAGGCCACCGCGGCGTGGCTGCCGGTTCTCGACGACCTCGAACGCGCACTCCAGCACGCCGAGTCCGACCCGGCGAGCGTCGTCGAGGGCATTCGCAGCGTCCGGGACCGGGCCGTGGCGACCTTGCGCGACCTCGGTTATCCGCGTCGCGATGACCTGGGGGTCCCGTTCGATCCGGCCCGGCACTCGGCGGTCGCCGTGCGCACCGACCCCGATGTTCCGCCGGGCACGGTGGTCGAGGTGCACCAGCCGGGCTACGGCGACGACGAGAACCAGCTGCGTCCGGCGCTGGTGTCGGTGTCGGGCAAGGCCGGTGACTGATGGCCGTCCAAGATCCGTACGAGGTGCTCGGGATCTCCCGGGACGCCGACCAGGACGAGATCCAGCGGGTCTACCGCAAGCTCGCCCGGGCCCACCACCCCGACATCAACAAGGACCCCGGAGCCGAGGAGAGGTTCAAGGACGTCTCCGAGGCCTACGCCATCCTGTCCGACCCCGAGCAGCGCCGCCGCTATGACGCCTTCGGGCCCGACTTCCGGCGGGTTCCCGAAGACGTCGACCCGGACATGTGGGCACGCTCTCGTGCGGGTGCCGCCGCCGGCGCCGGACGCGCCGGACGCGCCGGGCCCTACGCCACCACGGGCGGCGGCCGCACCGGCGGGTTCGGCGAGGACATCGACCTGGAGGATCTGTTCGGTGGGATCTTCGGTGGCCGCGGGCGTGGCGGCGGCGGCTGGTCGGCCTGGTCCCCGTCGCAGGGCGCAGACCAGGAGGCCGAGATCGAGGTCAGCGTCGAGGAGGCATACCGAGGGACCAGACGCACCATCACCCTCGAACGTCCAGGAGGCCGGCAGACCCTCGACGTCACCGTTCCCGCCGGTGTGACCGACGGCCAGCGCATCCGGCTGGCCGGGCAGGGCGGGAGCGGCGACACCGCCGGCGACCTTTTCCTGGTGGTGCGGATCGCCCCCCATCCCCGCTACCGCGTCGAAGGTCGCGACATATACACCGACCTGCCGCTCGCTCCGTGGGAGGCCGCCCTCGGCACGACCGTGGCACTGCAGACGCCCGGCGGCGAGGCCAAGGTGAAGGTGCCCCCCGGCACGTCCAGTGGACGGCGGCTCCGGCTGCGCGGCCGCGGGCTGCCCAACCCCCGCGGCACCCCGGGCGACCTGTTCGCCGAAGTCCGGATCGTGGTGCCGCCCGAGCCATCCGAGACGGAACGCCGGCTGCTCGAAGAGCTCGCCTCGGCGTCACCGTTCGACCCGAGGAGATCGTGATGGTCCAGCTGCTGCCCGGCACGGTCTACGCCATCGTCCCGACCCGTTCCCGGCGGATGGACCTCGACGCCTTCGCCGAGGCCGCTGGAATCCATCCCGAGCTGGCACGCCGGCTGGTGCGTCTCGGGCTGCTCGATCCCGAACGCGACCGCTCCGGCCGGCTCTGGTTCCCGCCCGGGCAAGTCGCCGCATACGCACGCCTCGAACGCCTGCGGACGGGGCTCTGCCTCAACTACGCCGCGCTGGGACTCGTGGTCGAACTGCTCGACCGCGTCGCCGAGCTCGAGCGGGAACTGCGCATCCACCACCACACCGGAGGCCGACCGTGGACCCCAACCGCCTGACCCAGAAATCCCAGGAGGCCTTGCACGACGCCCAGACCAAGGCCTTGCGCTTCGGCCATGTCGAGGTGGACGGCGAGCACCTCCTGCTCGCCCTGCTCGACCAGCCCGACGGACTGGTCCCGCGACTGCTCACCGAGGCGAAGGCCGATCCGGCGCGGTTGCGCGAGGCGCTGGAGGCTGAGCTGGGACACCGCCCCAGCGTGAGCGGTCCCGGCACCGAGCCCGGCAAGGTCCTGGTGACCCAGAGGCTCTCCCGCCTCCTCGACACCGCCCAGCAGGAGGCCGAACGGCTGAAGGACGACTACGTCTCCGTGGAACACCTGGTCATGGCACTGCTGGAGGAGGGCTCGGCGACCGCGGCGGGACGGCTGCTGGGCCGTCAGGGCATCACCAGGGACTCCTTCCTGGAGGCCCTCACCCGGATCCGCGGGAACCAGAGGGTGACGTCCGCGATGCCCGAGGTCGCCTACGAGGCGCTGGAGAAGTACGGCCGTGACCTGGTGGCCGATGCCGCGGCGGGCAAACTCGACCCCGTCATCGGCCGGGACACCGAGATCCGCCGTGTCGTCCAGATCCTGTCCCGCAAGTCCAAGAACAACCCCGTGCTGATCGGCGACCCCGGCGTCGGCAAGACCGCCATCGTCGAAGGGCTCGCCCTGCGCATCACCAACGGCGACGTCCCCGAGGGCCTCCGCGACAAGACGATCTTCAATCTGGACATGGGCTCGCTCGTCGCCGGCGCCAAGTACCGGGGCGAGTTCGAGGAACGCCTCACCGCCGTGCTCAACGAGGTCAAGGCCGCCGAGGGCCAGATCCTGCTTTTCGTCGACGAGCTGCACAACGTCGTCGGCGCGGGCGCCACCGAAGGGGCCATGGACGCCGGCAACATGCTCAAGCCCATGCTCGCCCGCGGCGAACTTCACATGATCGGCGCCACGACCGTGGGGGAGTACCGCAAGCACATCGAGAAGGACGCGGCCCTGGAGCGGCGCTTCCAGCCCGTCCTGGTCGACGAGCCCACCGTGGAGGACACCGTCTCCATCCTGCGCGGCCTGCGCGAACGCCTTGAGGTCTTCCACGGTGTGAAGATCCAGGACGCCGCCCTCGTCGCCGCCGTGACGCTCAGCCACCGCTACATCTCCGACCGGTTCCTGCCGGACAAGGCCATCGACCTGGTCGACGAGGCATGCGCCATGCTGCGCACCGAGATCGACTCCCTGCCGGCGCCGCTGGACGAGCTCACCCGCCGCGTCATGCGGCTGGAGATCGAGGAGGCCGCACTGTCCAAGGAGGAGGACGCGGCGAGCAAGGACCGCCTGGAGAAACTACGGAAGGAACTGACCGGGCTGCGCGCCGAGGCAGACTCCATGCGCGCCCAGTGGGAGGCCGAGCGCCAGGCGCTCCGCAAGGTGCAGGCGCTGCGCCAGGAGATCGAACAGCTTCGGCAGGAGGCCGCTCGCGCCGAGCGCGACTACGACCTGAACCGTGCAGCCGAGCTGCGGCACGGCAAGCTGCCCGACCTGGAGCGGCGGCTGCGCGCTGAGGAAGAGCGATTGGCCGGCAAGCAGGGCGGCGGACGGCTGCTGCGCGAGGTCGTGACCGAGGAGGAGATCGCGGCGATCGTGTCGCGCTGGACGGGCATCCCGGTGAGCCGCCTGCAGGAGGGCGAGCGGGACAAGCTGCTCAAGCTCGACAAGGTTCTGCACGAGCGCGTGGTCGGACAGGAAGAGGCCGTCCAGCTGGTGTCCGACGCCATCATCCGCGCCCGCTCCGGCATCAAGGACCCGCGCCGCCCCATCGGCTCGTTCGTCTTCCTCGGCCCCACCGGCGTCGGCAAGACCGAACTGGCCCGCACCCTCGCCGCGGCCCTGTTCGACACCGAGGAGAACATGGTCCGCATCGACATGAGCGAATACCAGGAGCGCCACACCGTCAGTCGGCTGGTCGGCGCGCCCCCCGGCTACGTGGGATTCGAGGAGGGCGGCCAGCTCACCGAGGCCGTCCGGCGCAAGCCCTACTCCGTCGTGCTGTTCGACGAGATCGAGAAGGCGCACGGCGACGTCTTCAACACGCTGCTCCAGGTGCTCGACGACGGCCGCCTCACCGACGCGCAGGGCCGCACCGTCGACTTCCGCAACACCGTCATCATCATGACGTCCAACATCGGGTCGGAGCATCTGCTGCAGGGCGTCACCTCAGAGGGTGACATCGAGCCGGGCGCCCGCGACCGGGTGATGGGCGAGTTGCGCCGCCACTTCCGTCCGGAGTTCCTCAACCGGGTCGACGACATCGTCCTGTTCAAGCCGCTCACGCTGCCGCAGATCGAGCAGGTCGTCGACCTGATGTTCAACGACCTCCGCGCCCGGCTGGCCGACCGGCAGATGCGCCTGGCGATCGACGAGGACGCCCGGCGGCTGATCGCCGAGCAGGGCTTCGACCCGGTGTACGGCGCCCGCCCGCTCCGCCGCTTCATCGCCCGCGAGGTCGAGACCCGGCTCGGCCGCGCGCTCATCGCAGGGGATGTCCGGGACGGCGCGACCATCCACATCACCGTCGCGAACGGCGAACTGAACGTCCGCTACGAGAATCCGGTGTGACGGACCGGGTGAGTGAGGTAACTGCGACAAGGGGGGTAATCATGAAGGCAGTGGTGTACGAGGGACCGCGGCAGGTCAGCGTCAAGAATGTGCCGGACGCGCGGATCGAGCGGCCCACCGACGTACTGGTGCGGATCACGTCGGCGAACATCTGCGGCTCGGACCTGCACATGTACGAGGGCCGGACGGACTTCGAAACCGGCCGCTCGTTCGGACACGAGAACCTGGGCCGGGTGGTGGAGGTAGGTGACGGGGTCGACAAGGTCCGGGTGGACGACTGGGTCGTCCTGCCTTTCAACATCGCGTGCGGACATTGCAAGAACTGCGAGCGTCAGCTCACGAACTACTGCCTGACCGCTCAGCCTGAGCCGAAAATGGCCGGCGCCGCGTACGGCTTCGCCGACATGGGCCCCTACAGCGGCGGACAGGCCGAGCTGTTGCGCGTGCCCTGGGGTGACTTCAACTGCCTGCGGCTGGGCGAGGACGCCGAGCAGCGCCAGACCGACTACGTGATGCTCGCCGACATCTTCCCCACCGGCTACCACGCCACCGAGATGGCCGGCGTGCGGCCCGGCGACCAGACGGTCATCTACGGCGCGGGTCCGGTCGGGCTGATGGCCGCCCTCTCGGCGACCATCCGAGGGGCGAGCAAGGTGATGGTCGTCGACCGGCATCCCGACCGGCTGCGACTGGCCGAGTCGATCGGCGCGATCGCCATCGACGACTCGAAGGTCGACCCGGTGCAGGCCGTTCTGGACGAGACGATGGGCCTGGGCGCGGACAACGGCTGCGAGTGCGTCGGCTACCAGGCGCACGAGCCCGACGGGCAGGAGCAGGCCAACCTGACGATGAACCGGCTGGTCGCCTCGGTGCGCTTCACCGGGAACATCGGCAATGTCGGCGTCTTCGTGCCCCAGGACCCCGGGGCCGCCGACGAGCTGGCCAGACAGGGCAAACTCGCCTTCGACTACGGCATGTTCTGGTTCAAGGGCCAGCACATCGGCACCGGCCAGGCCCCGGTCAAGAGGTACAACCGGCAACTGCGCGACCTGATCGCCGCGGGCAAGGCCGAACCGTCCTTCATCGTCAGCCACGAGCTGCCCCTCGACCGCGCGCCGGAGGCCTACGAGCACTTCGACAAGCGAGACGACGGCTGGACGAAGGTCGTCCTGCACCCGGAGATGGCGGGGGCGGGTGCCTGACATGACTGGAGAGCTGAACGGGCGCCGGATCGCCATCCTCGCGGCCGACGGGGTGGAGCGAGTCGAGCTGGAGCGGCCGCGGCAAGCGCTGGACGACGCCGGCGCCCGCACCGTCGTGGTCTCCATCACCAGCGGCGAGATCCAGGCGCGCGACCACGACCTCGAAAACGCCGGAACCTTCCCGGTAGACCAGCTGGTCGGCGATGTGTCGGTCGACGACTACGAGGCGCTGCTCCTGCCGGGCGGAACGGTGAACCCGGACAAACTGCGGATGGAACCCGCCGCGGTGCGGTTCGTCCGGGACTTCGTCCAGTCGGGCAAGCCGGTCGCTTCGATCTGCCACGGCCCGTGGAACTTCGTCGAGGCCGACGTCGCGCGGGATCGTCGGCTGACCTCGTGGCCGAGCGTGCGCACCGACCTGCGCAACGCCGGGGCCGAGGTGGTCGACGAGCCGGTCGTCACCGACGGCAACATCACCACGAGCCGGTCGCCCGACGACTTGCCGGACTTCTGCGAGCGCATCGTGCAGGAGTTCACCAAAGCCCCGTAGGCCACCGCCACTGCACGTCGGACGCACGTTCGTCGACCACGAACGTGCGTCCGTCCCAGCGTTTGCCTCCGGCTCTGGATAGCCGATCAGCAGATTGCTTCCCCTCAGAGCGGATCCGGTCCCCGGCACATGTGTCGCGCGACCGCGGGTAGCCAGACGTGGAATTTCATACGGCTACCGGTGGGGAGCGTCCATGGCCGCCAGTGATCAGCAACGGCCGGAGATCGTCGTCGGGCTCGTGGCGACCCCGCCGGACTATCCGGCCAAGGTGGTGGCGCGACTCACCGCTGAGCTGGCCGGCCTGCTCGGCGAACGGGTGGACGCGGACGTGCGGTGGACCGTCCGGGAAGGCTGGGGTGAGGTGGCCCCCCGCCGCGACGGCGGCGTTGAGGCGCTACTGGACGATCTCGCCCGCCGGCGCGCCGACGCCCGGTGGGACGTCGCGATCTGCCTGACCGACCTGCCGCTGCACACCGACGGGGTGCCGCTGGTCGCGCGGACGTCCGCCCGGCGCGGAGTCGCGCTGGTGTCCTTGCCCGCGCTGGGGCTGCGCCATCTGCGAGCGGTCCGCGCCGCCGTTCCGGAGCTCGTGGGCCGGCTGCTCACTGACGCTCGCCAGGACCGGGTACCGCCGGCCGGCGAGGCACCGGGCGAGCTGGCCAGCCAGGTCGGCGCCATTCACCGGGTGGTCGGCGAGACCGATGCCGGGGAACTGGGTTACGTCGCCTCACAGTTGATCGGCCGGGTGCGGCTGGTGACCGGGATGGTCCGGGCGAACCGCCCGGGGCGGGCCCTGCTGGGCCTGTCCAAGCTACTGGTCGGTGTCTTCGGCACGGCCGCGTTCGCGCTCACCACCAGCACCATCTGGGAGATGGGCGATGCGCTGGGCCCACTCCGCCTCACCGCGATCATGATCCTCGGGCTGACCGCACTGGTGGCCTGGCTGATCATCGCGCACGACCTGTGGGAGAAACCGGACCGGGAGACACCGGCCGAGCTGGCCCGGCTGTTCAACGTGGGCACGATCCTCACCCTCACCCTGGCCACCGCGGTGTCCTATCTGGTGTTGTTCGCCGGAACGATTCTCGCCGCGGCGCTGTTGATCGACGCACCGGTGCTGGAGCAGACCCTGCAGCGGCCGGTCGATTCCACCGACTACCTGATGCTGGCCTGGATCATCAGCTCGATGGCCACCGTCGGCGGCGCGATCGGCTCCGGGCTGGAGGACGAGGACACGGTCCGGGCCGCCGCCTACGGCTACCATCCCGACCCCGGCGGCTGGCGGGACGAGAAGGACGGGTAGCTCCCGCCTTCACAGCAGCACCCGTCCGCACTGCCGGGCGGCACCGCAAACCGGCATCGCCGGAAAGACCCGCAGCCGGCCACCGCGCTCGCCGCGGCGGCCGGCCGGGGAGGGCCGTCAGGGTTTGAGGACGACCTTCTCGCAGTCGTCCTGCTTGTTCTTGAAGAGCTCGAAGCCGCGTTCCGCCTCGTCGAGCGGCAGCGTGTGGGTGATGATCCGGGTCGGATCGAACTCTCCGCGCTCGATGCGCCGCAGCAGCGGCTTCATGTAGCGCTGTACGTGGCACTGACCGGTACGCAGGGTCAGCGACCGGTTCATCCACGCGCCGGCGGGAAACTTGTCCAGCAGGCCCCCGTAGACGCCGATCACCGAGACCACGCCGCCGCTGCGGCACGACAGGATCGCTTGGCGCAGCGCGTGCGGGCGCTCGGTCTCCGACCGTACGGCCTGCTTGACCCGGTCGTAGGCGGCGATGTGCGCGCTGCCGTGGGAGGCCTCCAGGCCGACCGCGTCGATGCACTTGTCCGGTCCCCGGCCACCGGTCAGTTCGAGCAGCCGGGACCGTACGTCGACCTCCTCGAAGTTCACCGGCGTATGGCCCGCCCGTTCGGCCATCCGCAGCCGGTAGGGCTCCTTGTCGATGGCGATGACCTTCGCGGCTCCGAGCGCCCGGGCGCTGTCCATGGCGAACTGGCCGACCGGGCCGGCACCCCACACCGCCACCACGTCACTGGGCTGGATGTCGCACATCTCGGCGCCCATGTAGCCGGTGGGCAGGATGTCGGAGAGGAACAGCACCTGCTCGTCGGTCAGGTCGGACTCGATCTTCAGCGGACCGACATCGGCGAACGGCACCCGCGCGTACTGCGCCTGTCCGCCCGCGAAGCCGCCGGTCAGATGCGAATAACCGAAGATTCCGGCGACCGGGGTGACCGAACATCTTCTCCGCGACCCCGGCGTTGGGGTTGGAGTTCTCGCAGCAGGAATACAGCTCGGCGGCGCAGGCGGCGCACGCGCCGCAGGCGATCGGGAACGGCACCACGACCCGGTCTCCGACGCGCAGCCGGTCCGGATCGACGCCCGCGCCGACCTCGACCACCTCGCCCATGAACTCGTGGCCCATGACGTCGCCGTCCTGCATCGTGGGCACGTACCCGTCGACCAGGTGCAGGTCAGAGCCGCAGATCGCGGATAGAGGTGATCCGCACGATGGCATCGCGCCTGTTCAGGATCGTCGGGTCCGGCACGTCGCGGACCTCGACCTTGTTGCGGCCCGCCCAGGTGTTCGCTCTCACTCGTCCGCTCCCTTCGCGAGCTCGGATTCCGAGAGCGGTTGCGCTGGACGCTGCGGGAACTCCTTGCGGGCCCGCTTGCCCCACGGGGCGCCGTCGGACCGGACCACCTCGCCGGTCTCCAGCACCTGCTTGAGCCGGCGCAGGTCGTCGTCGAGCTGCTGGTGCGGTTCCTCGCCGAAGTACTTGGCGACCGTCTTGCCGACCGTGCCGCCCGGAATGTCGTACACCAAGCCGACATGCACCTCGGTGCTCGCACCGTCCGGGGCCGGCATGAACCGGACCGTGCCGGAGTTCGGCACGTCGGCGTCGCCCGTCGACCGCCACCCGATCTTTTCGCCGGGAGCCTCGTCGGTGATCTCCGCGTCCCACTCGACGTCCTCGCCGAACGGGGCGCTGGCGACCCAATGGCTCCTGCGGTCACCGGTGCCGCGCACCTCCGCGAGATGTGCCATGAACGTCGGCAGGTTCTCCAGATCGCGCCAGAACGCGTAGACCTCCGGTACGGGTTTGCGAATGGTCGTCGTGGCCGTCAGTTCCATGGACCTTCCTCTGCATATGCCCCGCACCCCCAGCAGCAGGCGATGTCCTTCGCCTGCCTGGCCGGCGCGCCGGTCAGCAGGTCCGCCACCCTGATCCGACGACGGCGGCACCGACGAGCCGCCGCCGAATGCGCCGCCCGGTGGACGCTGGCCAGCCGAGCGAGATCAGGTTTACCGCGTCACCCACGATCCAGGGCGCGGCTGATCACGCTCTGCCTACCCCTCGAAATGCCCCCAACCCACCTATCGATCACTGTCTGTGACGCACCGTTTACCCAGGCCGCCGCACCATGGCGTCGATTCACAGGGCAGCCCAGCTGACGCAGCCCACCCGAGCGCAGACCATCTGCGCCACCGCAACCCGACACATCCGAGGGATGACACAGCACGACCAGCAAGGCTGACTTCCTTCGCACGCCTTTATCGTGCGCCCGGACCGTGGAGCGCCCGGCGTGAGGCCATGTGTGGCCTGAACGCCATTACGCGCTTTGCGCGTCTTGACTCCAGGATCGCCACTCCGGAGTCTGGCCTGTACGAGTTGGGTTTCCCGCCACGCGCAGTATGTCGCCCGCGATGCGCCGTCCATGTGGCTGAGTGGCCAGCTCCTCAGGAGGTGGCCCATGGAGTTGTCCACCGAGATGCTGCGCGCGCTTGCCGACGTCGATGCCGACCGGTGTCTTGGCCGTACGAATCCTGGTGTCGCATCCCGAGGAGCCGCCCGCAGGGCCGCCGGATTCGCATCGGCCCGGCTCCGTGAGCGGGTGCATGTGGCTTCCCGGCGGTGGCGGCCGCGCTCGGAGTCACCTTGGGAGATGAGGGTGATGTGACGGGGACGAGGCGATGATCAGGGCGTTGGTGGCGCGACCGGCGGACCACCTGCTGCTGGGGGTGGAGTGGTCCGGCATGACCGTCACCGGCGGAGGGGCGGCGCTGGTGGCCGACCCGGGCGGCGGGGTTCTCACGCTCTGGTTTCCGCCACAGCACCTGGCCGAGGAGACGATCGCCGAGACCGCCGGGGCCGCCGGGCGGCGGCGGGCGCGGCTGTCCGGGTCGAGCGCGCTGCGGTTCGTCGTGCCGGCCGGGAACAGGGTCGAACTCACCGTGGAAGGCCTGGTCCGGGCCGCCGGCGAGCTCGCCGTCGACGCCGGTAGCGTGGTTGAGCTGCCGTGGCGGCTGAAGGTCCGCCCCCAGGGCCAGGGCGGACGCCCGCTGCGGGCCGGCCACCCTGTCGGCACGGTCCCGGATGAGACCAACCCGCTGTGGCGTACCCGGTTGCACGCTTCCGAGCCCGGCTCGGGGGTGGAGCTCGTGGTGGTGGACGGGACGGCGGCAGGCATCGGCGACCCTCCGGACTTCGTGCCGGCGCTCGACCGGTTCGCCCGGCAGTCCCTTGCCGAGCTGACGGGCAATGCGCCGGCGCGGTCACGCCTGTTCGAGCTGAGCGCGCTCGGGGGCTCCCTCGTGGCCTCCGGACGCTGGCCGGAGGCGGAATGGGACCACAGCGCCGTACTCGGCCGGGACATGTCCGTCCGCTTCCTCGCCCGCGGCTACCTCTACCCGTTCGGGCACCGGGCCGTCTACGAGAAGTCGGTGGTGCGCGCCTTCGATGCGGCCGAGCAGGTCGCGGTGCTTCGCCACGCCTACCAGCTCACGGTCGTCGAGCCAGTACGCGGCCGGTCTCGGGACCCGGCCATCCGCCGCCGGTTCCCCTTCGACGAGGTGGAGGTCTCCCGAACCGTCTTCACCGAGCTCGAGCACCCCGACTGGCAGAGCTTCGATGCCGGGGACGGACAGCGCAGGGACACGTACTTCCGGCCCATGGCCTCGGCCGGGCAGCCCCTCCTCTTCCCGGTGGAGTGCCACGCGCCGAACGGACCCGTCCGGCTCGAAGTCCCGCTCGTGTTCGTCGCGGACCGGTCGCTGGACACCTCGGCGGCCTCGCGGCTCGCCGAGGAACTCGGGAGGTTCTACGGCCGGGTCACGGTCACGATCCCGCCAACCCCGCTCGACCTCGCCCGGGCGCCCGAGGCCGCACCGGCGGACGTCCACCTGGTCCGCGGCTTCACGCTCGGCGGCCGGTTCGACCACGCCGATCCGGGCGCCGTCCTCGAGGAGCTGGAGATGACGCTGCCGGCGCTGGGACGGCTGCTGGACCAGGCCGACGCCTACCACCCGTTCCGGTACACCGACGCCTTCGCCGAGCAGGGCGAGTCGGCGTTCGCGATGCTCGAGCTCGCCGCAGGCGAGGCGATACCGATCGACTTCGCGGGGCGGGCGGAGCGTTCCGGCGGGCTGGCGGCGCTGGCGTACCGGGTCAACGCGATCTCCCGGGACTACGGCCCCGTCAAGGCCGCCGCGGGCGCCCTGGTGTCCTCCCCGGCCGGCCTGTTCGACGCCGGGGCCGGCCTGCTCGGCTACCCGCTGCGCGAGATCATCGAACGTATCGACGTGCCTCCGATGATCACATCGGAGATGCGGCCGGGCCGCGGTCCGGTCGTCACGATGAGCTGGTCGCAGCCGGGCGCCGTCACGTTCCGGAAGAACCTTCCGGGATTCGTCGCCACGGACACCACCCGTCTCGAACTGAACGTGGTCGCGTCCGACACCGGCACGAGCGCGACCTGCACACTGCATGACTTCGGGCTGCGGCTGCCCACGTCCAACCCGCTGCTCGAGCTGTCGTTCGCGAAGATGACGTACGTCCGGCGGACCGGGCCCGAGCCGCCGGACCAGGGCGCGCCTCCCAACGGGCTCACCGTCGAGGGCCTCGGGGCGAAGCTGCTGGGCGGCCTGAAGCTGCTCCAGGAGCTGGGCGACAACGTCGCGATCGGCGCCGCCGGGCCGAAGATCACACCGTCCACCGACGGGGTCGCGGTCGATTACACGCTGCCGCTGCCCGCCGTGACATGCGGCGTCTTCGTGATGCGCAACATGCTGTTCCGGGCCGGCGTCGACGTGTCCTTCACCGGCGCGTCACCCGTGGTCGTGCTCGGTTTCTCCGGCCGGACGAACCCGTTCGTGCTGACCGTGATGGCGTTCGGCGGTGGCGGCTACCTGGAGCTCGCCGCGGACCAGAACGGGCTGCGGCGGCTGGAGGCGGCGCTGGAGTTCGGGGCGCTGGTGGCCGTCGAGTTCTACGTCGCGCGCGGCGAGGCCCACATCCTCGGCGGGGTGCGGTTCGTCTGGGACTCCGGCGAGCTGGAGGTCAGCGGCTACCTGCGGATCGGCGGCGCCCTGGACGTGCTGGGGCTGGTCTCGGTCTCGGTGGAGTTGAGGCTGGAGCTGACGTACCGGTCGGCGACGAACGACTTGGTGGGCCGCGCCACCGTGATCCTCGAGATCGAGGTCCTGTTCTGGTCGGAGCGTGTGGAGCTGGACAGCGGCGAATGGCGCCTGGTCGGCGGGGGCGCGCCGGCACTCACCCGGCCCGCGGCCTTCGCGGCCCTCACCGCCGACGGCGACCACGACCCGGGGCTGGAGAACTGGCGGCGGTACCGCAGCCGCTTCGCGCCCGCGCCTTCGAAGGAGGAGCCGTGAGCAGCGTCCCCCCGGTCGCCGAGTTCGACCTGCCGTTCGCCCCGGACCGGCTGTTCTGGACGGACGGCGATCATCTGCTGGCCGCCCGTACCGGGACCACGGATCCCCCGCTGAAGCTGTCGGTGCCCGGCGGGCAGGCTCAGCCCGCGTGGGGAGAGGATCCGAGCGGCCTGCCCCGCGGCACCCTCACCGCGATCACGGTCCAGGCCGCGTACGGGGTCTGCGCGTACGCCGAACGGATGCAGGTTCCGCACGACACCGAGCCGTTCCAGCGGCTGGTGGGGCTCAACGTGCACACCGGCGAACGGTTCTGGCAGCGGCAGTACCAAGGCGCGAGGGACCTCGCCTTCGGCGACGTCGGAGATCCGTTCCTGTTGGCGTGGACCGATGACGGGTTCCTCGCCTACGCGATGGAGCCGGGCGATCCTGCCGGGTGGACCAGGTCCGTGTCGCTGCTGCTGAGCCAGCCGTGGTGCCTGGGACCCGACGGCTCGCCCTCGTTGCTCGCGTACGGCTCGCCACCCTCGATCGTCGACTGCGCTACCGGCGAGCCGCGACCTTCGAAGCAGACGCGGCCCCTCCTCGGCGAGTGCCGGCAGCTGAAGTGGGCCACCGGCGAGATCCTCCTCGCGGTGGGCGAGTCCTTCTGGGTGGACGAAGCGGGTGGCGAGCCCGGCACCTCCGGCTGGATCATGGAGTTCGAGGGCGACGGGTACGTCGAGTACCGGCTCCCGGCCGGAGATTCGGTCGGCTACCACGGCATCGCCACCAGTCCGTCCGGGAAGTTCGTGGCCTACGCCTCGGGCTCCGAGCTCACGGTCCGGACGCTGCCCGGGCTGGCCCCGGCGAAGGATTTCCGTACGCTGCGGCTGGACCCGGCCGCGGGCAGGCCACGCTGCGTCCGATTCAGCCCCGACGGCGGGCTGCTGGCCGTGAACGCCACCCCGTCCGGCCCAGGGGTGACGCTGCTCGAGGCCGGCACCGGCGCCTGCCTTTGGCGGCATGACGGCGAGGCCGGCCGGATCGAGTTCAACCCCTCCGGCACCCGGATCGCCCTGTGCGGCGGCAACCGGGTCACCTGCTACGACATCGACGACGTCGCGGCGGCCGCGTGGACCCACCGGCAGCAGTGGGAGCGGCGCGGCACCCCGTACCGGATGGTGCTCGCCACGATCCCGGACTCCCAGGCGCCCGAGCGGGAACGGACCTGGATCGGCGTGGTCGGTGCGGGCGATGGGCCCGGCGGCTTCGAGTACTTCCGCAGGCTCGGCGACGCCGTACCCCTCTACGAGAGCGAGCCGGACGCGCGGGTGCTCGGCCTGGCCGTGAGCCCGAGCGGTGACCACTGCGCGGTGTGGCTTGCCGAGACAAGACTCGTGGCCCGTACGCTGCTCGGCACGCCGTTGCAGTCCTGGCCGCGGCGCCCCTCCGCCGCCACCCGGGCCCCGCGCGAGGCGGCGTTCGTCGACGACCGGCGGCTCGTCGACGTACGCGGCGACACGTGGTTGCGGTTCTACGACGTCAACGAGCAGGACCCGACGAGCGTGCAGTTCGACGAACCGCTCGAGCGGGTCGCGGCGCTTCCGGCCGAATCACCCGACGACGCGGTGATCGCGGTGGCGAGCCGGAACCACTGCCGCCTGCTGCGCCACGACGGCGAGCAGATCCTCGAGAAGCCGATCGACGTCGACGGCAAGATCACCTCTCTGGCGTTCGCCGTGCCCGGCGAAGGGAGCGCCAAGCTGGTGATCACCAGCGGCAACGCCGACGCCGCGCTGGTGCTCGTGGACATCCGTACCGGCCTCACCGAGACGATCCCCCACCACACGGGGATCGACCAGGTCGCGGTGAGCCCGGATGGCCGGCTGCTCGCGACCGCGGCGGGCAACGACGTGCGGGTGACCTCGGTCTCCTCCCCCGGTGACGCGCACACCGCGTGGCGGCTGCCGTACCCGGTCACCCGGCCGGTGTTCTATCCGAAGGGACGCGCCCTGCTCGTGGCGACCGAGCAGCCGTACCTGTACATGTTCGACCTTGACGGCGAGGCGGTCGGACGCGGGGTTCGCGACGACGCGGACGCCTTCTGGTGGGGTCCGGTGGCCGGCGTTTCCCACGACCTGGGATTCACCGCCGACGGCAGGGTGCTCACCGTCGCCTGCGAAGACGGAGTCCATTTCTACCGAGGCCGGGGCGATGAGTGACCTGGTGCTGATCGCGGTCCCGAACCGCCTGCTCACCCCGGCCGACGTGCCCGGCCACGAGATCGGCCGGCCCGCCGTGCTGCGGGTCGTCGTGGTTCCGAGGCTCGACGGCGACTCCCTGACGGCCGAAGGCCTGGACACGTGGCCGAGGATGCTGCTCGACGACCTGGACTTCCGGCTGTACGTCAAGAATCCCTCAGGCGTCCAGGCGACACGGTTCCGCCCGGTGCTGTACGACTCCGTGGCCCGCCAGGACGTCTGGGACGCCGTGTTCCGGGGCGACGCGGCCAGGCTGTTCGCGGGCCTGCGTGAGCCGGACAGCGCCCTGGTGACGCCCCGGTACGGCGACGCCCAGCGGATCGGCCTGACGTACCGCGAGGTGAGCGAGGCGCTGGCCGAACCCGACGGCGCCCCCGACCTGGCGCGGTATCTGCGGCCGTGGGCCGCCGTCCCTCCGCCGGAACCGCCGCGGGACTCGCCGCTGCTGGACTCGGCCATGGACTTCCGGCGCACGTTCGGGCTGATCCGCGAGCATCCGGAGGTGCTGCGTGACCTCGGGCTGGTATTCGAGCTGCTGATCGACGCCGGCGAGCTGGACGACGGCGATCGGCTGTCGGTGCGCGCGTACGGCACCGACCTCGTGCTCACCTCGCCGTGGACGTGGTACGAGCTCGACACGGAGGGATTCTGGCCGGGTGCCGGCCCGGAACGGGCCGGTGACGTACGGCGGGGGGTCGTCGACCTGTCGGACGCACCGCGGATCGACCTGGTGGACGAGACGCGCGACACGCCGCCCTGGGCGATCGCGACCTTCGACGTGGACGGCGGGGTGATCGGACTGCGGGCGGCCGCACGGCTGCTCGCCTCCGGCACTGATCCGGCCGGGCCCTCCGCGCCGAGCGGGCCGGGCGCACAACTGCCCGCGTTACGGTCGGCCGGGCTGATGCTGATCCGCCCTGACCGGCAACGCGAGTTCGAAGACCGACTCGACCGGGCCGCCCTGCGCGCCCACAACCGCGTCCACGCCACCGACGGCAACGCGGAGGACGAACTGGACGCCACCGATCTGGTGCTCGGCTATCGAGTGGACGTGTTCGACGCCGACGACCCCCGGTGGCGGTCGTTGTGCGCACGCGAGGCCGCCTACTCGGTGCTCGACGCGGCGGGCGACCGTATCGAGATCGGGACCGGGCGGGGCCGCCGGGAGGAGGGCCACGTCAAGCACCTGGCCGCCGTACGCGGCGAGGACGGCGTGATACGCGCGGACGAGATCGTGGTGCGGTGGGACGGCTGGAGCCTCGCGGTGCCGCCTCCCGAACTCGCCCACCGTCCCGACCGGACCTGGCAGGCCGCCGCCCCGCGCATGGCCGCCCCGTACAACCTGGACTGGAGCTTCGACGTGCCGGAGGGGGCGCTCCCCCGGCTCCGTTTCGGCCGGCGCTACCGCCTGCGCGTGCGCGTGGCGGACATCGCCGGCGGCGGCCCTGATCTGGACGCCGTCACCGACGCCTGCGCCAGCGACGAGATCGCCTACCGCCGGGCCGAGCCGGTGGCGCCGCCCCGCCTGCACGTGGACTCCGCACCGCTGCCGGGCGCGGCCGTCGACCACCTGGTGATCCGCAGCGACCAGGGCATGACCGCCGAGGAGTTCGCCGCCGCCGAACCCCGCTACGCCGCCCGGGACGCCTGCACGCTGCATCCCCCGGCGGCCGTGTTCGCGCTGATCGAGCAGCACGGCGTATTCGACTCGATGACCGATGCCGAGAGTTGGCGGCTCGCCGCGCAGGCGTTGCGGGTCGCGCCCGGCGACCAGCCCGCGCTCTCTCTGCCGGACCCGGCGGCCGCCGGGGTGGCCGCGTACGCCGGCGGGCCGTGGTCGGCGGCGGACTGGCGCCCCTGGCCGGGCACCGACTCCAAGACCGTCGTGGTCGGGGACCACGTGCCCGAGGGCACCGGGGTCGCGCTCAGCTGGGAGAACGACGATCGGCTCCGGATCGACCTGGCTCCCGGGGAGAGCGCCGACGTCGAGCTCTCCTCCACGGTCACGCCGGGCTTCCTCCCGCACTTCGCCGTCCACGAGTGGCTCGGGCCGCGCGCCGCCCCCGGCGGAGTCACCAGCGGGAACGCGCTCCGGGGGCGGCACCCGCTGCTCTCGCCGCCGGTGACCGTGCACGCCGTGCACGCCGTACGCCGGCCCAGGATCGCCCCGGTATGGCGGGATTTGCAGGCGACTCGCGGCGAGGGCGACACGGCGGCCATCGTCACGGCGGAATTCGCCGAGGACGGGCTGCACACCGCCAGCACGGGCAGGGTGGAGGTCGCCGCCGCCTGGGAGGAATGGTCGGACGACTCCGTACAGCCGATGACGGCAGGCCACGTGCACGACCGGGACGTCGACCGTGACCAGGCGCCGCGACTGCGCTTCGCGCACCAGCTCGGTGACACCCGGCATCGCGACGTCACCTACACCGCCAAGGCGGTGAGCCGCTACCGGCCGTACTTCGCCCCGGAGGACCCGCCGGGGGCGTTCGAGCTCCTGGGCGAGCCGCGCACCGTGGTGGTGCCGTCGTCCGCCCGGCCGCCGAAACTCGAGGTGCTTGCGGTGCTGCCCGGTTTCCGTTGGTCGGAGGAGACCGGGCCGGACCGGATCGTACGCCGCCGCTCCGGCAACCGGTTGGTGGTCGAGCTGGCCCGCCCCTGGTACGCGACCGGTGCGGGCGAGTGCCTGGGCGTGGTCGCGTCCGAGAGCCCCGGCGATGCCGCGCATCTGGTCACCGAGCTGGCCGGAGACCCCGTCTACGCATCGCCGCGCGTCGGCCGGTACCCGGGAGCCGAGTGGTTCGGCGGCGAGGCGCGTTCCGTGCGGCTGCCCGGCGGTGAGCTGACCGCATCGGTGATCGCGTGCCCGGTCACCTTCCAGGGCGACGCGTGGCGCGCCGAGGTGGCGCTGACCCCGCCCGCCGACATGCGCGCGTACCGGCCCTTCGTACGGCTGGCCGTGGCCCGCTACCAGCCGTACAGCCTGCCGGCGCTGGAACTGTCGCCGGTGGCCACGACGGAGCGGGTGCCGCTCCTGCCCGACCGGGAGATCGTCGTCGAGCGCGCCGGGGGACGGCTGCTCGTCCGGGTGCACGGCGTCGGGCCGCGGCCGCCGAACCGAGTCGAGGTCGGCATCGACGAGGCCCCGGACGGCGGCCCGGCGCCGGAGCTGATCGCGGTCGACCCCGCCACCGACCCCGGCCTGCCCGCGTGGCGCCCGCTGCCGACGTTCACGCGGACCGGCGACGCGTCCGGCGCGCCGATCGAGCTGCCGCTGCCGCCCGGAGGCCGGCCGCTGCGGCTGCGCGTGCGGGAGGTCGAAGACCTGACTCCGCTCGGCGATCTCGCGGCCCCGGAGGAGGGCCTCGGCGCGCAGCCGCCGGAGCTGACCGAACGCACGGTGTTGATCGACCACATCCCGATCCCGGGCGGATGGCCGCCGGAAGGGGACGACCATGGGTGAGCTGGAGATCTGGGTGGACACAGGCGGACTGACCCAGACCCCGCCGATCGATGTGAACGTCGCCGACGACGGGTCGGGGATGCTGCGCGGCACGATCAACTTCGTCATCCACAACGCGGGCACGGACCCCGTCACCGCGACATTCGACATCCTGCCGGACGAGGGGACCCCGGCTTCGTGGTTCCGGGTCGAGACCGACCAGTTCACGGTGGCCGCGGACGCCTACGTCCAAGCCGGCGTGCAGATCATCATGCCGGCCGAGGGCGGGTACGAGCGCCACCACCTACGGGGACGCGTGCGATCACCTGGTCTCACACCGGCCGTCAGCGAACAGGGTCGCTTCTCCCGGCCACTCCCGCCGGGATGGGGAGGGACCTCGTATCCGGATACCTACCTCGACCTCTCCGACGGCGGCCGCGAAATCTTGTTCAAGTTCCGCGGTCCTGGCATGGATGCGTCTCTACGCTTCAACATCGGAGCACCGGACCCGGAATCGGCCGGCTGGTTCAGCGTGCAGCCGGCGACAGACAGTCCTGGGCCTTTCGGGCTACCGCCCACTTGGGACGGGAGTTTCGCCTGGCGTGTGGTCGTGGACGCCGACGCGCTCATCGCCTCGGGGCGGCCTGGGGTGTGGCTCCAACCATGGGTAGATATCGAGTACTTCCCTCCCATCTCGGAAGGGGACACCTCCATCCCGTCCCCTGAATGGAGGCCGTGCGGGTACTGGTTCGGCTATGGCGTAGAGGTCGGCGGCTGATGAGCACGTCGTAGGCAGGATGCTCACGGGATGACCGGAGGCACCGCACGGAACTCGGTGCGAGCCGTGTCGTGTTGACTTTGGGTCAGAACTTGGGCGGGAGTACGACGACCAGGATCTGGTAGCCGAGTCCGTCCGGGACCGAGGTGTCCGGCAGTGAGATGCGCTCGATGACGGTCCCGCCGAGCCGTTGGACGATCTGCTCCATCTTCGGCAGCGTGTACGCGTTCGTGGCGATCGTGAGGCGCGCGCCGGACGCCGCGATCCGGCGTATCTCGCTCTCTCCGCGAGGCGTGATGGGCGCGGACCGCAGTGCGATGTCGGTGACCGTGTCGCGGGGAATGGCGTCGGTCAGCGGGCGAGGTGGTCCGCCGATGACTCCGGAGTCGGTGACGAAATCCTCGAAGCCCTGGTACCGGGTCTCCCCTTCGCCGCCGATGTTCACCTTCCGCCCGAGGCCCGGGTTGATCGGCGTGGCGATGTGGTCGACCAGGTGCCCGCCGGCGTCCCTCGGGCACGTGCTGTGGTCGTGGGGAGATCCTTCATGGGTCAGAGAGACGAACAGGCTGAACACGGCGGGCGGCGGTCTGTTCTCGAACGCCACGAGCTCGTTGTCCAGCGCGGCGATGGTCTTCTTGCCGACGATGTTGTCCGGCGTCGTCTGGCCGGGGCCCAGAATGTTGCGCGGTGGTCCTTTGAAGGCCAGTACGGTCCGCGCCGTCGTCTGGCCGTAGAGCATCCCCTCGATCTCGTCAGGAGCGATCACGCCGGCGCCCAACGTGACGAGCGCGGCCTGGATCTTGGAGACGTGGTCGCCCCGGGCGCCGGGTGTGACGTGGCCGGCGTCCGACACCAGGCATTTCTGCAGCGCCACGTCGTCGCGGAAGAGTTTCGACGTAAGAGGCATTGTCCCTCCTTGCCGCACGCCCCGCCGCGCGGCACGCGTGCATCCCCCTGGGTCGACCGCAATGCCGTAACGGTCGAATGCGATTAGCAAAGCACGGGCAAAGGCCTCCTGCTAGAGGCACGGCCGGGTATGGACACCAGCCGCCGACACGATCTTTAAAGCGGCCTGCACCACCCGGCCCCGAACAGCCGAGACCGACAACGGCCGCCCTTCGTCTTCAGCCCCTGCTTTGGGATTCAGAACCCGACGAGCGGGCAACGAACGATAGCGGCCTTCCCGAGTTCAGCAGCAAATTCATTCTGGAGCCGGGTAATCCCAGTGGACCTTGTCCATCAACGCGTGGAGCCTGCGTCCGGGAGGAGCGCACGAAAAAGGCTCACTGAACACCCATGCAACCAGGATCAGCCATCTGGCCTCAGGAGATGCGATGGCGCTAGATTACTGCCATGCACCATATGCGGACTGCACTGTATTTGGACTTTGACAATGTCTTCAGCGGCCTGTGCGAGTTGGATCCACTGGCGGCCGAGCGATTCGCGACGGACCCCGGAGCGTGGCTGCGGCGGCTATCGGAGATCTCGGAGACCGGCGCGCGGCGGCGATGGCTCGTGCTGCGGTGCTACCTGAATCCCAGCGGTTACGTGCCGATGGGTACGGAGCGCAAGTACTTCTCCCGCTACCGGGGCGCGTTCGTGCGGGCCGGGTTCGAGATCGTCGACTGCCCGCGATACAACGCGACGAAGAACGGAGCGGACATCAGGGTGGTCGTCGACGCGATCGACGCGCTGTCGACGGAGCCGGTGTGCGAGGAGTTCATCATCGCCTCGGGCGACTCCGACATGACGCCGCTGCTCCAACGGCTGCGCCGCGCGGACCGGCGTACGCTCATCATGTCGCCGCTGGACGCGGCCGAGGCGTACACCTCGATCGCCGACCAGGTACTCAACGGTCATCAGATGCTCGCGCTCGTCCAAGGCGAATCCATCGACCTCGACGACGACCCGAGCGGAGAGATCACGCCGGAAAGCGACGGCACCGGACATCCAGGAACCGTCGCCGCCCATAGATCCGGTGCCTACGAGGCTTTCAGATCGATCGTGTCGCGTGAGTACAACGGCGCCGCCGAACCGCTCAACCTCGCGGCGCTGGCGCAGCAAGTGCGCGATGAACTGGGCGCCGCCACGATCGGTCCGAACTGGTTCGGTCTCGGCGGCTTCTCCAGGGCATTGTGGAGCCTGAACCTGCCGGGCCTGACCATGTCCCAGCACCTGCTGTGGGACGGAAACCGGCACCAGCCGCCCGAGGGCGGCACGCAGAAAGTGCCGGTGCCGGAGCCGATCGAGCGTCTCGGCGACCTGATGAACCTGCCCCAGCTCCCCCAGGACTGGTGGCCCGCCGTCTACGGCGCGCTCTCCGACTACGCGTCCGAGCACACGTTCAACATGACCAAGTGCACTGCCTGGTCGCGGGACAGGCTCGCGGACGGGGGCCTGCGGGTGAGCCGCCAGCACATCGGGTTCGTCATGAACGGCGCCTCTAGAGGCGGTTCCCCGCTCTACCGCGACCCCCCGCCGACCGCGGAGGAGATCGGCGAGGCGTTCGTACGCAGCGTCCTGAAGCGGATCGACTCCAGCGAGACGGTGTTCTCCGAGGAAGACCTCGCCGTCGTACGGGGGTGGCTGGACGCGCCGGTGGACCACGCGGCAAGCAGCCCAGGGCAGGAGTAGTGACCGCGGATCGGGCCGGCCATGCCGCAGGGCGTTGTGGAGAACGGTGATCGGACTGTGAGGGTGCCCATTGAGGAGCCGGCGAGGGCGGCGCTGCTTTGTCCGCATGCGACCGGGTCGACCGTTCCAGTAGACACTGGTGTTTTTTTGGAGTTCGTTGGATAGTGCTCGCATGAAACGTGCCATCGCGGCCGGCATCGCCGTCGCCATCGCGTCTCTTCCCGCACCCGCCGTCGCGGCCGCCCCCGAGCTGCGTCCGGTCTCCCTGCCTTTCCTGTGGCCGACGGCGCGGCTCCACGACGTCACCGCCGACGGCGCGGGCGGAGTCTGGGTCGGCGGTGTGCAGGGCAAGTACTGCCTGCACTGGGGCGATCTGTGCCCCGTGTACAACGACGGGAACCCGGTCGTGCGGCGCTGGGCGGGCTCGTCGTGGAAGGAGTATCCGATCAACGGCTGGACGGGCCAGGGCGAGATCGCGCAAGTCGCCTCGGGCGCGGGCGAGACCTGGATCGCCGGCGGACTCGGCGCCAGCGGGAGGTGGAGCACCTACGTGGCACGCTTCGACGGCTCGGCGTTCCAGAAGGTCGCGGTTCCGGCCAAGTACGTCACCATGCTCGCCACCGGCCCGGCGGGCACCTTCGCCGGCACCTGGGACCTGGAGTCCGGGAACGGGCTGTTCAAGCGCACCGGCGACGCCTGGACCGCTGTCGACGTGCCCGGGCTCGACTACGTCGCCGACCTCCAGGCGCTCACCGCGTCCGACGCATGGGCGGTCGGCTACAAGGACGGCGTGCAGCAGGTGCCCGCCGCCGCGCACTTCGACGGCGCGGTCTGGAAGAACGTCCCGCCGCCCGCGGTCAACGACTGGTTCCGCAAGGTCGTCCCGGTCGCCGCGAACGACGTCTGGGCCATCACGGCCAAGCGCTTGGCGCACTGGAACGGCACCGCATGGACCTACATCGCGCCCCCGGCCGGGTACCCCGACCTCGGCGACCTGACCGTGGACGCGTCCGGGACCCCCTGGGTCGCGCCGGAGGCGTCCGCGCCGCCGGAGAAGCCCCCGTACCGCTACAGCGGCGGCCAATGGGAGCCCGTGACGATCCCCGCCGGGACCGCGGTGTACGACCTGGCCGCCGTGCCCGGCGGCATCTGGGGAGTCGGAAGGCAAGGAGAGGATGACCCGGCGGCCCTCAACGGCTCCTAGCACTCGGATTAGTGACGGCCGCTGAGGGGCCCATCACCGAGGACACACCACACTGGGGTTGCGTGCACGGAGGCCGTGTACGAGTTCAACGCGGTGGAAGCCGACGACGCCGACGGGAGCCGCCCGTGGTGGGCGACCCCCGCCGGCGGTCGCGATCCGATCAACTGATCAGATCGTGCGCGCCCCTAGGACGTGCTCAGCACTTGGGGATCCCCGAGGGGACGCCGGTGACGTTCCCGGAGAAGATCCAGCCCGGGTCCCAGTACTCCCCCGCCGGCGGCTCCGGACGGACGTAGTACCAGGTGTTCCCCGCGTCGTTGACGAACTTGCACCGGGCCCACAGCTTCTGGTTCGTGGGCATGGAGGTCCACCCGATGGTGTCGCAGGTGGCCGACGGGCCCTCCCGCAGTTTCATCGGCTTGTCGGTGCGCATGGACCCGCTGCCGTTGGTGGCGGGAGTCCAGCCGCAGTTGGGCCCCGCGACGGCGGGTCGCGCGGGAGCGGTCTGCGCCGCCTGCACCGGCGAGGCGGCCGCGCCCACGCCGAGGCCGATGGCGGCGACGGTCGTCAGACCGAGCCGGGTGATCTTCTTCGTGCGGAAAGCTGCCATCTTCGTCTCCTTTTCGACTGTGCGGCGAATCTTCTGAAGGCCGGCCGGTCGCACCGCCTCCGAGTAAAGGGTTGAGATCCGTTACTCGAAGCATTTGTCGGCGTACGCAGGCCAGCCGAAGAGACCTCCTTTCCTCACCGTGGACGAGCCTGGACGCGCCCTTCCGCGTCCATCAGCAACGTGCTTCGGAGGCGGCTGCACCACAAGGGGATTTTCGTCCGGGACACCAGGTGTGGCCTGCACAAAGGGATAAGAGCGGTGTCCCGGACAGCGCCGGACGGCCGGTCGGACGGCACCGGTTCCCGGACATCGACAATGATCACTTGTGGACACGATCCGGCGACGTAGCGTTACCCGACGAAATCGCCCTTGTCAGAGATCTTTGACTGCGGCCATCATTCTTTGTATAGGCGGCGGGTGCCATTCGGGCGGCAGGGGGAACATGGCGCAGGAGATTTTTCTTCCGGAGGACATGCGGTCCGGCGGAGAGTT
This sequence comes from Actinomadura verrucosospora, assembly GCF_039540335.1. Lineage (NCBI taxonomy): Bacteria > Bacillati > Actinomycetota > Actinomycetes > Streptosporangiales > Thermomonosporaceae > Actinomadura > Actinomadura verrucosospora. The sequence goes on along the minus strand of NZ_BAABEV010000002.1, from coordinate 240,974 downwards.
CGTTTCGTCCCTGCGTCGCCTAAAGCAGTGGTCGGGATTCTCCTACCGGCAGCTGGAGCGGCGGGCGGAGGCGGCGGGCGACACCCTGCCGCGCAGCACCATCGCCCAAGCCCTCACCGGCGACACCCTGCCACGACGAGAAACCGTCGAAGCATTCGTCCGCGCCTGCCTCGGCCCCGAACAAGCCATGATGGGAACCCCGCAGTGGCTGGCCGCGTACGACAGGCTCGCCGAGGGCAACGACTTGGGGGCATCGCCCCGGTCCACCCTCGGAACCGGCACTGGCGATCACCGCTCACATCCGGACCGGCCCAAGGCACAGCGTCGCTCTCGGTCACACGGCAGACCCCCGACCGGCCCCCGACCACCTCGGATTCGCGACGCCGAAGAGTTGATGGACGCCCTGCGCCATCTGAAGCGGCGCTCGGGGTTCTCCTACCGGCAGTTGGAGCGGCGGGCGGAGGCGGCAGGCGACAGCCTGCCCCGCAGCACCATCGCCCAAGCCCTCACCGGCGACACCCTGCCACGACGAGAAACCGTCGAAGCATTCGTCCGCGCCTGCCTCGGCCCCGAACAAGCCGTGACGGAGGCAGCGCAATGGCTGGCAGCCTACGACCGCCTGGCCGGTGACGGGTCGCCAGCCCACGCGATGCCCCCCGCGCAGACCTTCCTCCTGGTCGACACCAGGCCGGTTCGACCACAGCCGAGAGCGGCCGCGAACAGGCCGCGCAACCGGATCCGGCGATACGCGGTCGCGCTGTCGGCCGCCATGCTGCTCCTTCTGAGCGGCTCCGCGGCGCCGCCGCTCGCGGCCCCGGCGGCCCCGGCGGCCGAGCCGGTGGCCTGGTGGCGGTTCGACGATCCCGGGAACGACCTCGCCGCGGACTCCGAAGGCCGCCATCCGCTGAGAACGGCCGGCCGAGCGAGTCGGATCGCCGCGCCCAGCGGGCAGGCGCTGCTGCTCGACGGCACCGCCCACACCACAGCCCAGAACGCGGTGTTCCGCACGGATCTGGACTTCACCGTCACCGCCTGGGTTCGGCTCGACGCCGGCGACGGTTGGGGCACCGTGCTCAGCGTGCACCACGGCGACTTCGACGTCTTCCTGCTCAGCTACGACTCCGACAAGGGAAGGTGGGCGATCCTGGTCCCGAACCAGGCCACCGGGTGGGCCGACGGCGACCAGACCGTCTTCAGCCGGGAGCGGCCGAAGGCCGGCACATGGACGCACCTCGCCGCGGTGTACGACTTGAAGACGCGGCAGTTGCGGCTCTACGTGAACGGGGAACTCTCGGCCACCCGGTCGTGCCGCAGGCTGGTGCGCGCGACGGGTCCGCTGGAAATCGGCCGGGCCCTCGAACAAGGCCGCCCCATCGACCACTGGCGAGGCGGAATCGACGACGTCCGCGTCTTCGACCGCGCTCTCGTCCGCTCGCAGGTCCGGAGCGTCCTCCTCACCCGTACCTGAAAGCAGCGCTTCCGCCCTTCCGCGTCGGCACTCTCCCGGACACTTCGCCAACGGGCTTGACGTAGTGAGGGCGGCGCTGAGGTTGTGGGGCGTTCGCCAGGCTGGCCTGTGCCGCTCCAGGAGGAGCGGGTGCCCAGTCGGCGCGGGGTCGGTGGTGACCAGGGTGGGGGCCGCATCGGGGTCGGTGGGTTGGGGAAGGAAGGGCCAGAGGACGGGGTCCGTTCTGCCTGATGAGGGGAGGCTGTGATGGGGGTCGTTTCGCCTGGGTTCCATGGGCGGCGGCGCGAGGCTGCGGTCCAGTTGCCGCCCGGGCAGTACCTGACCGAGGATTTTCCCGTGCTGTCGGCCGGTCCGACCCCGCGGATCCCTCCGGAGGAGTGGGAGCTCACGGTGACCGCGGAGACCGGGCGGCAATACCGGTGGACGTGGCGGGAGCTGCTGGATCTGCCGTTCGAGAAGCCGCGGGTGGACATTCACTGCGTCACCAAGTGGTCCAAGCTCGGCACGGACTGGCAGGGGGTGTCGCTGGACGTCCTGCTGGCCGACGTGGAGACCGCGGCCGATTTCGCGCTCGTGTCCTCGTACGGCGGGTACACCACCAACCTGCCGCTTGAGGATCTGCTCGACGGCAAGGCCTGGATCGCCTACCGCTACGACGGGGAGGACCTGGCGCCGGAGCATGGGGGGCCAGTGCGGCTTCTGGTTCCGCACCTGTACTTCTGGAAGTCGGCGAAATGGTTGCGGGGCATCGACCTGCTGAACGAGAACGAGCCGGGCTTCTGGGAGACCGCCGGCTACCACGACTACGGGGACCCATGGCGCGAGCAGCGGTACCAGGGCGACTAGCGTGGCGCGTGGCGCGGCTGGCCGGGACGCGCCGGGAGACGGAAACGGCCCGCACGCTCGTCTTCGAGGTGCCGGGCTGGCCGGGGCATCTGGCCGGTCAGCATGTCGACGTGCGGCTGACCGCGGAGGACGGGTATGCCGCGCAGCGCAGTTACTCGCTCTCCGCGCCCGATCGGGTGGAGCTCACCGTGCAGCGGGTCCCGGACGGTGAGGTCTCCCCGTATCTCACCGATGTGCTCGGCCATGGCGATCCGGTCGAGATCCGGGGTCCGGTGGGCGGCTGGTTCGTGTGGCGGCCCGAGGCGGGGCGGGACGTCCTGCTGGTCGCGGGCGGTTCCGGGATCGCGCCGTTGATGGCCATGGTCCGTGCCCGCCGCCTGGCCGGGGCGGGAACGCGGTTCCGGCTGGTGTACTCCACGCGCACGCCCGAGGACGTGTTCTATGCCGACGAGCTGCGGCGTCCCGAGCCCGGGCTGGAGGTCGCGTACGTCTACACCCGGGCGGCCCCCGGCGGCTGGCCCCGCCCGCCCGGCCGGCTGACGGCGGCCGATCTCGGGGACGGCCCGCCCGACCGTGACTGCTTCGTCTGCGGGCCGACGGGGTTCGTGGAGTCGGCGGCCGACATGCTGCTCGCCCGCGGTCACGACCCGCGGCGGATCAAGACCGAACGGTTCGGCTGAACGGAGGCTGAGCGAGATGAACGTGCCCCGCCGGGAGGACGCCCCCGGTCCCATGGATCATGTGGACGGCAACGCCCTGGCCGGCCCGCTGAGCGAGCTGTTCGCCGTGGACGTCACGGCGGCCACCGGCCGCTGCGTCAACTGCGGGCTCACCGGCCCGATCGCCGAGCTGCGGGTGTACGACCGGGCGCCCGGCCTGGTCGCCCGCTGCCCTGGATGCGGCCATGTCCTCCTGCGCTACGTCCGGACGCCGGACTCGGCCTGGATCGACCTGACCGGGACGGTCGCCCTGCGCGTCCGGCTGCCGGGCGAGGAGGGGCCCGGGTGAGCGTCCAGCGATGACGGAGCGCCGAGCGGGCCCGCCCTCCGGATCGTTCGCCGACCGGACCGCGTGGGCGCGCAACCTGCGGACCCCGCTGCGGGAGTTCCTGCGCACCGAGACGGGCGGCGCCGTGGTCCTGCTGGCCGCGACGGTCGCCGCACTGGTCTGGGCGAACGCGGACGCGTCCTCCTACGAGCGGGTGTGGGAGACGCAGGTGTCCGTCCGGTTCGGGGGCGCCGGGCTCTCGCAGGATCTGCGGCAGTGGGTCAACAGCGGCCTGATGACGGTGTTCTTCTTCGTGGTGGGGCTCGAAGCGCGCCGCGAGTTCGACATGGGAGAGCTCCGCGACCGGCGGCGGTTCGCGCTGCCGCTGGCCGCCGGTGTCGGCGGGATGGTCGTGCCGGTGGCCGTCTACCTGGCCTTCAACGCCGGCGGTCCGGCCGCCCACGGGTGGGGCATCGCGATGTCGACCGACACTGCGTTCGCGCTGGGCGTGCTCGCGCTGGTCGGACGGGCCTTCCCCGCACGGCTGCGCACGTACCTGCTCACGGCCACCGTCGTGGACGACGTCATCGCGCTCGCGGTGATCGCGGTCGTCTACAGCGGCGACATCGCGCTGCCGCCGCTGCTGCTGGCGGTCGGCATCCTCGCGGTGACCGTGCTGGTGCGCGCCCTCGGGGTGCGGCAGATCCCGGTGTACGTCGTGCTGGGCGTCGCCGCGTGGGCGGCGGTCCAGTCCGCCGGGGTGGAGCCGGTGGTCGTCGGCCTGGTCATGGGACTGCTGACGTACGCCCACCCGGCGGCGCGCGACGACCTGGAACGCGCCACCGAGGTCTTCAGGCTGTTCCGGGAGCAGCCCACCCCGGAGTTCGCCCGGTCGGCGCGGACCGGGGTGGCCGCGGCGATCTCCCCGAACGAGCGGCTCCAGCTGCTCATCCACCCGTGGGCGAGCTACGCGGTCGTGCCGCTGTTCGCGCTGGCCAACGCGGGCGTCACGATCACCGCCGGGTTCCTCGGCCGCGCCTTCACCTCGGCGGTGACGCTCGGCATCGTGATCGGCTACGTGGCCGGGAAGCCGGTCGGGATCCTCGGGGCCTCATGGCTGGTGTCCCGGGTGAGCCGGGGCCGGCTGCGTCCGCCGGTCGGATGGGCAGCGGTCGGCGGCGGCGGCGCGATCGCCGGCATCGGCTTCACCGTGGCCCTGCTGATCGCGACGCTCTCCTTCACCGGTGAGCGGCTGGAGGAGGCCAAGATCGGCGTGCTGTCCGCGGCCCTGTGCGCCACGCTCGTGACCTGGGTCGTCGTCCGCGTGACCGCGCTGCTGCCTCCGCGCAGGCGGTTGCGGGCGCTGCTCGGGACGGCGGAGAGCATCATCGACCTGGCCGCACCGGTCGAGCCCGAGCGCGACCACGTCCGCGGTCCCGCGAACGCGCCGGTGACCGTGGTGGAGTACGGCGACTTCGAATGCCCGTACTGCGGACGGGCGGAGTCCGTCGTCCGGGAACTGCTCGCCGACTATGGGGACGTCCGGTACGTGTGGCGCCACCTGCCGCTCAACGACATCCATCCCCAGGCGCAGCTCGCGGCCGAGGCCGCCGAGGCGGCCGCCGCGCAGGGCCGGTTCTGGGAGATGCACGACCTGCTGCTCGACCGCCAGGACGCGCTGCGCCCCCGGGACCTGGTCCGCTACGCCGGCGAGATCGGCCTCGACGTCGACCGGTTCCGCGCCGACCTGCGCCGGCACACCGGTGCCGGGCGGATCGCCGAGGACGTCGACTCGGCCGACGTGAGCGGTGTCTCCGGAACCCCGACCTTCTTCGTCAACGGACGGCGCCACGTCGGCGCCTACGACATCGCCACGCTCTCCGCGGCGGTCCGGGGCGCCCGCAAACGCGCGGCGGTCGGCTCCTGACACGAGCGGCCCAGAGAGCCGCCCGGTTTCATCGCCGGTTCCCAACCTCGCGCGCCATTGTTGGCCGACAGGACAGGTCCGCCCGCGGCGCGACTCGCGAAGCTTGAGCGATGCGTCGACCGGAGGTGTCCACCGTGACAGAAGGCTGTGCCGTGGCGAACCGCGACCCGCGACGGGTCCGTGCGGGCGAGGCCACGATGATCGCCGACATCGAACGGCTCGTGTGCTGCGAGTCCCCGTCCGACGATCTGGCCGCGGTCGCCCGCAGCGCGGAGGTGGTCGCCGAGGTCGGCGCCCGGCTCCTGGGGGCGGAGGCGGAGCGCGTCGTCATCGACGGGCGCACCCATGTCCGGTGGCGCTTCGGCGCCGAACCGCGCGTGCTGCTGGTCGGGCACCACGACACGGTGTGGCCGATCGGCTCGCTGGAGACGCACCCGTTCCAGGTCCGCGACGGGGTGCTGCGCGGGCCGGGGTGCTTCGACATGAAGGCGGGGCTGGTGATGGCGTTCCACGCGCTGGCGGCGCTGGACGACCTGGACGGCGTGACCCTCCTCGTCACCGGCGACGAGGAGCCCGGGTCGCCCTCGTCGCGGGAGCTCATCGAGAGCGAGGCGCGGCGGTGCGCGGCCGCGCTGGTGCTGGAAGCCGCCGGGCCCGGCGGGGCCTTGAAGACCGAGCGCAAGGGCGTGTCGCGCTACGAGGTGCTGGTGCGGGGAAAGGCCGCGCACGCGGGCCTGGAGCCGGAGCGCGGGGTGAACGCGACCGTCGAGGCGGCGCACCAGATCATGGCCGTGGTCGGGCTGGGCGATCCCGCGCTGGGCACGACCGTCACGCCGACCCGCCTGGAGGCGGGCACGACGGCGAACACCGTTCCCGCAGCGGCGCGCTTCGAGGTCGACGTCCGGGTGCGGGAAGCCGCCGAGCAGCACCGCGTCCATGCGGCGATGGAGGCCCTGCGGCCGGTGCTGCCCGGCGGCGGCGTGGAGGTCCGGGGCGGCCCGAACCGGCCGCCGCTCCCGGCCGCCGCGTCGAGGGACCTGTTCGAGCGGGCGCGCCGGCTCGCGGACGGCCTCGGGATCGGTCCGCTCGCTTCGGTGGCCGTCGGCGGCGCCTCCGACGGGAACTTCACCGCGGGTGTCGGCACTCCCACCCTCGACGGGCTGGGGGCGGTCGGCGGGGGCGCGCACGCCGATGACGAGCACCTGTTCGTGGCGGAGCTGCCGAAGCGGACGCGGTTGCTCACCGCGCTCGTCGCCGAGCTGCTGGCGGCGGAGGGTTGTCCGTCCGGACGAACCGGGCCCCGTCGTCCGGTGCTTTCGGACCATCTGCGGGACGGGACCGGCTGGAACCATGGCCGGCGTGACTGATCTCATCCGCGGCCGTCGCGAGTCCCAGCCCGTCGACGCGGCGTGCGCCGCGGCCGAGGCCGCCGCGCACGCCGCGGGCGTCGACATCCGCCCCCTGGACAGGGTCGGCGAGCTCGAGGCCGTCCGCCGTCTGTACGAGCGCATCTGGCGCACGGGCGAGAACAATCCTCCGGTGACGGCCGACCTGCTGCGCGCGATGGCGAAGGCGGGCAGCTACGTGAGCGGCGCCTTCGACGGCGGGGAGCTGGTGGGGGCCTGCTTCGGCTTCTTCTCCCCACCGGCGCGCGAGGCTCTGCACAGTCACATCGCCGGGGTGCTGACGCACGTGCAGGGGCGCAACGTCGGTTTCGCGCTGAAGCTGCATCAACGTGCCTGGGCGATGCTGCGCGGTGTCGGCGAGATCTGCTGGACCTACGATCCCCTGGTGCGCCGCAACGCGTACTTCAACATCGCCAAGCTGGCCGCCGATCCGACCGAGTACCTGTCGAACTTCTACGGTCCGATGGACGACGACATCAACCGCAGCGACGACACCGACCGGGTCCTGGTCCGGTGGCGGCTGGAGGCGCCCGAGGTCGGGGCGGCATGCGAAGGCGGCCCCAGACTGACCGACGCGGGGGCCGCCCGCGCGGCGGGTGCGTCCGTGGCGCTGGGTGTTTCCGCCACGGGCGGGCCGGTCGCCGGGCGCGCCGACGCGCGCACCGTGCTCGTCGGCGTCCCCGGCGACGTCGAGGCCCTCCGGCTGAGCGACCCGGATTGCGCCGCGGAGTGGCGCACGGCGGTACGGGAGGTTCTCGGCGAGCTGCTCACCGAAGGCGCGCGGGTGCGCGGCTTCGACCGCACGGGCTGGTACGTCCTGGACAGGCAGGAGACGGAGTGAAGCTCACCGGGGTCGAGATCCGCACCATCGAGGTGCCGCTCGTGTCGCCCTTCCGGACGTCGTTCGGCACGGAGACCGTGCGGGAGGCGCTGCTGCTGCGCGCCGTCACCGACGAGGCCGAGGGATGGGGCGAGTGCGGCGCGGGGACGGCGCCCCTGTACTCCTCGGAGTACACGCACGCCGCCGCCGACGTCCTGAGCCGTTTCCTGGTGCCGGCGCTGGCCGGCGTGACGGACCTGGACGCGCACAAGGTCGCCCCCGCCCTGGCGCCGTTCAAGGGCCACCGCATGGCCAAGGCGGCGCTGGAGACGGCGATCCTGGACGCGGATCTTCGCGCCCGCGGCGTCGCCCTCGGCCAGGCCCTCGGCGCCGTTCGGGACACCGTGCCGTGCGGGGTGTCGGTTGGGATCGCGGAGTCGATCCCCGCCCTGCTCGACACGGTCGCCGGATACCTGGAGGCGGGCTACCTGCGGATCAAGCTGAAGATCGAGCCCGGCTGGGACGTCGAGCCGGTCCGGGCCGTGCGCGAACGGTTCGGCGCCATCCCGCTGCAGGTCGACGCCAACACCGCCTACCGGCGCGGCGACGCCCGGCACCTGGCCCGGCTCGACCCGTTCGACCTCCTGCTGCTGGAGCAGCCGCTGGCGGAGGACGACCTCGTCGGGCACGCGGAGCTCGCCGCGCGGATCACCACGCCGATCTGCCTCGACGAGTCGATCGTCTCCGCCCGCGCCGCCGCCGACGCGATCGCGCTCGGAGCCTGCCGGGTCGTGAACATCAAGCCGGGCCGCGTGGGCGGTTACCTCGAGGCCCGCCGGATCCACGACGTCTGCGCGGCGCACGACGTTCCGGTCTGGTGCGGCGGCATGCTCGAGACGGGAGTGGGGCGCGCCGCCAACGTGGCGCTCGCGGCCCTGCCCGGATTCCTCCTGCCCGGCGACACCTCCGCGTCCGACCGCTACTACCGGACCGACATCACGCCGCCGTTCCGCCTTGAGGACGGGCACCTCGCCGTGCCGACCGGACCGGGACTCGGCGTCACTCCGATCCCCGACGTCCTGGACGCCGTCACGGTCACCAAGACATGGGCCCCCGTTCCGACCTGATGATCCTTTCCTGTCCTTTTGGACAGATCGGATAGCGTGATTTCGTCATGCCGTACGAACGACGACCCGCACGCGCCGCGCTAGCTTCGGGCGCATGCTCCTCCCCGTGACCAGCCTCCCGCGGGCCAGCCTCGGGCGCGTCCTGGAAGAACTCGGCACCACGCTGCTCGACGTGGTCTGCGGTGACGTCGAGCTCGCCGGCGACATCGGCGGCGTCGTGATCTACGACCCGCTCGACGAGCCCGAGCTGCCGAGCAACGCGCTGGTGATGGGCGTCGGCCTGCACGATCCCGCCGACATCGCGCGGGTCGTGACCCAGCTCGGGCGGCGCGGCGCCGCCGGGCTGGTGGTCCGCGCGCCCGTGGAGGCCGACGAGCGGCTCGTCGCGGCGGCGCGCGGAGCGGGGGTGGCGGTCCTCGCGTTCGCCCGCGGCGCGTCGTGGACCCACCTGACGGGGATGCTCCGGACCCTGACCGCCGACAGCGGCCTGTACGACGCCGGTTCCGACGCGTTCGGCCGGATCCCGTCCGGTGATCTCTTCGCGGTCGCCAACGCCATCGCCGCGCTGCTCAACGCACCCGTCACCATCGAGGACCGCAACTCGCGCCTGCTGGCCTTCTCGAGCCGGCAGGAGGAGGCGGACCTGTCCCGGGTCCAGACGATCCTGGGCCGGCAGGTCCCGGAGCAGTACACCCGCATCCTGGAGGAGCGCGGGGTGTTCCAGGCGATCTACCGCAGCGACGGCCCCGTCTTCGTGGCGCCCCTGCCCAGGACGGACGACGCGACGCAGCCGCCGGCCCTCCCCCGCGCGGCGATCGCGGTGCGCGCCGGGGACGAGATCCTCGGCACGATCTGGGTGGTCGTTCCCGAGCCCCTGAGCGAGGAGCGCGGGCAGGCGCTCTACGAGGCGTCCAAGCTCGTCGCGATGCACATGGTGTGGCAGCGCGCCGACGCGGACATGGAGCGGCGGGTGCGGGCGGAGCTGCTGAGCACCGCCCTCGAAAGCGGACCGCGGTCGCTGGAGGCGGTGCGCCGCCTCGGCCTGAAGGACGAGCGGGCGGTCGTCCTCGCGCTCACCGTCGTCGGCTCGGCCGCCGAGAGCCCCCTGCCCGCGCAGCTCGCCACCGAACGGAAGCGGCTCGCCGACGCGTTCGCCATGCACCTGTCCGCCATGCACCCGCGCGCCGCCGCCGCGCTGATCGGCGACGTCTCCTACGGCATCCTCCCCTTTCCGCAGAACCGGCAGGACGCCGAGGAGCGCGCGGTCCTGGTCGCCACCGAGTTCCTGGCCCGCGTCGGGTCCCGGCTGCGCCCGCTGATCGGGGTGGGACGGCTCGCCCCGGACAGCTCGGCGCTCGCCCGGTCGCGCTCGGGCGCCGAACGGGCCCTGCGCGTCCTGCGATCAGGAGTCGCCGGGCGGCAGGTGGCCCGCCTGGACGACGTGCACGTCGAGGCGCTGCTGCTCGAACTCGCCGATCTCGTTCCCCGCGGAGACATCCCCAGCGGCCCCGTCGCGCGCATCGTCGCCTACGACAAGGAGCACCAGACCAGTCTCGTCGAGACGCTGCGCGCCTGGCTCGACGCCTTCGGCGACGTCGCGGTGGCCTCCGCCGCGATGTTCGTGCACCCCAACACGTTCCGCTACCGGCTTCGGCGGGCGGCCGAGGTCGGCGGCGTCGACCTCGGCGACCCGAACACGCGCCTCTCGGCCATGCTGCAACTGCGCCTGATGTCCCTCAGGTCGGTTCCGGACGACTGACGGGGCCCCGCAGGTCGAGCGTCCTGACCAGGAACGCCAGCCATTCGGCGTCCTGCGCGACCGCGACGTCATGGGGCGTCGCCGCGCCGTGGCCGGCGTTGTCGAAGACGTGCAGCAGGATCGGCGCCTCCCCTTCCTGGGCGGCCTGCATCCGTGCGGCGAACTTGCGCGCGTGCCAGGGCCGGCACCGCGGATCGGTCGCCCCGGCCTGGACGTAGACCGCCGGGAAGGCGCCGGGGCCGACCAGCTCGTACGGCGACAGCCGGAGGAGGCGGCGGACCTCCGCCGGATCGTCCGGGTCGGCCCAGGCCTTGCGGATGACGAAGTCGAGGTAGGGGTCGCGGGTGCCGCCGATGAGGTCCAGGAGAGGCTCCCGCGGCAGGACGGCGCGCCACAGGTCGGGCCGCGTGGTGACGGCGACTCCGCACATGAGTCCGCCGTCGGATCCACCGGTCAGCGCGAGCCGGTCGGCGCTCGTGAGGCCCTCGGCGATGAGGTGCTCGGCGACCGCGACGAGGTCGGCGTCGCGGACGTGCCGCTTCTCCCGGTGCGCCGCCTGGTACCAGTCCCGGCCGAATTCCCCGCCCCCGCGCAGGTACGCCTGCACGAGGACGCCGCCTGCGGCGACGAAGGCGGCCATGTCGGGCTGGTACTGGGGCAGGAGGGGCACGTTCGCCGCGCCGTACGCGGAGATCAGTGTCGGCGCCGCACGCGTCGGGTCGCTTCCGGCCGGGCGCACCACGTGGTACGGGACCGCCACGCCGTCGGACGCGACGGCCCGTCCCGCTTCCAGTTCGGCGTCGAGGGCGACCGTCGGCGCCGAGAGCGTCTCGACCTCCGTCTCGCCGGGACGGTGCCGGTAGACGCCCCAGGAGCTCGTCAGCGTGGAGAAGGCGAAGACGAAGTCGTCCGTGTGGGCGCCGTAGGCCAGGGCGGTCAGGGCGAAGAAGGGAGCGGCGAGCGCTCCGCGGCCGGGGAGGGGCACCTCACCGGCGGTGGCGCCCGAGCGGTCGATGATCCGGACCTTGGCGAAGGTCCGGTCGAACTCGCTGAGGTACAGGTGCCGGCCGACCGGGGTGAGGGACCGCAGCACCGTGTCGCCTTCCGGGACGAGCTCGGTCCAACCCGCCGGGTCACCGGCGTTCGCCGCGTCGAGCGGGATGGCGACCACCCGCCCGCGGGGGGCGGCGACATCGGTCACGGCGATGTAATGGTCGCCGACGATGTGGCCGGCGATCGTCCCGGGGCACTCGGTGACGAAGGGGCGCCATGCGCTGCCGGGCTCGGACAGGTCGCGAACCGCGACGGGGATCGGGCTGCCCACGCGGTGGCTGGCGACGGCCCACCGGCCGTCCGGCGATGTCTGGACGAGCGTGTACTCCCGGGAGTCGTCTCCGACCGGGATCGGCTCCATGGTGGTGTTCCCGGACGGTGCGCCGAGCCGGTGGAGGAACACCGCCTGCCTGAACTCCTGCGGTGAGCCGGTGAGGGCGAAGAAGTAGAAGCCGCTGCTGTCGGGCAGCCACGAGACACCGCCGGTCCACGCACTGTGCAGGACCTGCTCCGGCGCGCCGCCGAGCAGCCGCCCCGAGGCCACCTCGACGAGCCGGATGGTGTTGTGCTCACTGCCGTCGGTGCAGATGCCCAGGGCCAGAACGCGGCCGTCCGGCGCCGGCGCCATCCAGGACAGGAACGCCGGGTTCTCCTCGTCGCCGAACTGGGCCAGGCTCGTCACCGGTCGTCCGGCGCCGAACGGCTGGTCGGCGACCACGACCGTGGGCGGTCCGCCGTCCGGCGGGGTCACGGCGCGGAACCAGCGGCCGGCCGCGCATCTCGGCAGGGCCGGGCGGGACTCGCTGTCGTACTTCTGGATCAGGCCCCGGAAGGCCTCCGGGTCCTGCCCGTCGTAGATGACGGCGGCGGCGAGCTCGGCCTGCCGCCGCTGCCATCGCCGCACCTCATCGGTCTCCTGCTCCAGCCAGCGGTACGGATCCGGGACGCGGACGCCCGCGACGTCCTCGAAGACCTCGACCGTACGGGTGGGCGGGTAGGGGAAGGTCACGGTGACTCCGGCTCTTCAGGTCGTGCGGGCTGCTGCGCGTCTGCCCGTGCGGCCGTCTCGAACTCCGCGCGGAGCCGCTCGAACGCACCGGGGACCCGGGTGGCCCGGCGGAAATGGATGAAGGCGTCGTAGGCCGCCGGGAAGTCGTCGACGGGATCGAGGCCGCCGTTGGCGAGCGTGCCGTCGACGCCGTCGAGGAGCCCGGCCGGCGCGCGGTGGAGGTCGACGACGGCCACGGGCGGGCCGAGGCGGTCCAGCCGCGACTCGATGCTGTTCGGCGGCAGCGTCCGCGCTCCAAGGGAGACGTCGCAGTCGAAGGGGCGCGGCGAGCGCTGGGTGAACCGGACCTCCGGACCGGAGCCGTAGCTCATCCCGATGGAGACGAGGTCGGCTCCCAGCGAGGCGTCGAGCAGGCCGCCCATCATCGGCCGGCCGAGGAACGGCGATCGCCGGACGTGCGCGTTGTGGGCGCTCACGACGATGCGCCGTTCCCGCTCAAGGATCCAGCCCACGGTCTCTGCCATGAACACGTCCCGCGGGTACGGCCCTGCGGAGGGCGCGTCCAGTTCCTCGGTGAAGGCGCGGAGCGAGGCCGCGCACCGGCGCACGACCTCGTCGTCGAGCACGAGCGCGCGCTCCCCCAGTTCGCGGAGCCCCGCGAGCAGCCGGTCGCGATCGGCGCCGGTCATGGCCTCGAAGCGGACCGCCGCCTCCGTCCGGCCTCCCAGGTCGGCCAGGCGGAGGAGCTCCTCGTCACCCGGGCGTCCCGGCATCCGGTCGAGGCAGGCGCGTACCGCCGGCCCGGGTGACGTGGACGAGCCCGGAAGGTCCATCCCGTAGAAGGCGACCTTCGCCGAGCTCCCGGAGTTCCAGCGTCGCATCCAGCGCAGCTGCCGCCGCATCGGCTCGCACTCGCCGAACCGGTAGGTGATGCCGTCGCGGGCAACCGTCTCGGCCTGCCCCGGTCCTCCGTGGATCCACTCGTCGACGGCCAGTCCCTCGGCGAAGCCGGACTCCATCACGAAGCCCGTGAACCCGAACCTCCGGACGAGGATCCGGAACAGCCGGTCCCTGAGCTCGTGGAACTCGGTGATGTTGTGCGCGCCCTCGCCGATGGCCACCACCCGCGCGTCGCCGACCAGGTCGCGCACCGTCTCGAGATCGTCGAGGTCGGCGGCGGCCGGGTCGATCCGGCGGATCCGCCGGACGAACGCGCCCGTGTCAGGCGTCATGGGTGCTCCTGGAAGGCGGCGGGGGTCCGGGCTAGCCGTGGAAGTACCACTGCTCCGGCGAGTACAGGAAGCTGAGCAGGGCGTTGAACGACGACGGCGGGCCGGACAGGCTGTCCTTCCACACGACCAGGGTGTGCGGGGTCGGGAGGAAGAGCACGGGCAGATCCTTCGCGAGGCTGGTCACCTCGGCCGAGAGGACCTTCGCGTCCGCTCCGAACGTCGAGGCGTCGATCAGCTTGTCCGCCTCGGCGTTCCGGTAGCTGCCCAGGTTGAAGCTGCCCTCCGTGTTGAACACCGTGTTGCTGCTCGGGTACCCGGCCGCGAGGTACAGCGATCCGTTGTCCTGCATCGCCCACTCGTTCTTCTTGGCGGGCGCGAAGGTGTTGCCGTAGTTGGAGTACATGTAGTTCAGCGCCTTGGTCACGATCTTGACCTTGATGCCGAGCTTCTTGGCCGCCGACGCGAACGCGACGTCGCGGGCGCCGACGTAGGCCGGGGTGTTCGCGGAGGCCAGGGTGAAGCTGATCGTCTGGCCCCGCGGGATGCCGGCGCCGCACTCGCCCGTCCCGGTGCCGGGGCGCACGCAGGTCGTGGAGCCGTCCGGCACGACCTTCCAGCCGTTGTCGGTGAGCAGCTTCTCGGCGGCGGCGGGGTCGTGCGGGTAGGGCGGGTCGTCGCCGAACTCGGGCGGGTAGGGGGAACCGCTGCCCGCCGTGGTGTAGTTCAGGGAGCCGGCGCCGTTGTAGATGCCCCGGCTGGCGATGTAGCCCTGCTGGTCGATCAGGCGCTGCAGGGCCTGCCGGGCGTAGGCCTGCGCGATGACCTTGTCGAAGTTGTCGACGGTGTTCTTGAAGTTGATGGTCAGCGAGTCGAACCGGGCGGGCGCGGGGGCGCCGTAGACGTTGTACCCCTTCGCCTTCAGCGCCTTGATCTGGGTGATGAAGCCGGAGTCCAGCGTGCCGACGGTCAGGTTGCCGGCCTTGAACTGGTTGAGCACCGCGGCGGCGGAGGTGAACGCCTTGAAGTCGATCTGGTCGAGCCGCGACTTGACCGGGCCGCTGTAGGACTTGTTGGCCACCAGGGAGAACGAACCGGTCGTCGGGTCGAAGGCCTTGAGGCGGTACGACCCGTTGACCACCTGCCAGAGCGGGTTACTGGCGAACGTGGACTGGGACCCGGACTCCTTCGTGAGGTACTTGTAGATCGCCGTCGCGTTCTTCGGCTTCGTGTAGTCCAGGTGCGGCCCTCCTGTGCGGGCGATGTTCCACTCCTTGGACGGCATCACGTACAGCAGCGTCAGCATGGAGAGGAGGTACGACGGGTTGTACGCGGTCTCCAGCTTGAGGGTGAGCGTGTCAGGCGCGGCGGCCTCCGCCGTGACCCCGTCAGGGAACTGGCCCGGGGTGTAGAAGCTCCAGTTGGCCGGGCTGTCCGCGAGCGCGGCCTTGAGGAGGGCGAGAGAGAAGACGACGTCCTCGGCCGTGACCGGAGCGCCGTCGGACCACGTGTAGTCCTTCATCTTGATGGTCACGGTCTTGCGGTCGGGGCTGTAGGCGGGGGCCTCGGCCAGGCTCGACCCGGCGTCCACGATCTTGTCGCCCTCGCCGCTGGGCCGGTAGAGGGAGCGCCACATCAGCCCGCGGCCGATGACGGTCCCGTTGGCGGACGCGGGCGGGTAGGGGTAGATGAAGTTGGGGCTGAGACCAGGGGTCAACGCGACCGTCGCCGTCCCGCCGTTCTTGGGGCTGCCCGCCTGCTTCGGCAGCGTGTCGTATTCGCGGGCGTTGTCCTTCGTCGCGCCGGCGCCGCCGGCGCATGCCGCGGCGAACACGGCGACCGACGCGGCGAGCGCCACGGTGAGGCGTCCTCGCCGCCGGCCAGACCTTTGCGTCATTGATGGCTCCCTACATGTCGGGTGGAGATGCGCGGAGGGATGGGGGACGCCAGGACGGTGCGTGTCGGGGCCTCCGCAGCGTGGGTCGAAGATGCACCACCGGCGCCGGCGAGGGTTCGGTCGACCCGACGATTTCTCGGCCCCGTGTCCGTCGCGGCGCACAGATCGGGCTTCACGCCGTCCTTCACGCCGTCTTTCAGTCGGTCCTTTTCCCGACCGCATTGCGAAGCGCGTCCGCGAGCAGGTTGAGCGCCAGCACCGTGAGGACGATGCAGCCGCCGACGGGGTAGATCAGCCACCAGTAGCCGGCGGAGATGTAGGTGACGCCGCTGGCGAGCTGGCTGCCCCAGTCCGCGGTGGGATAGGTCAGGCCGAAGCCCAGGAATCCCAGGGCGGCGACGACGAGGATCGCGTCGGCGACCTGGAAGGTGATGTTGACGATGATCACGCCGAGCGCGTTCGGGACCAGATGCGTGAGGATCAGCCGCCGGCGGGACGAGCCCATCACCTGTGCTGCCAGAACGAACTCCCGCACCCGCAGCGTCAGGACCTCCCCGCGGACCAGGCGGGCCGAGATGAGCCAGGAGAACCCTCCGATGACCAGGCTCAGCGACAGGGCGTTCGCATGGAACCGGGCCGACAGGATCAGCACGAAGAACAGGAAGGGCACCGACAGCATGACGTCGACCAGCCGCATCAGGAACCCGTCGACCACTCCCCCGGCGAGTCCGGCGACGGCGCCGTAGACGGTGCCGATCGTGGTCGCGAAGATCGCGGCGAGCAGCCCGATCTGCAGGGACACCCGGCCGCCCTCCATCAGCCGTCCGAGCACGTCGAACCCGTTGGTGTCCGTCCCGAGCGGATGTCCCGGGCCGGGGGGCAGGGCCGCGTTGACCAGGTCCACGGTGGTCTGGTCGGTGGGGTGGAACAGGGGGCCGAGGAAGCAGAGCCCGGCGAGGAGCACCAGGAGCAGCCCGCCGGTGAGACCGAGCGGGTTCCGTCGCAGCCGGCGCAGCACCGACCGCATCGAGACCGGGGTCCCCGCCGTCGTGCTCTCGGGCTCTGTCGCGGCGTCCGTCGCAGTGGTCATGGCGTCCACGTCTCGTGAGGTCACTTTCTCAGCTCGATCCGCCGGTCGGCCGCCGCGACCACGAGGTCGGCGACGAAGTTGCCGGCCACGGTCAGGACGCCGCCGATGAGGGTGTAGGCGAGGAGCACCGGGTAGTCCTCGCGTTGCAGGCTGTTGAGGAACAGCAGGCCGAGGCCGGGGTAGTTGAAGAGCGACTCGACGATCAGGTTGCCCGCCAGGAGCGCGGGGACGAGCGTGCCGACCAGCGTGATCAGCGGCAGGCAGGCGTTGCGCAGCAGATGGCGCGTCAGGATCAATCGCTCGGGGAGTCCCTTGGCCCGCGCGACCCTGATGTAGTCCTGGCCGAGCTGGTCCAGGGCCGAGGAGCGCTGGTACTGGGAGAAGATCGCGACGCTGGTGGCGGCGAGCGTGATGACGGGAAGCGCCATGGCCCGCGGATCGGTGAACACCACCCAGGGGGAGTGCGACTGGGACGCCTCGGCCGGGAAGACGGGCAGGGACTGGCTGAAGACGGCGATCAGCATCAGCCCGAGCAGGAACGACGGCGTCGCGTACAGCACGTACGACGCCGCCGTGGCGACCCGGTCGATGACGCCGTTGCGCCTGACGGCCTGCAGGATGCCGAGCGGGACGGCGATCAGGAGCGCGAGGACGAGGCCGGCCAGCGAGAGCATCGCGCTGCGGCCGACGTTCCGCTGCAGCAGGGTCCCGACGTCCGCGTTCAGCTTGTACGACCTCCCCAGGTCTCCGTGCAGGAGCTGACCGAGGTAGCTGAGGTACTGCATGACGACCGGGCGGTCGAACCCGTGCGACCGGTTGAAGTCCGCCACCGCCTCGGGCGAGGCGCGCTGGCCCAGGACGACGCGCCCCGGGCTGTCGGAGACGAGGTGCAGGAGGAAGAACACGACCGCGGAGATCCCGAGCAGGACGAGGAGCGAGATCGCCACGCGCCGGACCACGTACCAAGTCATCTGTGCGAATCCCCTTTCGGCGAGGTCTGCGAGCGCGTCTCCGCTGGTGCGTACCGGTGACGGATCATCGGGTCGTCAGCTCCGCGGGCTGCTGCAACGGGTGGTGGCAGGCGACCTGGTGCGTGTCGGTGACCGGCTCCAGGAGGGGCTCCGTCTCCGCGCACAGATCGGTCGCCAGCGCGCACCGGGTGCGGAACCGGCAGCCGCTCGGCGGGTCGATGGGGCTCGGCGGCTCGCCGCGCGCCCGCGCGCCCGCAGGCGCTCCTGGAGGCGCCTCCGGGTGCGCCTCCAGGACCGCCGCGAGCAGCCCCGCGGTGTAGGGATGCGCGGCGGCGCCGTACACCTCCTCGGTGGTCCCGGTCTCGACCAGCTTGCCCAGGTACATGACTCCGACCCGGTCGGCCAGGTACCGCACGACCGCGAGGTCATGGGAGATCACCACGCTGCTGAGCCCGCGCTCGATCTGGACGCGGCGCATGAGGTTGAGGACCTGGGAGCGGATGGAGACGTCCAGCGCGCTGACCGGCTCGTCGGCGACGAGCACCTTCGGGTCCAGGGCGAGCGCGCGGGCCAGGCCCACGCGCTGCCGTTGCCCGCCGGAGAGTTCGTGGGGGTAGCGCTCCATGACGCTCGCGGGCAGGCCCACGTCGCGCAGCAGCTCGCGAGCGCGAGCGGTCCTCTCGGCGCGCCTGCCGACGCCCTGGATCGCCAGGGGTTCGCGCAGGATCCTGCCGATGCGCATCCGGGGGTCGAGGGAGGCGTTCGAGTCCTGGAACATCATCTGCAGCTGGGTGCGGCGCGGTCCGAGGGCCCGTGCGCTCAGCCCGGTGACCGGTTCGCCATCGAAGATCACCTCACCGGAGGTGGGCCGGTCCAGGGCCACGAGCATCCTTCCCAGGGAGGACTTGCCGCAGCCCGACTCTCCGACGAGGCCGAACGTCTCGCCCACCGCCACGTCGAAGCTCACGCCGGAGACCGCCTTCACGGTCCGGCGGCCGCCGAAGAGACCGCCGCCGCCCGCCGGGTGCTCGCGCCTCAGGTCGACGACGCGCAGCCGCGGCGCGGCCCCCGGCTCGGGGAGGGACTCCGGCGGAGCGGCGAACCGGGCGCGGACCCTGGCCGCCGGACCGGAGGGCGGATGCCAGCACGCATGGGCATGGCCGTCCTCCTCCACCGACGGCGCCGGCCGCTCCTCGCGGCAGCGGTCCGTCGCGGCGTCACAGCGCGGCGCGAAGGGGCAGCCCGCCTGGGCCGCGGTCAGGTCCGGCGGCGCGCCCGCGATGCTGAACAGCTCTTCCCGCCGGTCCTGGGTCAGCGAGGGGATCGAGGACAGCAGCGCGTGCGTGTAGCGATGCCGCGTCCGCCGGAAGAGCGCGCGGGTCGGCCCGGACTCGGCCATGCGCCCGCCGTACATCACCCCGACGCGGTCGGCGTGCCGGGCGATCACCCCCATGTCGTGCGTGATGAGGATCATCGACATGCCCAGCCGGGACCTGAGGTCGTCGAGGAGATCGAGGATCTCCGCCTGGATCGTGACGTCGAGCGCCGTCGTCGGCTCGTCGGCGATGACGACCCGCGGCTCGCAGACCAGCGCCATCGCGATCATCACGCGTTGCCGCATGCCGCCCGAGAGCCGGTGCGGATGGTCGTCCATCAGCTCGGCCGGCCGCGGCAGCCCGACCAGGGCGAGCATCTCCTCGGCCCTCCCGCGCGCGGCCCGCTTCGACGCGCCGTGGTGCAGGCGCACCGGTTCGGCGACCTGCTCCCCGATGCGCCGGGTCGGGTTCAACGCGGTCATCGAGTCCTGGAACACCATCGCGACGTCGTTGCCGCGAACGGCCCGGTACCGCGCCGCGGGAAGCCCGACGAGCTCCTCGCCGCCCAGGTCGATCGACCCGCTGGTCACCCGGCCCCCCGGGGGCAGCATGCCCATGACCGCGAGACCGGTCATGGACTTGCCGGACCCGGTCTCGCCGACGATCCCCAGGGTCTCCCCGCGGTTCAGGACCAGGTCGACGTCCGAGACGGGCCGGACGACCCTTTCGCCGCGCCGGATCTCGACCGACAGATCCCGGATCGTCAGTACGCGATCGGCGTTCGCGGGCCCACGCGCGTTCTCGGAGCCATCGGTCGTGTGCGCGGCAGCGCTCTCCTTAGCCACCCGACGATACTGGGACGCAAACCCCTGGCGGCGTTTGTAGCGCGCATCGAACATTCAGGCCCGCGTTCGTCCGTCCGCACGAACTGATCACCGCCGTGAGGGCGGCTGGGAGCATACGGAACCGACCGAGCCGGACGCATCGGCATGCGCCCTCCACGCACAGGGCTCAGGCGGTGGCGACGGCGGCGGGCCGGCCGAGCTCGGTTCGCAGCAGCCGCCGCACGTTCTCGCCGAGGACCGCGACGATGGCGTCCTCCGGCCAGCCACGGCGTTGCAGTGCCTCGGTGACCAGCGGCATCCCCGCCGGCCCCTCCAGGCCGGGCAGGTACGCGTCGGCGGGCACCCCTTCGACGAAGGCGCGCTCGCAGCACGGTGGAGTGGTGTCGGCGAGCACCTCCTTGACGAAGTCGGGGCCGAGGCCGACGTGCTCGACGCCGGCCACGCCGGCGACGTGCTCCAGGTGGTCGATCAACCGGTCGATCGAGTGGTCGTCCTCGTGGAGGAACGGAGCGAAGAAGTTGACGCACACGAGGCCGCCGCCCGCGGCGATGCCCCGGATCTGCTCGTCCGTGAGGTTGCGGTGGTGGTCGAGGAGCGCCCGCGCGGAGGAGTGCGTCGCGATCACCGGCCGCGAGGCCAGCTCCAGGACGTGCCCGACGCCGGCGGCGCCGAGGTGGCTGACGTCGAAGAGCATGCCGATGCGCTCCATCTCGGCCAAGGCCGCGACCCCGGCGCGGGTGAGCCGGCCACCGGTCCGGTCCTCCCCGCTGCCGTCGGCCAGTGCCGTGCGGCCGAAGTGCGCCAGGGACGCGATCCTGACGCCCAGCCGGAACAGGGTCTCCAGCAGCTCGACGTCCTCGCCCACGCCGGGAGCGCTCTCCAGCGCCAGGACCAGGGCGATCCGGTCCTCCGCGAGGACGCCGTCGACCTGCGCGCCGTCGCGGCACAACGCGACCTCGTCGCTGTTTCCGGCCGCGAGCCGGTGCGCAGCCTCGATCATGCGGAGCGTCCGGCGCAGCGCGCCCTCGGGGCGGAACGGGTCCTCGATGAACACCGGCAGCGTCACCAGGTTCACCCCGCCGGACCGCAACTGCGGCAGCCAGCGCTCCCGGAAGAACTCCGCCCAGCGGTCGACCGGCCTGGCGACCACCGCGCAGAGCAGGTCGTTGTGCATGTCGGCGACGAAAGCGCGCCGGTGCAGGCCGTTCACGCCGGCACGCGCCTGTCGGCTCGGCCGTTGTGCAGATACATCGCGTGCCCCTTGCCGTCGTCGCCGAGGAAGGCGAGCGGGGCGCGGACGCCGCGCTCGGGCTCGACCGGGAGCAGCGCATCGCCGCGCCAGGCGACCAGTTCCGTCCGGTACGGCGCGTCGTCCAGCTCGGCGGTGATCCCGGTGGGGACGCGCTCCAACCAGAGCCGCCCCTCCTCGTCCTGGCTCACCGTGGTCTCACTGGTGCTCGACGTGTAGGTGCCGACGTAGCGGAACGCGTCCAGCGGAGGCGCGGATGGATCGGGCGTCGGCTGCCCCGGCGGTTCGACACCGCCGAGCTCCCGGAGCACACGACCCGCGATCTCGGTGTACACCCGCCGCGGCGAGCCGCCATTGGTGACGATCGCCACCGCCACGTCGCGCCCCGGCACCACGCGCAGGAACGCCGACTGGCCGATGGTGTTGCCGTCGTGGCCGAAGACCCGGCCGCCCGGGAGGTCGAAGAGCTCCCACCCCAGGCCCCAGGCAGTGCCCTGGTCGATGTCGGGCAGTCCGATCTGGGGCTGCTGCATGGCCCTGACGCTCGCGGGGCTCAGCACGGAGCCGCCCTCCGGGCCGAGCCCTCCGGCGAGATGCATGCGGGCGAAGGCCAGCAGGTCGCGAGGGCGCATCGCCAGCATCGACCCGGCCGGCGCGTTCGAGCGCGCCAGCGCCCAGACCCGGGCGGGCCCGAGCGGGCCGCCCGGCGTCTGCTCGACGTGTCCCACCGCCGCTCGGTGAATGATCGCCTCGTAGGGGTCGTTCGCGGCGTGGGTCAGGCCCAGCGGCACGAACAGGTGCGTCCTCATGCAGGCGTCGAACGGCTTCCCGCGAACGACCTCGACGATCCGGCCGAGGACGCAGTAGGCGGCGTTGTTGTACGAGAACATCTCGCCGGGCTCGAACAGCTGCGGCACCTCGTGCAGGACGCCCAGGTACTTCTCGACGCAGTCGTCGCCCTTGCCCGTGTCGGTGAAGATGTCGCCCTCGAAACCCGCGACATGGCACATCAACTGACGCACGGTGATCCGCTCCGCCGCGCGCTCGTCGGCGATACGGAACTCGGGGAGGTAGGTCCGCACCGGAGCGTCGAGGTCCAGCCTCTCCTCGTCGACCAGCTGCATGGCCAGCGTCGCGGTCAACACCTTCGTGATCGAGCCGATCTGGAAGAGGGAGTCGACCGTCGCCTCGACGCCGGTGGCCGTGTTCAGCACCCCGGCGGCGGCGTCGACCGTCTCGCCGCCCGCGCAGACCGCCACCGCCGCCCCGGGCACCCGGTTCTCGGCGAGCAGGTCCGCCAACCGGTGTCGCAGCCACGCACCGATCTCGTCCAGTTTCGACACTGGTGTCCTCCCCGCTCGACTCCGGACGAGCATAGGGCCGGCGGGACCGGCGCTCTTCGTTCGCCGCCACCACGAGCGGCGCACCGGTTCGTGGGCACGGCCAAGCCCCCTGCGAGCCCCGGCGCAGAACAATGGCCGGAAAGGGCGGGGTGCGGGCTTGGCGGCCTCCCCGGACGCGTCTCCGTACTGAGCACGGATGTGCGTTCTGCCGGGGCCCTGTCGGATGGGAGGCAAGGACACCCGAGAGTTCGAGGTGAGGCAATGAGCAGTTCCGTCCGGCAGCTGGTGACCCGCGCGCGAGACGAGGTGCGCAACATGTCGGTGCCGGAGGTCGCCGACGCGCTGGAAGGCGGCGGGGTGACGCTGGTCGATCTCCGCGAGCCCGACGAGGTCCGGCGCGAGGGCGCCATCCCGGGCGCGGTTCCGGCGCCCCGCGGAATGCTGGAGTTCTGGGCGGACCCCGCCAGCCCGTACCACCGCGAGGAGTTCGTCCCCTCCGCGCGGACGATCCTCTACTGCGCCTCCGGCGGCAGGTCGGCGCTGGCCGCGCAGACGCTGCAGGAGCTCGGCTACACCGACGTCGCGCATCTCGACGGCGGGCTGGCCGCCTGGAAGGAGCAGGGCCGGCCGGTCACCTTCGAGGCGGGACAGCGGTGAACGCGGCCGGCTTCCTCGCCGCCCCTCCCCTGACCGACGAGGCGCTGCGCATGTTCGACGAGGACATCGCCGACACCGGCCACGTCATGAACAACTCCAGGCTGTGGGCCCACCGGCCCCGTCTCGCCGCCGGGCTCTCCGAGCTGCTCGGGGAGGCCGGCGCGGCAGCCGGGCTCGACTTCCGCGCACGCGGCGTCCTCATCGCCGCGTGCGCCTCTGCCGCCGGCGACTCCTACTGCGCACTGGCCTGGGGCTCCCGGCTGGCGGAGGCGAGCGACGCGGACACGGCCGCCGCCGTGCTCCGCGGCACCGACACCGGGCTGACCACCCGGGAACGGGCCTTGGCCGGTTGGGCGCGGAAGGTCGCCCGCAGGCCCCACGGCACCGTCGCGGAAGACGTCCAGGAGTTGCGCGACGCCGGCTGGGACGATGCCCAGATATTCGCGATCACGGTGTTGGCGGCCTTGCGCATCGCGTTCTCGGCCGTCAACGGCGCGCTCGGCGCACGTCCGGACGCCGCCTTCCACGCCACCGCTCCCCCGGCCGTCCTCGACGCCGTGGACTATGGCCGTCCGATCGAGGACGAGACCTCGAAGCTCGGCTGACCGGAGCGTTCACAGCGAGCGCAGCGCGGTGAGCGGGGTGCTCCGGCCGGTGGCGAGGGCCATGGCGAAGCCGTCGGGCCCGAGGCGTTCGCGGAGGGCGGCCCGGAGCGGCTCCGGGCTTTCGAGAGGCGCCGGGACGAGGTTCTCGACGGCGCCCAGCAGGACCGCGGCGCGGTCGGGCCGCCCGGTCGCGTGGTCGGCTCCGGCGAGCAGGAGCAGGCTCGTCACGAGCACGTTCCGGTCGCCGAGACCGACGGCGATCTCCAGGGCCTCGGCGAGGCGCCGCCGGGCCCGCCGGTGGTCTCCGGCGGCCGCCGCGGCGCCGCCGAGGCCGTGGAGGCACCGTGCCGCGCAGCGCAGGTCGCCGATCTGACGGAACTCGGAGAGCAACCGGACGAACCGGGGTTCGGCGGCGGCGTGGTCCTCGCGCGCCTGGTCGAGGCGGGCGAGCGCGACCTCGGCGTGCAGGCGCTCGTGCTCGTTGCCGCTGGTCCCGGCCAGCCGGCCGGCCTCGGCCAGCCAGGTCGCGGCCTCGTCGAGACGGACGCGGTCCTCGATCGCGACATTGGCCATGTGGAAGAGGCAGTTGGAGCGCTTGACCGGGTTGTGGAGGCGATCGAAGAGGTCGGCGGCATCCGCCAGCCGGGCCAGGGCGGCCGGGGCGTCCGGCACGGACAGCCCGAGGCGGAACAGCGCCAGCGCGCGATGCCAGTCGTCGCCCAGCCGCTCGAAAAGGGAGACGGCCCGTTCGAGGACCCCGACCTCGCTGCCCCGCGCCACCACCGCCGCCCTCGCCGTCCAGCCGAGGGCGAGCAGGGCCAGCGCCCGGTCCTGCGCCGGGGCGCTCCCGGCACGCTCATACGCCTGCTCGGCGAACCCCCGCGCCCGTTCGGTGTCCTGGTAGTCGAACAGGATCGCGCAGGTGATCGCGGCTCGGACGCCCAGCGAGCCTCGCGGAAGGGGATGTGCGAGCAGCGTGTCAAGCCAGTCGAAGAGCTCGCCGCGGGCGCCGAGCACCTCCCAACCGGTGCCGATCCCGGCGAGGAACTCCCACGCGAGCGTCGTGTCCTGCCGCTGGAGAGCCCATCGCATCCCGGCCCGCAGGTCCGCCCAGTGGCGCCCGAACCAGCGGAGCGCGGCGGCCTGGTCGCGCCCGCAGAGGTCGGTCAGCGCGGCCACCCCCTGCCCCAGGTGGTGCCGGGCGTGCTGTTCCCGTGCCCGATCGGCCGTCCCGCTCGCCTCGAGCCGCCGGAGCGCGAACTGGCGGACGCTGTCGAGCAGGCAGTACTCGGTCCTCTCGTCCTGCCGCCGGCGCGAGATCAACGAGCGGTCCAGGAGGCGCGGGAAGACCTGGACGAGGGCGGCCCCGCTCAGCGGCGGGTAGCCGAGGATCCGGGTCGCGGTGTCATAGTCGAACGTGGCCGGAAACACCGAGCAGCGTTCGAACAGCACCCGCTCCTCGCCGCTCAGGAGCTCGTAGCTCCAGTTCAGCGCCTCCTCCAGGGTGCGGTGCCGGGCCGGTGCCCCGCGCGCCCCGTCGGTCAGCAGCGCGAACCGGTCGTCGAGCCGGGCCCGCAGCTCCGCCGCGGAGAACACGCGGGTCCGGGCGGCCGCGAGCTCGATCGCCAGCGGCAGGCCGTCCAGCCGGCGGCAGATCACCGCCACGTGCCGGGCGTTCTCCGAGGTGACCTCGAAACCGGGGGACACCGCGGCGGCGCGGTCGGCGAACAGCCGCGCGGACGCCGCGCTCAGCACGGCCGCCGGGTCGTCGCCCTCTTCGGGGACCGGCAGCGGCGGGATCTCGTACACGACCTCCCCCGCCACCCGCAGCGGCCCGTGGCTGGTGGCCAGCACGTGAAGGCCGCGGGTGGTGGCCAGCAGATCCGCGAGCAACGCCGCCGCGCCCTCGGCCACGTGCTCGCAGTTGTCGACGAGGAGCCAGTGCCGCCCCTTCGCGAGCGCGGCACGGATCTGGGCGCGCGAGCCGTCGCCCTCCCCGGCGAGGAGTCCGAGCGCGTCGGCGAACTCCCGTTCCGCGCTCCGGCCGGGCGCGGCTCGGGCGAAGTCGACCAGGACCGCGGGCGGCAGTGCGGTCGCCAGGTCCGCCAGCCGCAGCGCGAGCCGGGTCTTGCCGGTCCCGGCGGGCCCCGTCAGCGTCAGCAGCCGGTGGGAGCCGACGAGCCGGCGCAGGTCGTCGATCTCCCGGTCCCGTCCGACGAACGAGGACAGCGGCCTGGGCAGGGCGGCGGCGTCCCGGAGCGCCTTCAGCCGCTCCGCCGCCTCGACCAGGATCAGCCGGTTCGGCGAGGCTCGCCGGTCCGGGCCGCCGAGCTTGCGGAGGAGGTCCGACACGTGGCTCTCCACGGTCCGCTCCGACACGTGCAGGACGTCGGCGATCTCCTGGTTGTGCAGGCGGTCCCCGACGAGCCAGAAGATCTCCAGCTCGCGGGGCGTCACCCCCGCCGCCCGCAGCTCGTCCGGAAAGACGTCCGATCCCACCCCTTGGAGTATCCCGTCATCGGCGGACGAGTCCACCCGGGGATCACGGCACGTTCAGCGGTCGGTGACGATGAGCAGGCGCGGGCTCTGGTTCAGGCGGCGGGCTCCGACGTCGGTGCAGACGACGACGTCCTCGATCCGCGCGCCGTACAGTCCCGGAAGGTAGATGGCGGGCTGGACGGACACGGTCATGCCGGGCTCGATGACGGTCCGGTCCTCCGACGTCAGGTAGGGCGGTTCGAACTGGTCGAGCCCGACCCCGTGGCCCGTGCGATGGACGAAGAACAGCCCGTATCCGCTGGCCGCGATGGCGGCGCGGCAGACCTCGTCGATCTCGGCGGCGGTGACGCCGGGGCGCACCGCCTCGCAGGCGGCGCTGTGGACGGCGAGCACGACGGAGTACATGGCCTCGAAGTCCTCGGGCGGCTCGGCGACGACGAACATCCGGGTGATGTCGGAGCAGTAGCCCTCGTGCCGTCCCCCGATGTTGACCAGCACCGCGTCGCCCGGGTTGATCACCCGTTCGGTGGGCCGGTGGTAGGGCGCGGCGGAGTGCTCCCCCGCCGCGACCGTGACGAGCGTGACCTCGTCGTGGCCGGTCTCCAGCAGAAGCAGGCGCAGCAGCCGCGCCATCTCCCGTTCGGTGGCGCCGGACCAGCGGAGTTCGGAGGCCATCGCCACGGCGCGGTCGGCGGCGACGGCCGCGCGCTCCATGGCCGCGATCTCCGCGTCGGACTTGCGCATCCGGAGCGGGGCGATGAGCGGCTCGGCCGAGGCGAACAGGGTCTGCGGGCCCAGCCGTTCCTGGATGGACAGCAGCTCATGCGCGGGCATCTGGGGATCGATGGCGACCCGCGCGCCCACCGGGATCAGGGACGAGGCGTCGGGGACGTGCTCGGGCGGGCCGTCCGGCGTGATGACGAGGAAGCCGTGCGGCGCCGGGCCGGCCAGGTACCGCAGGTTCGAGGAGGGCCGCAGGACGAGCACGTCCACGCCGTGCTCGATCATGCGGGCCCGCACCCGCTCCACGCGATCGTCGCTCATTCCGGCGCCGAGTCGTAGAGCCAGCAGGCCACCCCGCGCTCCTGCACCGGCTCACGCTTCGAGCAGATCTCCATGGCGTGGGGACAGCGCGGGTGGAAGCGGCACCCGGACGGCGGCGACGCCGGGTCCGGCACGTCGCCGGGCAGCTCGGCGGGGAGCGTGCCCGCCCCGTCCGGCGCGGGGATGGCGGCGAGCAGGGCCCGGGTGTAGGGGTGCTGCGGGTCGGCCCAGACCTCGGCGGTCCGGCCGATCTCGACGATCTTGCCCAGGTACATGACCGCGATCCGGTCGGCGATCATCCGGACGACCGACAGGTCGTGGCTGATGAAGAGCAGCCCCGCCCCCGACTCCACGGTCAGTGCCCGCATCAGCCCCGCGACCTGCGCCTGCGCGGAGGCGTCCAGCGCGGAGATCGGCTCGTCGCCGATCAGCAGGGAGGGCTGGGCGGCCAGGGCGCGGGCGATGGCGATGCGCTGCCGCTGCCCGCCGGAGAACTCGTGCGGGTAGCGGGCGGCCATGTCGGCCGACAGCCCGACCCGCTCCAGCAGCTCGCCCGGGGTCGGGCCGCCGCGGCGGCCGTCGGCGATCTGGCCGCCGACCCGGCGGCGCGGGTTCAGCGACGCGAACGGGTCCTGGAAGACCATCTGGATCCGGGTCAGCGCGGGGTCGCGGCGGCGCAGGCCGAGCGGCGTCACCGGGCGGCCCTCGAAACCGATGGAGCCGCCGGACGGGCGGATGATCCCGCAGATGGCGCGGGCCAGCGTGGACTTCCCGCAGCCCGACTCGCCGACGAGGCCGACGACCTCCCCGGGCGCGACGGTCAGGTCGACGCCCGCCACCGCCCGCACCGGGGGCCGGTCCGGGCTGCGGTGGTCCACCACCAGGTTCTCGACGGACAGCAGCGAGGTGTCGGGCGCCGGCTCGGCGCCGTCCGGCAGGCTCATGAGGTGCTCCGCTCCGGCAGGGCGTCCAGCAGCATTCGGGTGTACTCGTCGGTGGGCTCGCGCATGACCTGGGCGCGCGCGCCGGTCTCGACCAGCAGGCCCGCCCGCATCACGCTGATCGTGTCGGCCACCGCGGACATGACGCCGAGGTCATGGGTGACCAGCAGGACGGCGAGCCCGAGCTCGTCGCACAGGCCGCGCAGGAGGCGCAGGACGCCGGCCTGGACGGTCACGTCGAGCGCGGTGGTCGGCTCGTCGGCGATCAGGACCTTGGGGTCGCAGGCCAGCGCGGCCGCGATCGCGATGCGCTGGCGCATGCCGCCGGAGAACTGGTGCGGGTACCGCCGGAAGGCGCCGTCGGCGTCCGGGATGCGCACCCTGGTCAGCAGTTCGACCGCGCGGCGGCGCGCCTCGGCCTTGTCCAGCTTCAGATGGTGGCGCATGTGGTCGGTGAGCTGGCGGCCGATCGTGAGCATGGGGTGCAGGCTCGTCGACTGGTCCTGGAAGACCATGCCGATCTCGCTGCCGCGCAGCGCGTTCATCTTCTTGGACGGCAGGGACAGCAGGTCGGTCCCGTCGAACAGGATCCGCCCGCCGGTGCGCGCGCCGTGCGGAAGCAGTCCCATGACCGCCATCCCGGTCATGGTCTTCCCGGAGCCGCTCTCGCCCGCGAGCCCGTGGATCCGGCCCGGCTCCAGGGCGAGGTCGATCCCCCGGATGATCTGCCGTCCCCCCAGCTCGACGGTGAGCCCCTCGATGTTCAGCAAGGTCACAGCGCCCGCTCCTTGATCGCCCGTGCGGTCCGCGGGTCGAGTGCGTCGCGCATCGTGTCACCGAGGAAGTTGAAGGCCAGCACCACCGTCAGGATGGCGAGGCCGGGGAACACGCCGACCCACCACTTGTCGAACACGTGCGTGGCCGACGCCACCATGGAGCCCCACTCGGCGGTGGGCGGCTTGGCGCCGAGCCCCAGGAACGACAGCCCCGACAGCAGCAGGAGCTGGGTGCCGATGTCGAGGGTGGCCAGCACCAGGACGGGGCCGGTCACGTTCGGCAGCACGTCGGTGCGCAGCGAGCGCCACGCGGAGAACCCGAGCAGCCGCCCGCTGATCACGAACTCGCGGGACCGGATGCCGAGCACCAGGCCGCGGGTGACCCGGGCGTACGCGGGCCAGGACACGACGAGCACGGCCAGCACCGCGTTGCGCAGACTCGCGCCGAGCGAGGCCGCCACGGCCATCGCGAGGATGACGGTGGGGAACGCGAACACCAGGTCCGCCACCCGCATGATCGTCTCGTCCAGCCAGCGGCCGAAGTAGCCGGCGCACGCCCCCAGCAGCCCGCCGATGACGACGGACATCGCCACCAGCAGCAGCGTGAGCGGGATGGACAGGCGCGCGCCGAACAGCACCCGGCTGAGGACGTCGCGGCCGAGTTCGTCGGTGCCGAACCAGTGCGCTCCGCTCGGCGCCTGGAGCCGAGGGAACTCCTGGCTCAGCGGGTCGTGCGGCGCGAGCAGCGGCGCGGCGAGCACCACGACCAGCCATGCCGCCGCGACGACGAGGCCGACGACGGCGAGCGGCTTGCGCCACGCCTCCGGCACCCTGCGGCTCACGTGTGCCTCACTCTTGGGTCGATGACGCCGTACAGCATGTCCACCACCAGGTTGACCACCACGTAGATCACGCCCACCACGAGACCGACGCCCATCACGGCGGGCAGGTCGAGGGTGGTCGCGCTCTTGTACGCGTACTCGCCGACGCCGGGCCAGGCGTAGATCGCCTCGACGAGCACGGTGCCGGACAGCAGGCTGCCGAAGGCCAGCCCCGCGACCGTGATGACCGGCACCAGCGCGGAGCGCAGCGTGTACCGGAACAGGACGGTGCCGGCGGGCAGCCCCTTGGCCCGGGCGGCCCGCACGTAGTCCTGGCCGAGCACCTCCAGCACGGCCGACCGCGTGAACCTCGTGAGCAGGCCGATCGTGTACGCGGCGAGCACCAGCGCGGGCAGCACGAGGTGGCCGGCGGCGCTGGCGAACACGTCCCACTGGCCGGCGAGCGCGGCGTCCACCGTGTACAGGCCGGTGGTGTGCGGGGGCGGCGCCATGGCCGGGGAGAGCCTCCCGGAGCCCGGCGCCAGCCCGAACTTGTAGAAGAAGAGGTAGAAGGCCAGCAGCGCCAGCCAGAACGTCGGCACCGACACGCCCGCCAGGCTGGTCACCCGCAGGAACTGGTCCACGAACCGGTCCCGGCGCAACGCCGCGATCACTCCGAACGCGACGCCGAGCAGGAGCGACACCAGCAGCGCCGAGCCGGCCAGCTCGAACGTCGCGGGGACGAACTCCCGCAGGTCGTCGGCGACCGGCCGGTGGCTCTGCTGCGACTCGCCGAGGTCCCCGCGGACGAGGTTGCCCATGTAGGTCGCGTACTGCACGGGCAGCGGCTTGTCGAGGCCGTGCTCCTCCCGGAACTGCTGGACGATCGCCGGGTTGGCGAGCGCCTGCTGGCCGAGGTTCGCGGTGGCCGGGTCGCCGGGCACCATGTTGGTCAGGATGAAGGTGACCAGGGTGACCCCGACGGCCAGCAGTACGGAGACCGCCAGCCGCCGGGCCAGGAATCGCATCAGCGGATGCCGCGACCACCACCGGGCGCCGGGTGGCCGGCGGCCCTCGGTCGTCCGCTCGTCCGACGGGTGAGGAGACTTCATTTGCTGCCGAGCGCCGCGATCTCGAAGGTCCACACCGGGTTGACCGCGAGGCCCGTCAGCGCCCCGGCGGTGACCAGGCGCTGGCTCGGCTGCATCAGCGGCACGATCGGGCCGCGCGCGTTGAGCTGGGTCTGGATCTGGTGGTACTGGGCGAACCGGTCATCGCCGATGGTGCTCGCGGCCTTCGCGCCGGCGTCCTCCAGCGCCTTGTCCGCGCCCTTCTTCCAGCCCGCGCGCTCGCCGATCAGGCCGCCGGGCAGGAAGGCGAGGTAGTTGCTGGCGTCCGGGTAGTCCGGGCTCCACCACCACAGGCCCATCTCCTCCTTGCCGTCGCGGTAGCTCTCCAGCGCGGTCGCGATCGGCGCGGGGGCGAGGTCGACGGTGATGCCGACCTCCTTCAGGTTGGCCTGGATGCGCTCGGCCAGAGGCTGGAAGGACAGGCCGTTGAGCGTGAAGTCGCTGGGGAACTCCAGCTTGACCCTGGGGTTCGTGATCCCGCCGGCGGCGAGCGCCGCCTTGGCGCCGGCGACGTCGCGCTTGGGCGCCTGGCCCGCGGGCAGCGAGCCGTTGATCATGGACGGGACGATCCCGGCCGCCTGCACCGAGCCCTCGCCGGCGAGTTCCAGCAGCCCCGCGTAGTCCACGCCCTTGCTGACGGCCTCGGCGAACCGGGGGTTGGAGGTGATCTTGCTGACGGACGGGTTCCGGTTGGTCAGCAGGAAGAACACGTTGGCGGACGCGCCCTTGACGGTCTGCGTGCCGCCGCCGATGCCCTGGGCCTGGTCGGCCGTCAGGTCCACCGCGATCTGGCTGTCGCCGCGCTGCACGTTCAGCTTCTGCGTCTGCGACTGGACGTTGCGGAGCACGACCCGCTTGTAGACCGGCTTGGTGGCGCCCCAGTACTTGGGGTTGGCCTTGAGCACGACCTGGGTGGCGGCGTTGAAGGACTCCAGCATGTACGGGCCGGACCCGGCCGACTGGCCGTTCAGGTACTTCTCCGCCTTGTCGCCGGGGCTCGCGGCGCCGCCGTTGGCCTTGACGACCTTGGAGTTGAGGATGCCGAGCGCCGGGTTCGGCAGGATGAACGGCAGCGACGGGTTCGGCTTGGCCGACACCAGCGTGATCGTCTTGTCGTCGGTCTTCTCGACCTTCACGCCGTCGAGCAGGAACGACGGGTTGCCCTTGAGGTCGCGGACCCGGTCGAGCGAGAACACCACGTCGTCGGCGGTGACGGGGCTGCCGTCGGAGAAGACCGCGTCCTGGCGCAGCTTGAGCGTGAGCTTCTTGCCGTCCTTGGACAGCTCGAACGACTCCGCCAGCGCCGGCACCGGCGTGCTGACGTCGGAGCCCTTGAAGCTGAGCAGCGTGTCGTAGAGGGCCCGGTCGATGAGCAGGCCGGTCTGCTCGTACATCCGGCCCGGGTCCGCGGTCTTGAGGTTGAACGAGGTGTCGATGACCAGGGCCTTGCCGCCCCCGTCCGACGAGGACGTTCCGCCCCCGCCCGAGCAGGCGGTCAGGCTGAGTGCTGCGGCCACGAGGACGGGCAGCGCCGCCCGCCGTGTGGTTCCACTCGTGATCGGCATCGTGGCCTCCGGGTCTCGGTCAGGTCCGTTGTCTGCTTCTGGACGACGAAGACCGATAGTGCGAGACTTCCGGCTGAACGTCTACGAGACCACCGAAAGTCAAGATAAAGCGAGAGAAGGAGACGGATCCATGGACAGACCGTCGCACGGACCACCCTCTAAGGGGGGCGAGGCTGGACAGATCCGCACCGAGCTGGACGCGATCAACCTCAGGATGCTGGAGGTGCTGCGCCAGGACGGCCGGATCTCCATCGCGGCGCTCGCCCAGCGCGTCGGGATCTCCCGGGCCAACGCCTACATGCGCTTCGAGGCGCTGCGGACCAGCGGTGTGATCAGCCGGTTCACCGTGCAGGTCGACCCGGTCCGCACCGGCCTCGGCATCTGCGCGCTGATCTTCGTCACCGTCCGGCAGCAGATGTGGCCGCAGTTCCGCGCCCAGCTCTCGCTGATGCCCGAGGTCGAGTACTGCGCGATCACCACCGGCCAGCACGACGCGATGATCCAGATCCGGGCCACCGACGTCGCCGCCGTGCACCGCCTGGTCTCCGAGCGCCTGGCCGGCATCCCGGCCGTGAAGGCCACCGAGACGGTGCTCATCCTCGACGAGGTGATCCGCCGCCCGTTCGTGCTGACGTCGGACGGCGCCCCGGCGAAGGCGCAGGCGGAGCCCGGGCCCGGCCCCGTCGCCCTCGGCCGGATGCGCTTCATCCGCGCGGACGCGGGGCGGGCCGAGCTCAAAGACCTCCCGTGACGATCTCCTCGCACACGCTGACCTGGGGCGTGTCGTCCCCGTCGAACCGGAACTCCTCCACCAGCCGGATCCGGCCGTCCCGCAGCAGCTCGATCCGGTTCGTGCTGGACCCGGCGACCGGGTCCGCGCTCCCCTTGGTCAGGTGCACGTAGTTCAGCCGGACCTCGGCTCCGCGCCGGGCCCCCACGAACCGGCCGTGGACCACGGTGTCGCCTTCGTAACTTCCCCACACCACGCCGTCGGCCTCCGTGTAGGCGAATCGCGTGGGCGCGTCAGGGTCCACGCGGCTCGCGGTGGAGCTGACCATCGCGAACCGGCGGCCATCCAGATTAAAGAGATCATTCTCGTTCACGGGCTCATCGTGCCGGGTTCCGCGGCTCGCGCAATCGCGCCTGAACGCATCGTCGCGGAACCGCACACCCGATGGACGAACCGTCCGCGAGAGGCGACCGCCACGCCAATCCGTCTCGGACCGTCCCGTCGGCACCGCACCGCTACCCCGTCGACGACCACGCCCGAGACAGCCGCGAGCGGGGTGCTCCCGAGCCACTTCGAACGGCCCGTGATGCCGGGTTCTGGCGGCGCCGGGCCTCTGCCGGGCGGTCTCAGGTGCGGACCAAATCGATTCCCCGACTGTCCCTCGTATGGATCTATCGTCGAGACCTCCTTCACCGGCGCGCCCCGCGGAGTTCTCCAGCTCCCCGGCGGCCGGTACGCGCTGGTGGCGTGACGCGGTCATATACCAGGTCTACGTGCGCAGCTTCGCCGATGCCGACGGGGACGGGGTCGGCGACCTGGCCGGAATCCGCAGCCGGCTCCCCTACCTCGCCGCGCTCGGCGTCGACGCTCTGTGGATCACGCCGTTCTACGAATCGCCGATGGTCGACGGCGGCTACGACGTCACGGACTACCGCTCGGTGGATCCGACGTTCGGCACGCTCGCGGACGCCGTCGAACTGATCGAGGAGGCGCACCGGCTGGGCCTGCGGGTCATCGTCGACATCGTGCCCAACCACACCTCCGACCAGCATGTCTGGTTCCAGGAGGCGCTGGCCGCCGGGGTCGCCGGTCCGGCGCGCGAGCGCTACGTCTTCCGGCCGGGGCGAGGAGCCTCCGGCGAACTGCCGCCCAACGACTGGGAGTCGGTCTTCGGCGGTCCCGCGTGGACCCGGCTGCCCGACGGGCAGTGGTACCTGCACCTGTTCGCTCCGCAGCAGCCCGACCTGAACTGGGAGCACCCGGACGTGCGCGCCGAGTTCGACGATGTCCTGCGATTCTGGCTGGACCTGGGCGCCGACGGATTCCGCATCGACGTGGCGCACGGCATGGTCAAGGCGGCCGGGCTGCCCGACGTCGGCGACGCGCCGCAGTCGCGGCTGCTGGGACGCGGCAAGGTGCCGTACTTCGACCAGGACGGAGTGCACGACATCCATCGAGGCTGGCGGCGGCTGCTCGACTCCTGTCCCGGGGAGCGGATCGGCGTCGCGGAGGCGTGGGCGCCGTCGCTCGATCGGCTGGCCAACTACGTCCGCCCGGACGAGCTGCACCAGGTGTTCAACTTCGACTACATGAGGACCGACTGGGACGCCGCCGAACTGCGCTCGGTGATCGAGAAGTCGCTGGCCTCGACCGGCTCAGTGGGCGCGCCCACCACCTGGGTGCTGTCCAACCACGACGTCCAGCGGCATGTCACCCGCTATGGCGGCGACGAGCTCGGACGGCGGCGGGCGCGAGCGGCGGCGCTGCTCACTCTGGCGTTGCCCGGCTCGGCGTACGTGTACCAGGGCGAGGAACTCGGCCTGCCCGAGGTGCTCGACATCCCCGCCGAGCTGCTGACCGATCCGCAGTTGGAGAGTCTCAAGGGCGGCCGGGACGGTTGCCGCGTTCCGCTTCCGTGGTCCGGCAACGAGCCCCCGTTCGGGTTCGGATCGGGTGGCGGCTGGCTGCCGTCGCCGCCCGAATGGAAGTCGCTCACCGTGGAGGCGCAGTGGGACGACGAGGCGTCCACGCTGACCCTCTACCGCAAGGCTCTCCGGATCCGGCGCGACCATTCCGCGCTGGGCGACGGTGAGCTGCGCTGGCTGGACGGGCCGCCGGACTGCCTGGTCTTCGAGCGCAGCGGTCATTCCGACGGCCCTCGAATGCTGTGCGCGGTGAACACCGGCGACCGGAGCGTCCAGATCCCAGTCCGCGGTTCGCTCCTGCTGAGCAGCGAGCCGATCCGTAAGGAGGGCCCGAACGCGGTCCTGCCACCCGACACCGCCGCCTGGTGGAGTACTGAGCCCTCCGAGGAGCCGGACACGGGCGGCTGAACGCAGTCCCACCCGGCGGCGCGGCCCCGGACCGCACGAGGCGGCCCGGGGCCGGCGGTCGACCGCGGCTCCCGCCAGTTGGAGAGGCGGCCTCTTGATCCGGAACTCCGGAACAGGGAAAGGGTGGTGCGCCAGAGGGTCGGAGCGGCGCTGGCCTGCTGGAGCGGCTTGTCGTGCACGCCGGTCACGCGTCTGTTGTGAAGCAGAGTGCTCGGTGCCCGTTCTTTTCCGTCTTGAAGGCTGCCGTGACGCTTTCGGCTGGCTTACGGTGTTGAGCACCCTGGGTCCGGCACGGAGGGCGGGCGGTATGCGGGACGACGCGACGGCGCGGAGCGGGCTCAGGAAGGTGCCGCTGAGCAGGCCCGAGCGGCGCGCGGAAGTGTTCGACGCCGTCCTCGCCCTGCTCTCGGAGGTCGGGTACGAGCGGCTGACCATGGACTCGGTGGCCAGGCGCGCGCGGGTGGGCAAGGCGACGCTGTACCAGCGCTGGCCCACCAAGGCCCATCTGGTGATGGCCGCGATGGAGCGCTACCGGCCCGTGGTGTCCGGGCGGGACGCGGGCTCGTTCACCGAGGACATACGCCAGCTGCTGATGGCGTACGTCGCCAGCTGGTCCAGCCTGGACCGCGGGCTGGTCATCGCGCTGCTGGAGGGCAGCCGCCGGGACGCCGAGCTCGCCCGGCTGCGCCGCGAGCGGCTGGCCGATCCCGTGCGGCGCTCCATCGAGGCGGCGCTCGACCGGGCCCGGGAACGCGGCGAGATCCCCGGACGGGTGGACGCCGGGCTGCTGGCCGATCTGCCCTTCGCGGTCATCCTGGGGCATGTGCTGATGCAGGACGAACCTCCAGGCCGCGAGCTGGTCGACCGGTTTGTGGACGGCATCCTGTCCCCCCTGCTGGACGTCCCCAACCTGCCGCAACCTCGCGTATAGAACGGATCCGTTCTACTTTCGAAGCGGATGCCGTCTCCTCCGGCGAGCCCGCCGCAAGCCGTCCCGCCGGGAGCGGCACAGCGCGAGTCTCCGAGGAAGGGATCTCGTCCCATGCGCGCTCCGCAGCCCCCCGCCTCCGTCCCCGCCCCGCTTCCCACGCGGCGCGACGACCCGCTCGACCCGCCACCGGCGCTCGGCCTGCTCCGCAGCGAGTCGCCCGTCTCCCCTCTGTCCTTCCCCGACGGCGCGACCGGCCTGCTGCTGACCCGGCACCGGGACGTCCGCGAGATCCTGGCCGACGAGCGGTTCAGCGCCGACCGGGCGGAAGCCTCCTCACCGATCAGGCGGCCCGCCTTCCGGCCCGAGGACCGGACCGGTTCGCTGCTGTTCATGGACCGGCCGGAGCACACCCGTTACCGGCGGCTGCTCACGCCGTTCTTCACCACCCGCCGGATGCAGGCCCTCGCGCCGCGCGTCGAGCGGATCGTCGCCGACCACCTCGACGCCCTGCGCGCCGCCGGCCCGCCCGCCGACCTGGTTCCGGCGTACACCCTGCCGATCCCGTCCCTGGTGATCTGCGAGCTGCTCGGCGTGCCCTACGCCGACCGCGCCCGCTTCCACGCCTGGTCGGCCGCCCTGCTCAGCGTCACCGCGGACGCCGGGCGGGTGGCGGAGGCCAGGGACGCGCTGCTGGAGTACATGCGGGACCTGGTGGCCGCCAAACGGCGCAGCCCGGACGACGCGCTGCTGGGCTCACTGATCACCTCCGGGGCCGGGCTGAGCGACGCCGAGCTCAGCGGCATCGGCCGGCTGCTGCTGGTCGCCGGGCACGAGACCACCGCCAACATGCTGGCGCTGGGCACCCTCACCCTGCTCACCCGTCCTGGCCAGCTGGCCGCGTTCCGCGCCGGCCCGCAGGCGGCCGGCCCCGCGGTCGAGGAGCTGCTGCGCTACCTGAGCATCGTCCAGTTCGGCGTCGTCCGGGTCGCCAAGGAGGACGTCGAGATCCACGGGCACCCGGTGCGTGCCGGGCAGACCGTCGTCCTGTCGCTGCCCGCCGCCAACCGCGACCCCGAGCACTTCGAGGATCCCGACGAGCTGGACCTCACGCGGCCGCCGTCCCAGCATGTGGCGTTCGGCCACGGCATCCACCAGTGCCTCGGGCAGCAACTGGCCCGCGTGGAGATGCGCATGGCCCTCACCGCCCTGTTCGACGGGCTGCCCGGCCTGCGCCTCGCGGTGCCGCCCGACGAGGTGCCCATGCGGCACGACATGTTCGTCTACGGCGTCCACCGTCTCCCGGTGAGCTGGGAGCGGTGACCACCATGCGGATCGTCGCCGATCACGACCGCTGCCTCGGCGCGGGGCAGTGCGCCCTGTACGCGCCGGAGGTCTTCGACCAGTCCGACGAGGACGGAACCGTCGTGCTCCTCGCCGAGTCCCCTCCCGGGGAGCTGCACGAGACCGTCCGCCGGGCCGCCCTGATGTGCCCCAACCAGGTCATCAGCCTGCACGAGCAGGCGGCCGCCGATGCGACCTCGTCGGCGGAGACGCGTTCTCCATGACCAGCGCGCCCGAACGGCGGTGAGAGGCCCGGCTCGCCCTGCCCGAAGGCGGTGACGGCAGGCGTCACCGCTGTGCGCCGTGGGACGAGGGAAGGCGTCCGACCCGACCGGGTGGTTCCCGGGGAACCGGACGCGGTCAGATGACGCCGGCTTCGGTCAGCCAGCGCCATAGTTCCTCTTGGTGGACGACGGTGACGCCGAGCTTCTCGGCTTTGCCGGTCTTGGCGGCTCCGACGTTGGCTCCGGCGAGCAGGTAGTCGGTGCTGGCGGAGACCGACGACGCGGTCGTCGCGGCGGCCTGCTCGACCAGGCGGGTGACGTCCGGGCGGCTGATCTTCGCGCCGGAGCGGGGGTCGGTGAACGCGCCGGTGATGACGACCGACTTGCCCTTGAGAGGCGAGTCGCCCGCGGCGGCCGCGTCGAGGGGCCGGTCCTCGGGCAGGACGTCGAGGTTCACGCCGCGCTCGCGCAGCGCGGCGATCTCCTCCTGGACCTCCGGACGGGCGAAGAAGGCCACGATGCTCTCGGCGGCCTTCGGTCCGATGTCGCGGATGGCAACCAGGTCCTCGGCGGTCGCCGCCGCGACGTCCTCGATGCGCTCGTAGCCGGCCAGGCACAGGCGCTTGGCCGTGCCCTCGGAGGCCATCGGGATCGCCAGCCCGATCAGCGCGCGCCGCAGCCCCACGTCCTTGGACGACGCGATCGAGTCGACCATGTTCTGGGCGCTGACCTCGCCCATCCGCTCATAGCCCAGCAACTGCTCGGTCGTCAGGTCGTAGAAGTCGCTGCGGTGTTTGAGCACGCCGTCCTCGGCGAGCTTCTCGATCCAGACATCGCCGACGCCCTCCATGTCGGCCGCCTGACGCGAGGCCCAGTGCATCAGCCGCCGCGTCGCCTGCGCCGGGCACTGAAGATTCACGCACCAGCGCTCCTCGCCGGTGCCGCGGACCTCCAGTTCGGAGTCGCACGACGGGCAGTGCGTCGGCGGAACGATCTCGATCTCGCTCCCGTCGCGCCGCTCCGGCAGCGAGCGGCCCGCGAACGGGATCACGTCGCCGCGCCGCACGACCGCCACCGTGTCGCCGATCCGCAGGTCGCGCTCGCGGATCAGCCGGGGGTTGTGCAGGGTGATGTTCTCCACCGTCACGCCGCCGACGAACACCGGCGCGACCTTCGCGCGCGGCGGGACGCGGCCGATCTTGCCGACCGGCCACTGGACCGCCAGCAGCGTCGTCAGCTTCTCCTCCGGCGGGTACTTGAACGCGATCGCTCCGCGCGGCTCGGCGCTGTTGAACCCCGCCGCGTCGAACGCCGCCGGCTCGTGCAGCCGCACGACCGCGCCGTCGATGTCGTAGTCCAGACCGTCGCGGCGGCCGCCGATCTCCTCGATCGCGGCGATGACCTCCTCGGCGCCGGCGCCCACGTACTGGACGACCGACTCGAAGCCCGCCGGGACATCGATCGCGACGCCGTCGCGGTCGGCGCCGAACGCGAAGAACCTCAGCACGCGCTTGGCCTTCACGGCCGCTTCGGGATCCTTGAGCACCAGCGTTCCGGCGGCTCCCGAGCGCGGGTTGGTCAGGATCCGCTCCGGGTGCGCCTCGTTGTAGGCCGTCCAGACCGACCGGAGCATCACCGCCTCGCCGCGGACCTCCACGCGCCCGGGCTCATCGATCTCGGCCGGCAGGCCCGGGATCACGTGGCGCACCTTCTCGGTCACCAGTTCGCCGACCGCGCCGGTGCCGCGCGTGGCGACGTAGTCGAGCGTCCCGTCGGTGTAGACGACGCTGAGCGAGAGCCCGTCGAGCTTCTCCGACACGCGGAAGACCTGGCCGCCGAACCGCTCGCAGAACGTGCGGATCTGCTCCTCGCTCGTCGCCTTGGCCAGCGACAGCATCGGGCGCGCGTGGCGCACGGTCGGACCGGTCAGCTCCGCGGGCGCGTTGACCTTGCCGAGCGGGCTGTCGGCGGGCTCCAGCTCCGGATGCTCGGCGACGAGCGCGGCCAGCTCGTCCTTCAACGCGTCGTAGTCGGCGTCCGGCAGCGGGCTGTCGCCGGCGCCGTAGTACAGATCGTTCAGTCGCTTGACCTGGGCGGTCAGCTCGGCGATGCGCTCTCCAACGTCCACGCCTCGATTAAACGCGACGGCACCGACAACCGGCCGCTCCGCTCCCCCGCCGGAACCGCGATCTTCGCGTCAGACGACCTTGGCGCAGAGGACGCCTCGCCGGAAATCCCATGTCAGAGAGCCGCGGGGGCACCGGCTCTTGTGATAACCGGTGAACCGGAGGACGCGGCCGTATTCCTTTGGAAGGCCGCTCTTGCCGCATCTCCACGACGTCATCAGACCGTAGCCGCTGATGGCCGCCAGGCCCGGTTTGCTCCCCTTCTTGCCCAGGAAGCATTCACCGTTCCTGAACCGCCGTTCTAGACAGAGATAGGTTCTCTCGCCGTCGTGAGCCGGGGACTCCCAGTAGGACTCTCCGTTGAGCGGTTTGGCGTCGCACGCGCCGCTCGTCTTCTCCACGCCGGTGACCCTCAGGTAGGCGTCGCTCTCCCGGCAGGAGACGGCGCGGGGCATGCCCCCGAGCCACCCGCCGGGGTTCCAGGGGTCCCCGGACGCGTCCAAGCAGTCGTTGACCGAGATGTCGTCGAACGCCTTCCATGTCTTGTCGGGGGTCGGACTCGGCCGGACGCTGCCCCCCTCGCCCGTGGGGCCGGTCGAGCGGCTCGTCGGCGAGGTCGACGCGGCGTCGGCGTTGTTCGAGCCCTTCGAGTCTCCCTTGCCGGCGACGACGATGAGCACGGCGACGAGCACGACCCCCGCGACCGCGGCCAGGACCATCGCGGCCTGCCTGGCCGGTGGACGCTCCCGCCGACGCTCCGCCCGCACCGGCGCCGGGCGCGGCGACGGGCTCGGCGACGGCGGGCGCGGGTCCGCGGGCGGCTGATCGCGCTCGGCCGGCGACGGGCGCGCTCCGCGTTCGCCCGTGCCGCCCTTCCTCGTGAAGACCTCGGTCTCGGCCACCCGCGAAGCGATCATGCTGGTGAACGTCTCCGGCAGGGGCATGCCCTCGTCCGCGACGAGCGCGGAGCAGCGGTCCAGGAACTCTCCGGTCGCCGGGCGGCCGCGCGGATCCTTCTCCA
Organism: Actinomadura verrucosospora; assembly: GCF_039540335.1. Lineage (NCBI taxonomy): Bacteria > Bacillati > Actinomycetota > Actinomycetes > Streptosporangiales > Thermomonosporaceae > Actinomadura > Actinomadura verrucosospora. The sequence goes on along the minus strand of NZ_BAABEV010000002.1, from coordinate 199,888 downwards.
GACCGGCCGCGATCAGCGGTCTCAGCGATGCCGGGACGTCCGCCAGGTCCGGGTTCTGGTGGCGGACCCGGTAGCCGAGGGCCTCGGGCGGCCCTTCGCCGAAGGGATGGCGGCCGGTCGCGGCGAAGGCCAGCACCGCGGCCAGGCAGAACACGTCGCTGGCCGGTTCGAGGTCGCCGCCCAGGAACTGTTCGGGCGACATGTAGCCGGGCGTGCCCACCAGGGTCAGGCTCTGGGTGGGCGCGTCCATCGCGCGCGCGATGCCGAAGTCGATGATCCGCGGCCCGTCCTGGGCCAGCAGGACGTTCCCCGGCTTGAGGTCCCGGTGGATCACGTTCTGCTCGTGCACCGCCCGGAGCCCTTCGGCGAGCCCCGCGCCGAGCGCCGCCACCGAGATCTCGGGCAGCGCGCCGTTCTCCTCGACGGCGTCCTGCAGCGACGGCCCCGCTATGTACTCCGTGACCAGCCACGGCGGGTCGGCGTCGGCATCGGCGTCGATCACCTGCGCCGTGTAGAAGCCCTTGATGCGGCGCGCCGCCGCGATCTCCTTGGTGAACCGGCGCCGGAACACCGCGTCGTCGGAGAAGTGAGGGTGGACGACCTTCACCGCCACCAGCCGCCGGCCCTGGGACCGGCCCAGGTAGACCTGCCCCATCCCGCCCGCTCCCAGCCGCGCCAGCAGCCGGTACGGCCCGACCCGTTCCGGATCGGCGGCCCTGAGCGCCCTGAGTCCCGTGCCGGACATCTCACCTGCCCCAGGTTCGTCGAACATCATCGTCTTCTCGAGGACGAGCCCGGTGACGGCGGTCGTCCGGTGGCAGCGCCCGCGGCGCGGCCCCTGCGTCTTCCCGTGCCGGAGCCGGGGCCATTCTGCGCGGCGGTCATCGTTGATCACAGCTCTTACACGAGGTCTTTGTCGACGGATCGCCCGTTGCTGGCTTTGCCGGGGTCCGGGACGGGCCGCGCCCCGGCACCCGGAACCCGCCGGGGGGCGGCGCGGAGCGCTCGCTACGCTTGGCGCGCATCCGTGATCTGCTGGAGTTGAGAGCGCATGACGTCGGTCGACGACCCGGTCCTCACCGCCATACGCTGCGCCGACGCGGACGGGCTCGCGGCCGCGCTCGATCCGTCGCGGTGCCCGCCCGCCACCTTGCGGCTCCTCGTCCGGCACGAGGACGCACGCCTGCGGGCCCTCGGCCTCGTGTGCCTCGCCGAACGCCTTGAGGCGGGACGGGATGAGGACCGTTCCGAGCTGGCCGAGTTCGCCGCGTCGTTGCCCGGAACCGTCGACGGTTCGCCGGAGGCGTCCCTGGCCCTGGCGCACCTTCGTCTGCGCTTGCGCTCCCACCTCCGGGACCGGCCCTGGCCGCAGTGGCGGAAGGCGGATCTGCCGGTCCGGATCCAGATCGCGTGGCTGAGCGCCGAGATCGCCGACCGGCCGGAGACCGTGCGGGACGAGCCCCCGGGCGAGCTGCTCTACCAGGCCGTCCGCACGATCGGCGTGTCCGACGTCGACGAACCCGAGCGCCTCGCCCGGGAGCTGATGGGGCGGCTCGACCCCGTGCTGCGGTCGGAGGCTCTGCGGGTCACCCGCGAGGCCCTGCGCGCGGGGCTGCTGGCGCCCGAGCGAGCCCGGACCCTCGTGGTGGGGCTCACCGGGACGATCGCCGGGGAGCCCGCCGCAGCCGCCGCCGCGGCCGGCGTCGCCGCGGCGGCGCTGCGTGAGCTGTCCGAGCCTTGGGCCGCGTTGGATCCGCTGCCGCAGGAGCACCTCTACCGGTTCCTCGAAGGCGGGCCGGGCGACGCCGTCCCCGCGGTGGCCGCCGCGGCGATCGAAGCCGCGGCCCGCCATGGGCATCAGGACCTGCTCCGTGACGTGGCCGCCGACCGAGGGCGGCCTCCGGGGCTCCGTCAGCGGGCTCTGGAGCTGCTCGGAGACCTCGCGAGCCGCGACGACATCGGCGATCTCGTGAGCATCGCCGCCACCGACCCGCTCCTGCTCGCCGCGCCGGTCACGCGATGCCTGCGCGGGCTGCACCGGCGCGGGCACTTCCCGGCGGGCGACACCGTCCCGGCGATCGTGCGCCTGGCCGTCGCCGACCACTCGGTGCCCGCGGACGACGTCGCCACCGTCCTGTTCACATCCCGGCAGGAGACGCTCAAGGAGCTGATGGGGGCGGACGCGGACGATCCGCACTGGCCGCGCCGGCTGGAGCTCCTGGTCGCGCTGGCCGCTCAGGGCACCGGGGACCTGCCGGTGGGCGAGAAGGTCACTGACCTGCTGCGCTCCGCGCCGGATGCCCGGCCGTTCCTGCGGGCGATCCGCGCGCTGCGCCACACGGCCGCCGAAGAGGCCGTCATCGCCGCGCTGCCCAGGTCGCCCGCCGCAGCGGTGGAGGCCCTGGAAGCCGTGGGCGGAGCCCGGGCGGTCACCGCCCTGCGAGACGGTCTGGGCCTGGACGGGCCCGAAGGCATCGGCGTGGTGCCTCACCTGCGGCCGGTGCGCCACCGGGCCCTGGAAGTGCTGTGGCATCTCACCGAGGACCCCGACCAGCGAAGGTCGATCCTGGTCCGGCTCGCCCCGCGGGATCTGCCGGGCCGGATCGCCGCGGATCTCGGCGTCCCGGACGAACGGGAACTGGCGCTGCTCCGCGCGGGCCTGGACCCGGAGAAGCCGGTCGAGGCCCTGTGCAGGCTGGCGCGCAACGCTAGCTCCGAGACCGTGCCGGCCATCGCCGACCTCCTGCTGCGGGTGGTGACCGATTTCGCGGCGTCCTGGGCGCCGGGCGCGTCCGCAGATGCCACCGAACCGACGGTGCCGCAGGAAGTCGTCGCGGCCGTCCGCGACCTCGGCGGCCGCCTCCACGAGAGAGGAAAGATCAGGCCGCGCTGTCTTCTGGACGCCGCTGACGCGCGGGAGGCGGGCGAGGCGCTCGTCGCCGGCATCGCGCTCGATCTGCTGGACCGCCCTGACTTGACGGCGGCTGAACAGATGGTGCTGCTCAGCCTGCTCCTGCAGATCTCCCATCGCGGGATCAGGGCACGGGTGCATCCACTGCTGCGCCACCGTGACCGCCATGTCCGCAAGCATGTGATCGCGCTCCTCGCCCGCGACGCCGACGGCGAGGACGCGCAGGCGCTGTCGGCGAGCCTGATCCCGCTCACCGCCGCCTCCGACGTACAGACCGCGCGGCAGGCGCTGCTCGCGCTCGGGCACGCGCGCGCGTGCTGGGCCGCGGCGGCGATCGCCGCCTGCCTCGACCACCCCAACATGAACGTCAAGAAGACCGCCGCGAACGCGCTGGTCCACGCCGGGGCCCCCGCGGCAGTGCCGAAGCTGCTGTTCTGGCTCGGAAGGCACGACAACCCCGGCCTGCAAAGCGCGCTCGTCGCGGCATTGCGGACGATCCTCGGCGACGCCTACGCCGCGACCGTCGTCGCCGCCGCCGACCGCGCCGCCGACGACCGCACCCGTGCCCTCCTGGCGGCGGGGCTCGGCGGGGCGCTGTCCGCCCGTGCCGTCGGAGCCCTGGCCGACCAGGGGTCGCCGACCGGGGCGGCCCTGCTCTCACTCGTCGCCGGACGCCGGCTCACCCTTGGATCGGGTACGGCCGCGGAGCTGGCGGACCGGATGGCGGCCCACGGCATCACGCCACCGAGCCGTCGGCAAGAACCGCAGACCGCCCTGCCGGACGCTGAGATCGACGCCCTGGTGGACCGCGGCTGGAACACCGAGATCGCACGCCGCCTCGCCGGAAGGGTCGATCGGGATTCCGCCGAGCCGACCGCCGAACGGCTGAGCCTGCTCCGGCCGATGCTGGAACGCTGGCTGGAACTGGCCGCCGAGGAGCCGGAACAGCGCGGCCGGGTCCTGCGGCTCGTGTCGCGCCTCTGCCCCCCGCCGTGGACGGCCGGTGAGTCGGAGGCCTTCGCCCGGTCCGCGCGGACACTCGTGGCGGGGCTGGCCGACATCGGCGACGCTCATCGCGACCGCCTTCTCGCGCTGCTGGAGGACGCGGTCGGGCGGCTGCCCTCCACCAGCGGGTTCGACATCGCCGCTCGGATCCGCGCGCTGCCCCAGGGGGCCGTGGGAGGCCGGTCCCTCCTCGTGCTGCTGCGCCGGTGCGGCGCCGTGCTGACCCGCACCGATCTCGGGCGGGCGCTGGCCGCCGCCCGCGCGGGCGCGAACCCGTGGCTGGCGGAGGCGGAGGTGTTGCGCGAGGCGTTCGGGGCGGCAGGACGGGCCGACGCCGCCGCGAGCGGTCGCGCCGAGACGTCCGAGCCTCCCGCCATAACCCGGTGGCGGGACGCCCTATTCGCGGCCGCCCGAACCCCTGACGGCCTCCGGCGATTCCGCGTCACGGACCGGCCCGCCGACCTCGGCGACAGCCCGATCGGTTCGAGGGACCGGCTCCACGCACTGATCGAGGTGTTCGTCGAAGCCGACACGGAGGTGCGCGGGCCTCTGCTGGACTGGATGATCGAGTTGCAGCCCCTCGACGCACCGCCGTGGACCATCGTGGAGGACGCCCGCCGGTCCGCGCCGGACCGCGCGTCTCGTGCCGGTGACCGGGACCAGCCCCGTTCGGCGGTTCAGCGTGAGCGCCTCCTGAGGCTGCTGGAAGATCCCGCGCGGGACCGGCGCGAAGCCGCCGCCCGCGCCATGCTGGGCTGGCCCGAACCCGAGTTCCGGCTCGCGGTCCTGCACGCCTTCCTCGACGGCCGGGTCGACCTCGCCGTCTCCGGCGACCTCGCGCAGGCCCTGACGCTCGTGAGCGAGACCGAACTGCGCCGGGCCGCAGACCGCGACTCCGGCGGCGACGCGGTTCGCGAACGGATCGCCCGCGTCGCCTCCCATCTGGATCCGCCGGACGTGGACCGGTTCATCCCGCTGCTGGCGGCATGGTGGGAGCACGGCGGACGCTCCCTCCACGCGTCCGCCGGCCGAGCGTTGCGCAAGGCGGACCCCGACGTCCTGGCCGAGGCCCTGTCCGGCCGGCTCGACAACGGAGACTGGGGCCTGGTCGATCTCGTCTCCGGCGTCGCGCTGCTGCGCACCCCCACGCTGGCGCGGGCGCACCGGCGCCTACGCGAGGAGGGACGCCACGACCTCGCGGACAAGCTCGTGCTGGTGGACGGGCCGCTGCGCCGTCCCGGCGCGGCCGAGCGGGACTCCGCCGCTCTCTCGGCGCTCCGGAGCCGGCCGGCCGTCCCGGAGGCCGCGCGACGGCCGGCCCGCGCGGACCTGTTCCGGCTGGCCCGTACGGGCGGCCCCGAGCAGATCCGCCGGGCGCTGACCCTGCTCGCCGAGAGTCACGACGACGACCCCGCACGCACGCGCCGGCACGGCGCGGACCGGACCGCGGACCCCGATCCGGAGTTCAGGGAGCTGCTGGCCGAGTCGCTCGGCCATCCCGAGGCCAGGGTGCGCCTCCACGCCCACCGGATCTCCCGGAAGGCGATGGACCGCGAGGACTACCTCGAACACACCGTGCTGCTGCTGGACGACCGGCAACCCGACATCGTGCGCTCGGCGGTCAAGACCTTGTGCCACGCGGCGTGGAAGCCGGCCGTCCCGGCGCTGGTCGGCCTGCTCACGCACTCCCACCCGGCCGTCCGGAGGGCCGTCTCCGACGGGCTCGTCCTTCTCGGGGCGCCGGCGGTCCCCGCCCTCAGGCACGCCGCCGGCAAGGCGCGCCCGGACAAGCGGCACATCTACACCACAGTGCTCGACAGAATCACCGAAGCTCAGGACGGGGCGGCGGCCGGTCCGCGGACCCCTGCCGGACCTTCGGCCCGCAGGTTCTGAACTCGTCGATCACCGCCGCGTCCCGCCCGGTCGCTACTGCTGCTGCCGCATCCAGCGTTCGGACTTGCGCCATCCCTCTCGGCAGGCGGCCAGGAAGGCATCGCGTCCCGCCGGGAACGACCCGCCTCCCTCCACTCCCTTCCGGTAGGACTTCTCGCAGAAGTCCGACGGAGCGTTCTCGCCCATGGTGACGCGCATGCCCGCGGCCATCTGCGCCATCCTCGTGAACGTGTAGCGCTTGCCGTCCGGATCGATCATCACGATCTGCCTGCTGTTGGTGATCTTGGGGTCGGACGGCGTGGCCCGCGGCGGCGACGGCCGGGCGCTCGTGGGCGGCGCCGCGGAGGGCGGCGGCGCATCGGTCGTGCCCCCGGAGGGCGTGCTCGGGGCGGGCGCGGAGGAGGAGCCGGCCGCCGCGTTCCCGCCGTCGCCGTCGCACGCGGCGGCGCCGATGAGGAGCAGGCCGCTCACGGCCAGTCGGATCGCGATCGTTTTGGTCACGGGGAGCTCCGAGAAGAGAAGACAACGGAAGGACACTGGAGGAACACGCGTCTGTCTGACGGTCGCCCGCAGGGGAAAGGTTCGCGCCATTATCGGGATCCGAGCAGGGCGCACCTGGAAAACCAGATGCGCGGGCGCGGGGCCGCAGGTTACATGGCCGGAATGGAGGAGCAGCCGCTGCCGGGCGGCAGGCACGTGGGCGGGGTCCGCATCGGTGACACCGTGCACCGTCCCGCGAATCCCTGGACGTCCACCGTGCACGCCGTGCTGCGCCACCTGGAGACGGTGGGGTTCGAAGGCGCGCCCCGGGTGCTGGGGTACGACGGGCAGGGGCGCGAGGTCCTGACGTTCCTGCACGGCGACACCATCGGTGAACGCCACCCCTGGCCGGCGTGGCCTCATTCGGACGGAGCCCTGCGGCAGGCGGCCGCGTGGATGCGGCGGCTGCACGACGCGACGGCGTCCTTCGTCCCCCCGGAGGACGCGACCTGGTTCGCGGGGCAGAACTGGCGGCCCGGACTGGTCATCGGCCATCACGACGCCTCGCCGTACAACGTGGTGTGGACCGAGGCCGGCGGCCTCGCCGGGTTCGTCGACTGGGACACGGCAGGCCCCTCCTCGCGCGAGTTCGACCTGGCGCACCTGGCCCTGACCTGGGTGCCGCTCCAGGCCCGGCACGTCGCCGAGTTCCAGGGGTTCACGGCGTTCGAGGACAGATCCCGGCGTCTGCACCTCCTGCTGGACGGCTACGGCTACGAGGGCGACCGCGCGGCCTTCGCGGGCGTCGTCGCCGGCCGGGCCCGCCGCCAGGCAGGCGTCATCCGCCGCCTGGTCGACGCCGGCCAGACCGCGCTGCGGCCGTTCGCCGAGCAGCTGGAGCAGGCCGCGACCGAGGTCGAGGCACTCCCCGCCTCCTTCTGGCGCGCCTAGGAGACCATCTCCGTCACCTCGGGCCGCGGTCGATCGTGCGCTGTCCCCCCGCCCATGTCGCTCGCCATCCCTCATTGTTGGCACGACCAACAGTTTCGGATAGAGTTGGCAGCACCAACGTTGGCATTGCCAACGAAGTGGCGATCTCTGGAGTCAGAGCATGATCAAGCCGTTCCGCATCGACATCCCCCAGGCCGACCTCGACGACCTGACCGACCGGCTCTCCCGCACCCGCTGGCCCAACGAGGTCGCCGACGCCGGGTGGGACTACGGCTTCCCGCTGGCGCGGCTCAGGGAACTGGCCGAGCACTGGCGCACCGGCTACGACTGGCGCGAGCACGAGGCGCGGCTCAACGAGCTTCCGCACTTCACCACCGAGATCGAGGGACAGAACATCCACTTCGTGCACGTCCGGTCGCCGAGGCCGGACGCGCTCGCGCTGGTCCTCACCCACGGCTGGCCCGGCTCGTTCCTGGAGTTCCTCGACGTGGTCGAGCCGCTGTCCCGCGACTTCCACCTGGTGATCCCGTCCCTTCCCGGGTTCGGCTTCTCCGGCCCGACCCACGAGCGCGGCTGGGACGTCGTCAGGATCGCGCGGGCCTGGGCCGAGCTGATGCGCCGTCTCGGATACGAGCGCTACGGCGCGCAGGGCGGCGACTTCGGATCGGGCGTCTCCTTGGCGCTCGGCGCCGTCGCCCCCGAGCGGGTCGTCGGCGTCCACGTCAACTACCTGCCGACCCGGCCGGCCCCGGACGCCAGCATCGAACTGTCCGAGGCCGACGAGGCCCGGCTGGCCAAGGTCAGGCAGCTGATGACGAACCGTCCGCCCTTCCAGGCGCTGCAGGCCCTCACCCCGCAGACCATCGGCTACGCGCTGACCGACTCGCCGGTCGGCCAGCTGGCCTGGATCGCCGAGCGCTTCGCGGAGTGGACGGACCCTCGCTCGCAGATCGACGACGACCGGATGCTCACCGACGTCTCGCTGTACTGGCTCACCGCCACCGCGGCCTTCTCGGCGCGGCTGCACCACGACGCCCCGCGGCGGACCGAGCCGTGCCGGGCGCCGGTCGGCGTGGCGGTCCTCCCGCGCGACATCACGCAGTCGGTGCGGCCGCTGGCCGAGCGGCTGTACGACATCAGGCACTGGTCGGAGTTCGAACGCGGCGGCCACTTCGCCGCGATGGAGGTGCCGGAGCCGTTCGCCGAGGACGTCCGCGACTTCTTCCTCACCCTCGCCAAGGACGACGATCCGGTCGCCACCCGCTAGGGACGCCGACAGCCGCGAACCCCTCGGCCCGGGAGTTCGCGGCCGATCGCCCGGCCTGGGGCCGGTCGGCCTCATGCGGAGGTCAGGGGCCGAGGCGTTCGGTGAAGACGTGGTTGCGGTCCGCGCGGCTGCCGGGGGTGCGGCCGCGGCCCCAGCCGACGATGCGCCGGTAGTCGCCGAACGCGTCGGCCAGCGCGTCCTCGTCGGTGTGGGGCGAGCCCTCCGGGGCCGGACCCGTGAACGGCGCGACGTAGAGGGCGTCCGTCGGGCAGTGGGCCTCGCACATGAAGCACGTCTGGCAGTCGCTCTGCCGGGCGATCACCGGAACGCCGTCCGGACCGCGGTCGAACACGTCCGTCGGGCACACCTTGACGCACACGTCGCACCGCACGCAGCGCCCCGCGCTCACCACCTCGATCATGCCGGCGCCTCCTGGGGCTCGGGGGCCGTCCACGGTTCGTCCAGGCCGCCGACGAGGCGCCGGTGCTCGTACCGCGGCAGTTGCGGGAGGCCCTCCAGCCGGTGCATGCCCCGGGACTCGGGACGGGCCAGAGCGGCGCGGTAGCTCCACCGGGCGTGCGCCGTCATCGCCGCCGCCGACCTCGCGCGGAGGCGTTCGCGACCGGTTCCGGCGATGCCCTGGGACGTGATCCGCTCCCACAGCGCGTCGAGGACGGCCAGCGAGGCGCGAAGCCCGTCCCGCGTCCGGAAGAGGTTGCGGTCGAGCGGCAGCATCTCGTCCTGCACGGCCCTGATGACGGTCGCCGCGTCGAGCCGTCCGGGGCGCAGGCCGGCGCGCCCGGCCGGGACGGCGTGGGGACGCGCCCGTCCCACCGCGAACTCGGCGGCTCCGCGGCCGGCCCAGGTGCCCGACGAGATCGCCCATGCCCCGTTGTAGGCGCCGCCCCCGCTGACGGCGCCGGACACCAGTTCCCGCGTCGCGACGTCGCCGGCGGCGTACAGGCCGGGGACGGTCGTCGCGCAGTCGTCGCCGACGATCCGCAGGCCGCCCGTCCCGCGAACCGTGCCCTCCAGCACCATGCGCAGCTCGTACCGGTCGCGGAAGGGGTCGATCCCCGCCTTGTCCAGTGGCAGGAAGTAGTTCGGCTGGGCCTGGCGCATCGCCTCGTGGAGCTGCGGGGGCGCCCTGTCCAGCCGCGCGTACACCTTCTCCCCCGCCGCGAGCCGCTCCGCGACGCGGATCCTGGCACCGAGCGGATCCGGCACGTCGATCGGGACGCCGCGTTCGGTGTAGTACGTCGCGAACTGCATCATCAGGCCCTTGGTGTGCGAACCGTGCGCCGGCGAGAACGCGTAGGCGCTGGAGAACTCCATGCCCGACAGCTCGGCGCCCAGTTCGGCGGCCATCAGGTGCCCGTCCCCGGTGTCGACGTTGGTGCCGAACGCGCCGGACAGGAACGCGCAGCCTCCGGTGGCGAGGACGACCGCGCCCGCGCGGACGGTCCAGGTCTCGCCGCCCTTCTGGCGGGCGATGCCGGACGCGCCGGCCGCGACGCCCCAGTCGTCCACGAGCAGGCGCAGGGCGGGGTGGTGATCGAGGATCGTCACGCCCGATCTGTGCACCCGGCGCCGCATCCGCTTCATGTACTCGGGCCCCTGGAGGCTGCCCCGCCGCTCGACCCCGTCCTCGTCGACGGGGAACGGGTATCCGAAGGAGGCGAGGTCGTCGACCCGGCGGTAGGTCTCGTCCAGGACGCGCGCCATGGTGCGGCGGTCGGCGAGCCGGCCGCTCTGCTCGAAGCGCCCGTCGACCGCCCGTGCCCGCGCCTCCCCGTCGGGTGGGACGTGCCAGAGGTTGTTGCCGCCCGACGCGGTCGGCCCGCTGGTGCCGCAGTAGCCCTTGTCCGCGAGGACGACCCTGGCCCCGGCGCCGGCCGCGGCGAGCGCCGCCCACGCCCCGGCGGGCCCGCCGCCGAGGACGAGGACGTCGGTGTCCTGCGGGGTCACGGCCTGGCCCCGGGCGCCAGCCAGGATTCGAGGGCGTAGTCCTTCTTGATCAGCGCCTGCTGGACGAGGAACGTCTTGGTCCCTTCGAGCAGCTTCAGCCCCTCCGCCGGGAAGGGCTCGTCGGGCAGCTGGTCCTTCAGCGTCGTCTTGACCGAGACGTCGGCGGCGTAGCCGCCGGTCCGCGCCACGTAGGCGGTGTAGCCGGGCCAGTCCGCCTTGGCGACCCGCGCGGCCTTGGTCTCGGCCTTCTGCCACACCTGGACGATGTCCTTGTGTCCCGCCAGGTACTTCTCCGTCACGACGGTGACGGACGTCCCGAGCAGGTCCGGATGGTCCCGGGACGCGATGTCGATCGACTTGTAGCCCTTCTGCTCCTGCGCGACCTGGTCGGCGGAGACCAGGCCTCCCGCGTCGATCGAGTTCTTCTCCAGCGCCGCGACGATCGCGGGCGTGTACATGTGGATGATCTCCTTCGGCTTCACCCCGGCCTGCTTCAGGGCGCCGAGCAGGTAGCGGTGGATGTAGGAGCCCGTCTGGACGCCGATCCGCTTGCCCTCCAGGTCCTTGAGGGACGCCGGTCCGCCCTCCTTCCGGGCGACGATCGCGGCGTCCAGGCGGATCGAGTTGAGCGACAGCAGCCGGGTCGGCAGGCCCTGCCCCCGGCCGATGAGGGCAGGGGTGTCGCCGTACTGGCCGATGTCGAGGGAGCCGCCGGCGAGGGCCTGGTTCAGGTCGGGGCCGTTCGGGAACGTCGCGACCTTGATCTTGGTGATGCCGGCGGCCTTCAGCTCCGGCAGCAGCTCGCCGCGCTGGTCGAGGAAGCCGACGGCGCGGGTCAGCTTGTTGCCGACCCCCGACCCGATCACTCCGATGCGGAGCGTCCCGGAGCCGCTGTCGGCCTCGGAGGAGCCGCACGCCGTCGCGGCGAGGACGAGGAGGCCGGCGGCCAGAACTCGGGGGAATCTCACGGTGTCGCCTTTCATGGGGGTCGTTCGGGTCGGGGTCAGGAGGTGAGGGGGGCGCCCGCGGAATCCAGCGACGGGCCGATGGCGAGCCGGGCACCGGGCGTGCGCCCGCGGCCCCAGCCGATCTGCGCTCGGTAGGCGCCGAGCGTCCCGTCCGCGGCGAGCGCCGCCTCGTCCGGGGGCTCGGGCAGCGCGTGCGAGCGCGGGTCGACGAACAGGGCGTCGACCGGGCAGTACGCCTCGCACATGAAGCAGGTCTGGCAGTCGCTCTGCCGGGCGACGACAGGGACGCCGTCCGCGCCGCGGTCGAAGACGTTCGTCGGGCACACGTCCACGCACTTGTCGCAGGCGATGCACCGCTCCCGCGAGACGATCTCGATCACGACGCCACCGCCCCGGTCTCCGGACGCGTCCAGATCTCGTCCAGGCCCCCGGTGAGGAGCCGGCGGTGCTGGACCGGGTCCTGGTCGGGCAGGTCCTGGCGCTTGTGCATGCCCCGCGTCTCGGTGCGGGTGAGCGCGGCGCGGTACATCCAGCGGGCGTGCGCGGTCATGGCGGCGGCCGACCGCGCGCGCACGACCCCGGCGCCCTCCTCGCGCAGCGTGCCGCGCAGTTGCCGCCACGTCCGGTCCAGGGTGTCCAGGGCCGGGGCGAGGCGCCCGCCGTGCCGCAGCAGGTTCTTGTCGTAGGGCAGCACCTCGGCCTGGACGGCGGCGACGTAGTCGGCGTGGCCGCCGGCCGCCGGGCCCTCCGGGCGGACGCCCGCCTCGCCGAGGGCGTGCACGGTCCGCGCGCCGGCCCGTCCGCCCAGCGCGGCGGCGTACCGGGCGGCGCCCTGCCCGGCCCAGGTGCCGGACGACATCGCCCACGCGGCGTTGTGGCTTCCGCCGCCGGTGAAGCCGCCGCAGATCAGCTCGCGGGTGGCGGCGTCCCCCGCCGCGTACAGGCCGGGCACCGAGGTCGAGCAGTCGGCGCCGGCGATCCGGATGCCGCCGGTGCCGCGGACGGTCCCCTCGGCGAGCAGCGTGACGGGGAACAGGTCGGTGAACGGGTCGATGCCCTGCCGGTCGAACGGGAGGAAGAAGTTCGGCTGCGCCAGCCGCATCGCCCGCCGGTCCTCGGGCGTGGCCCGGTCGATGCGGCACAGGACGGGTTCGCTGAGCAGCGTCCGGGCGATCACCGATCGTCCCCGCCGGCTGCCCGCGCCTTCCAGGACCGTCCCGTCCGCGTGGTAGAAGGTGGCGAACGAGTAGAACGCCGTCTTGGTCACGGACGTGAAGGCCGGGGCGATCGCGTAGGCGTTGGAGAACTCCATGCCGGACAGCTCCGCGCCCGCCTCCGCCGCGAACAGGGCGCCGTCCCCGGTGTTGACGTCGCAGCCCAGCGCCCTGCTGAGGAAGGCGCACCCGCCGGTGGCGAGCACGACCGCGCCCGCCCGGACCCGGAACGGCCGGTCGTCGCGCAGGCGGTACCCGGCGGCGCCGGCGACGGCCCCGGCGCCGTCCGCGAGCAGCTCGGTGACCGGGCTGTGGTCGAGGACCCGCACCCCCGACCGGCGGACCCGCACGCGCATCCGCCGCATGTACTCGGGGCCCTGCAGCCCGCGCCGGATCTGGCGGCCGTTCCCGTCCACCGGGAACGGGTACCGGGAGATCTCGGCCAGCTCGTTCATGTTCGCGTACGTCTGGTCGAGGACGCGGGCCATCCACCCGCGGTCGGCGAGGTACCCGCCGAGCGCCTCGCGGCCGGCCATGGCCGCCTCCCGGGCCTCCGGCTCCGGCTCGACGTACCAGACGCCGGTGCCCGCCGACGCCGTCGCGCCGCTCGTCCCGAGGTACCCCTTGTCGGCGAGGACGACGTCGGCGCCGGCCTCCGCAGCCTTGATCGCGGCCCACGCGCCGGCGGGGCCGCCGCCCGCGACGAGCACGTCGGCGGTCAGGTCGGTCATGATGCCTCCTTGGCGGTCAGACGGTCGGTCGAGCGGAGCTCGTCGGTTGAATGGCGGTGGGCGCGGAGGTCGTCGGTTGGATGGCGGTGGGCGGGGGCTGGAGGACGGTGCGCACGCCGAGGCCGTCGAGCAGGTCGCGCCGCAGCGCGATGAACCCCGGATCGTCCAGCGACCGCGGCCGGGGAAGGTCCACGGTGTACTCCCGTTCGATCCGGCCGTCCGCGAGCAGCAGCGCGCGGTCGGCGAGCAGGAGCGCCTCCTCGACGTCGTGGGTGACGAGCAGGACCGCCGGCCGGTGCTCGGCCCACAGGTCGGCGACGAGCGCCTGGGCGTTGAGCCTGGTGAGCGCGTCCAGGGCCCCGAACGGTTCGTCGAGCAGGAGAAGGTCGGGCGTCCGCACCAGCGCCCGTGCCAGCGCGACGCGCTGGGACTCGCCGCCGGACAGGGTGAGCGGCCACGCGTCGGCACGCGCCGTCAGCCCCACCTCGGCCAGGGCCGCGTCGGCCCGCTCGCGCAGGTTTCGTCCTCGCAGGCCGAGGACGACGTTGCCCCACACCCGGCTCCAGGGCAGCAGGCGGTGCTCCTGGTAGACGACGGCCCGCCTGCCGGGGACGTCGATCTCGCCGCCCCCCTCGCCGTCCAGCCCGGCCAGCGCCCGCAGCAGCGTGCTCTTCCCGGAGCCGCTCGCGCCGAGCAGCGCGACGAACTCGCCGGGCGCGATGTCGAGGTCCACGCCGTCCAGGACGGCGCGCTCGCCGAACACCCGCCGGAGCCCGCGGACGCGGACCCCTTGCGCAACCGTCGTCGTCATCGCGCCACCAGCCCCCGCCGCCACGCCAGGGCGCGCCGCTCGACGAGCCGCACCAGCAGGTCCGTCGACACGCCGAGCAGCGCGTACACCACGAGCACCAGGAAGACGGTCTCCATCTGCAGGAACTGGGTGGCCTGGTTGATGAGGAAGCCGATGCCGCTGGCCGTAGCGGACTGCTCCACGACGACGAGCGTCAGCCAGGCGACGCCGAGCGACAGGCGCAGGCCGACGAGGATCTGCGGGAGCGCCCCGGGGAGGATGACCTTCCGGATGAGGCCGAGACGGCCGAGCCCGCAGGTGCGGGCCGACTCGACCAGCCGTTCGTCCACGCCCCGGATGCCGTGGAACACGTTGATGTAGAGCGGGAACACGACGCCGACCGCGATCAGGCCGACCTTGGACGTCTCGCCGATCCCGAACCAGATGATGAACAGCGGGACCAGCGCGAGGTGCGGAAGCATCCGGACCGCCTGGACCGGGGCGTCGATGACGTCCTCGCTGATCCTGAACAGCCCGGAGAGGAGCCCGAGGACGAGCCCCGCCGGCAGCCCGACGGCCAGGCCCTTCAGCACCCGCCCCAGCGACACTCCGAGGTTCTGGAACAGCGCGCCCGACGACGCCATCTCCCAGCCTCGGACGGCGACGTCGCTGAGCGGCGGGGTCGTGCTGCCGAGCCAGCCCGCGCGGGCGCCGGCCTCCCACAGCGCGAGGACGACGACGAGCCCGCTGACCTTGCGGGCCCGGCGCAGCAGGGACAGCAGCACGGCCCCGGAACGGGCGGCGACCGCGGGGCGGGCCGCCGCTTCGGGAATCGCCGAGCGCGGTGGATCGAGCAGATGGGTGGACACGAGGCACCTCCGGGAGGGGGCAGCGGAAGGAAGGCGGCAGGGGGCCCGGCGCAAGGGGTAGCCGGTGATGGAGGGGGTTCGCCGATCAGTGGCGTCGGAGCACGAAAGAGCGGCTCAACAGGACGCGCTGCACACGCGAAGGAGGTCGACGTGGCGCCTCGCCACCAGGACCTCCGCTGCGTTCATGCCCACAGCATGCACTCGGCGCCCGCCCCTGTGAACCCCCCAAAAAGCCGTCCCCACCTGCACAGACGTCTGAACGAGGGCGCTTTGTCGACAAAACCTACCGTTTTACCTGGGAATATGCCGCGGGGAGCCCTCTTCGCTGATCGGCTTCGCGGTTACGCAGATCACACCGCCCGGAAACCCCGAGACGAACGGACCGTGACACGCCCTCCACAGAGAGGTCCGAACGTCCCCGTTACGGCTCGCTCGCCCGGATGCCCGCCGAGGGCCTCGGCGGGCATCCGCCCGTCCACGGCATCGCCGCGCCCGCCGGGTTACCAGGTCACGGGTAGTTCTACGGGGCCGTGGAAGAGGGAGTCCGTCCGCCAGCGGATCGATTCCGGGGGGACGGCCAGGCGCAGGTCGGGGAAGCGCCGCGTCAGGGCGGCGAGGGCCGTCTGCATCTCGGCGCGGGCGAGCTGGGCGCCGACGCAGAAGTGGGGGCCGTAGCCGAACGTCAGGTGCCTGTTGTCGGTGCGGCCGAGGTCCGTCACCTCCGGATCGGTGAACAGGGCGGGATCGCGGTTGGCCGCGAGCGACGACACCGCCACCGTGCTTCCGGCGGGTATCGGCACGCCGCCGATCTCCACGTCGCGGAGGGCCAGGCGGGGCGTGCCGACCGGCACCGACGGCACCGTCCGGAGCAGCTCCTCCACCGCCGTCGCCACCAGCTCCGGGTCGCGGTGCAGCGCCGCGTACATCTCGGGGCGCGTCAGAAGGGCGTAGACGCTCCGGGCGAGCTGGTTCATCGTGGGCCCGTGCCCCGCGATCAGCAGGGTGATCGCGAGCCTGACCAGCTCCGCCTCGGTGATCCGCTCCTCTCGGTCGCGGACCATCAGCAGTTCGCTGACCAGGTCGTCGGCCGGTTCGGCGCGCCTGGCCGCGACCAGGTCGACGAAGTAGCGCTGGATCGCGGCGCGGGCGCGGTCGATCTCCTGCGGGGAGGGGCCGCGCAGCGCCATGATCGTCTCGGCCCAGCCGCGGAAGGAGTCGCGGTCCTCGCGCGGGACGCCGAGCAGCTCGCAGATGTCGGTGAGCGGCAGCGGCGCGCACAGGGACTGGACCAGGTCGGCCGGCGGCCCGCCCGCGGCCGTCTCGTCCAGCAGCCCGTCGACGACCTCCTCGATCCCCGCCCGCATGGCCTCGACGCGGCGGCGGTTGAACGCCTGGGCGACCGCGCGCCGGAGCCGGGTGTGCTCGGGCGGGTCCATCTCGAACAGGACCCTGCTGGAGCCGACCGGCTCCCGCGGCTCGGCGGGCGCGCGGGGCAGGAACGTCGCGGCGCTGCTGAAGGCCGGGTCGCACAGCACGTGCTGCGCCTCGGCCGCCCGGGTCACGGCGTATCCGACATCGCCCGACAGCATCCGTGCGCGGACGACCGGTCCGGGCGTGCGGACGTCGTTGATCAGCGGGTGGTCGCCCGGCTCAGCCCGGCCCGTCGGCTCGCTCATCGCTCCGCCCGCCCGGTTCCGGACGTCGCGGCGGCCGCGCCGTCCCCGGCCGGGCCGGGGTGGTAGGCGCTGATGCGCGTGCGGGTCGCGCGGACCTTGGCGTCCAGGTCGCGGAGCGCGGCGGCGAGCTCCCGGTGCCCGGGCGAGGCGAGGAAGCGCTCGTGGGCGTCCTCGTCGGTCCAGTCGCTGACCAGGTGGAAGGTGCCGGGGTCGGCGATGTCGCGCGACAGCGACTGGGCGACGTGTCCGGGGTGGCGGGCCGCCACGGCGGCCATCCGGCGCCAGGTCCGTTCGAGCTCCGCGCCGCGGCCCTCGTCCACACTGATCTCCAGCAGCAGCCGGTACGTCGCCTGCGGCCGGTCGTCCGACCAGTGGTAGAACTCCTCGGCCTGGGCCTGGCGCATGGCGGGGCGGTCCCTGTCGTACGGGACGAGCAGCGTCGCGAGCCGGGCGCTGATGTCGAGGAACCCGGGGTCGTCGCCGGCCGCGTACAGGGCCCGCTCGAACGAGGCGTCTCCCTCGACCAGGTGGATGTACAGGTCGTGGTAGGTCAGCAGCGTGCGGCGCGTGACGCCGATGCGGCGCGGCAGGTCGGTGCGGTCGTGCTCGCGGAACACCGCGGCGACGGCGTCCCGGTCGCCGGGCGCGATCCTCCGGATCATGACCGCCCGGTGGGTGGGCGGCGGGGCTTGGGGAAGCATGCTCGTCCTCCTTGACGTCGGGGCCCGGGTCACCGGCGCCCGGTCACGCGGCCTCCGCGGGGCGGCATTCCAGAACCGTCCAGTGCCCCTCCCGGGGACGGCCGACCAGCGCGAAACCGCACCGCGCCAGGAGCCGCCGCCACTCCTGCGGCCTCCGTTCCCGGCCGCCGAACAGCACCAGCATGTCGAGGTCGAGGAACTTGGCGTGGTCCCATCCGTTCCCTTCCGCCACCACGTGCTCGACGATGAAGAGCCGCGCGCCGCGCCGGTCGCCGATGGCCTCGCGCACGGCGGTCAGCAGCTCGGCGGCGCGCTCGTCCGGCCAGTTGTGCAGGACGGCCTTGAGCACGTACGCGTCGCAGTCGTCCGGCAGCGGGTCGGTGAAGAAGTCGCCGGCGATCCGGGTGACGCGGTCGCCGACCCCCTCCGCTTCGAGCACCTCCGCCGCCGCCTTGACGGCGCACGGCCGCTCGAACAGCACACCCGACGCGTCCGGTGCGCGCCGCAGCGCCGCCGCGAGGAAATGGCCCTGCCCGCCGCCGAGGTCGGCGATCCGGCCGAACCTCTCGGGCCCGACGACGTCCAGGTGGCGTTCGGTCTCCCAGCGGCCCAGCGTGGTCATGGTGCGGTCGAAGCGGGCGCCGTCCTCGGGGTTGTCCTCGAAGTAGCGCCAGATGTCGGTGCCCAGCGTCGGGACCGTCGCGGGCTCGCCGGTGCGGACGCTGTGCGCCAGCGCCCCGAACGGCTTCGTCACGTACGACCGCGTGCTGTGCAGGACCAGGGGCAGCAGGCTGTAGGGGTCGTCGGCGCGCAGGCCGTCGCCCAGCGGTGTGCTCGCGAACCGTCCGTCCGGCTGCTCCTCCATGATTCCGACGGAGGCGGCGCAGCGCAGGAGGCGGTAGAGCGCGTCCGGCACGGCGCCGGCGGCCGCGGCCAGTTCGGTGACGGAGCGCGGGCCGGACGCGGTCAGATCCGCCACGCCGAGTTCCGCGAGCGCGCTCACCACCGCGGCCAGCCGCATCCCGCACGTCAGGTACAGCAGGCGCTGCGCGTGGAGGTCGCCGGGCCCGTACCCGCCGGGGGCCGTGCGGGCGCGTTCCTCCAGGACCGCCTTGATGTGCGCCATCTGCTCGACGGTGCCGCGGTCGATGCGGTCGCGCATCGCGTCCTCGCTGATCGGGGAGTCCGGCTTCATCGCGAACTCCTGCCTCCACCGCATCAGCACGCCCGCCGCCTGCCGGCGGTACTCCCAGCGGATGTTCATGAACGCGAACGGCCCGGTCTCCACCCGGTGGGCGCGGACGGTGCGGGTCTCGGGATCGGGGGTGCGCCGCGACACCCACGACCAGACGTTGCCCTGCTCGTCCGGGTGGGTGGTGAGCCGGAACGTCACCGAGGGGCCGTCCCGTTCGATGATCTCCACGGCGGCGTACTCGGTGAACAGGTCGGGCCAGCCCGCCACGTCGTTGGTGTGCTCCCACACCAGCTCCATGGGCGCGTCGACCAGGATCTGGTTGTCGGTGCTCGCGGTCACGACCGGACCTCCCCGTCCCCGGCCGCGGCCTGGTTGAGGCAGCGGAGCATCTCGGCGGGGGTGCGGAGGTCGAACAGCCTGTCCTCGTCGAGGCGCAGGCCGAAGCGCTCGACCATCCGCGCGGAGACCTCCATCATCGCGACGGAGTCGTAGCCGAGGTCGGTGAAGGCGTGGTCGGCGATGTCGCCGCCGAGGTCGACGCCGTCGCTCTCGCCGGCGCAGGCGCGCAGGACGGCGACCAGGTCGGTCAGGGTTATCGGGCCGTCTTCGGCCATGTCAGCTCCTGGGGTCGTTTCCGGGAAGGGCGCGGGGAGCCCGTTCGTCGAGGTGTCCGGCCGCGGACGGGGCCTCGCGGGGGCAGGCGGCCAGGACGAGAGCGCTGTTGAACCCGCCCTCGCCGCGCGCCAGGATCAGCGCGTGGTCGATGCGGGCGGGCCGGGGGCGTCCGGTGACGAGGTCGAGTCCGTAGGACGGATCGGCCCGGACGTCGGCGGTCGGCGGGATCATCCCGTCGCGCATGGCCAGCAGGCAGGTCGCGACGTCGACGGCGGCGCCGCCCGCCGACATCCGCCCGGTCATCGCCTTGGGCGCGGTCACCGGGACGCCGCCGGCGCCGAACAGGCCGGTGAGCGCCTCGGCCTCGGCGCGGTCGCGCATCGCGCTGCCCGCGGCGTCCGCGAACACCACGTCGATCCGCTCCGGGGCGAGGCCGGCGTCGGCGAGGGCGAGCGCGGCGGCGTTGCGCAGGGTCGCCGGGCGGCCGGAACCCGGCGGCGGGTCCATGGTCGCGGCGTACCCCGCGACCCGCCCGTACCGGTGCCGGGCACCGCGGGCGCGGGCATGGCGCCCGCGTTCCAGGACGAGGATCGCGCCGCCCTCGGCGATCACATGGCCGGACGCGCCGGCGGCGAAGGGGCGGTAGGCGCTCGCCGGGTCGTCGCCGGAGGACAGCTGCGGAGCGGTCGGCGCGTCCCGGCCGGCCGACATCGCGGTCACCCCCCACGAGCACACCGGGGCCTCGAACCCCCCGGTCAGCACGCCGTCGGCGCCCTTGCGCAGCACGCGGCACGCCTGCCCGATCGCGTCCAGCCCCCCGGCCTGGCCGCTGACGAGGACGCCGCAGGGGCCGCGCAGTCCGTGCCGGATGGAGATCTGGCCGGTGTTGACCGCGTAGAACCACGCGTACGACTGGTACGCGCTGACCTTCTTCGGCCCGGTCGACCAGAGCTTGCGCAGCTCGTTCTCACCGAACTCGAAACCGCCGGCCGAGTTGGCCAGGACCACGCCGTACCGCAGCGACTCCTCGGGGGACGGCGACAGCCCGGCGTCGGTGAGCGCCCAGTCGGCGGCGGTCAGCGCCAGCTGGGTGAGGCGGTCGGTCTGCGGCAGCAGCCGTCCGGGCAGGTGGTCGCGGGGGACGAATCCGGGGACCTCCCCGGAGAGCCGGGCCGGGTAGCCGCTCGGGTCGAACCGGGTGATGGGGCCGATCGCGATGCGGCCGGTGAGCGTCGCCTCCCAGTGCCGCTCGGTGCCCAGGCCGCTCGGCGAGACCACGCCGATCCCGGTGATGACGGCCTGGTCGTCCTCGGCCGCCGCCGCGTCCGCGGTCATCCTTGCCACCGTCCCGGGGCGCTGAGCACCATCGCGCTCTGGAAGCCGCCGAACCCGCTGCCGACCGTGAGCACCGTGTCGACCCGCTGCTCGCGTGCCGTCCCGGGGACGTAGTCGAGGTCGCATTCGGGATCGCGATGCCGCAGGTTCGCGGTGGGCGGGACGAGGTCGTGCTCGATCGCCAGCGCGCTCGCCGCGACCTCGATCGCGCCGATCGCGCCGAGCGAGTGGCCCACCACCGACTTGATGGAGCTGACCGGCAGCCGGTAGGCGTTCTCTGGGCCGAGCGCGAGTTTGAAGGCGGCCGTCTCGTGCCGGTCGTTCTGCCGGGTGCCCGACCCGTGGGCGTTGATGTAGTCGACGCCCTCCGCGGGGACGCCGGCCTCGTCCAGCGCCGTGGTGATCGCCGCCGCCATCTCGACCCCGTCGGGCCGCAGCCCGGTCATGTGGTAGGCGTTGCTCCGGGACGCGAACCCGCGGATCTCCGCGTGCACGTGCGCCCCCCGCACCCGGGCCGCCGCCGCGTCCTCCAGGACCAGCATCGCCGCGCCCTCGCCGAGCACGAACCCCGCCCGGGTGGCGTCGAAGGGGCGGCAGGCCCGCTCGGGATCGTCGTTGTCCGGGGACGTCGCCCGGATCGCGTCGAAGCAGGCCACCGTGATCGGGGAGATGGGGGCCTCGCACGCTCCCGCCAGCACCACGTCCGCGGCGCCGTCGCGGATGATCTCCACACCGTGCGCGACGGCGTCCAGCCCGGAGGTGCATCCCGTCGACACCACGCAGGCGGGCCCCTCAGCGCCGACGTCCCAGGCGACCTCGCGGACCAGGGACGCCGGGACGAGGTAGTCGGGCAGGTGCGGGGAGCCGTAGGCCGGATCCACCACCGCCAGGCGGCCGCTGTCGCTGACCACGCTGTACTCGCGTTCGAGCGAGACGGTGCAGCCGACCGCGCTGCCGACGACCACGCCGGTGCGGGCGGGGTCGAGGTCGCCGGACCGCAGCCCGCAGGCGGCCAGGGCCTCCCGCGCGGTGACGAGGGCGAACTGGGCGGCGCGGTCCATCCGGCGCCGCTGCCGGGGCGTCAGCCCGTGCCTTCCCGCGTCGAAGTCGATCTCCGCGGCCATCTGGGACCGGTACGGCCCCGGATCGAACACGGTGATCGTGCGGAAGGTGGGCTTGCCGCCGGTCACGGTCTCCCAGAAACCGCTCGTTCCCGGGGCGCCCGGCGTCAGGACCCCGATCCCGGTGATCGCCACGGGGCGGGCCCGCCCGCTCATGCCGGCTCCCGCTCGCCCGCGGCGGCGGGCGGCCGCGCGTCCACCGAGGGCGGGGGCCCGTCGCCGGCCGGCTCCGCGGTCTCCACATGCCCCATGTCGGGGCTCGGGGCCAGCGGTCCGAGGAAGAGCACGGCGGTCACCGGCCGGTCGGTCCGGTTCTCGTAACGGTGCCGGGCACCGCGGCGGATCAGCACCGCCTCCCGGGCGTCCACGACGTGCTCGGTGCCGTTGACGGTGAGGACGAGGCGCCCGTCGGAGACGTAGACGTGCTCGTCCGTGTACGGATGGTAGTGCTCGCTGACACGCTCCCCCGGCCGGAGTTCGAGCAGGGCCATGAGGCCGGCCGTCGTCCGGGCCGTGCCCGGCGACAGGAGCATCCGGACGCTGCCGCCGAGCCGGTGGTTCGGCTCCACCTCGCGGGCGCGGACCTTGACGGCTTCGAGAGCGGTCACGTTCCCTGGCCCCGCTTTCCGGCCCCTGCGGGACCGTCCGGAGCGGGCGGGGCGGAACGCGGCCGGTCGCGGGCCGGGGCGGCGCACTGCCCGGCGCGACGCGTTCCAGGGAGCATGGGGGTACGGGTCATAGGGGGTTTTGTCCTTCCTGGCCGGCGGCGGCGCCCCTCGCCTCGCTCGGCTGCCGAGAGTGGCCGTCACGCCTCTGGAGATCGGTGTTGAGCGTCGCTTCGGCGCCTTCCGGTCCGGGAGACCACGGGCGCTCGATCCGGCTTCGCTCCTTTCCGCGAACCGCGCGGACTCTCTTGTTTATAGCCAATAGAAAACGATCAATGACAGGCCACAGGTAGATTCTTTCGAGATCCTCGGGCGCAGTTCTTCTGAAATCCGGACCGAGTGCGCCATCACGGCGCCCGCCCCACGGAGCGACGTTTATTTTGCGTCGTTTGTTCTGCATGCCTCAGCTGCGAGGCCTCACCAGATCGGCAAGGTTTGTCCGCTATGCGAATGACGATGTCGTCGATCACCACGACAATGATCACCACCTCTGACCTGGTGAGAGAGTCACCCGGCGGCGCGCCGGACGCCGCGCGGGCCAAGAGCCCCTCAAACACTTTTCCCTAACCCGACAAATTCGAAGGAACGAATTTCTTGGACGCGAAACTTCTGGAGAGAGGGCCTCCGTGTCATAATTCAAAGCGCCCGCGAGCACAATGACGAAGTGCGCGGGGCCTCGTGAGCCCACTCCCTCGGCGAGCCGTGAAGGCGCCGTCCTGGTGGCAGCCTCCGCCGGGTCACAGGGACCGGGCGCCGCGGCACATGCCGGATCCGTCCCGGGCGGATCTCGGCGACCATGTCCGGCTGGGGCGGCTCACGGGTCGGCATCCGGACGCGGTCGCCCGCCCCTGGCGCGGCGGCGGTTCATCGATGCGGAAGATCCGCGGGACGGACGCCGGCGCGGCACCTAGAGTGATCTTGGGCGGCAGTCATGACGATCGGGGGGCTGGAAATGACCGAGGACCAGGTGGACCTGAATATCGAGATCCCCCATTCCGCCCGGGTCTACGACTACATTCTCGGCGGCAAGGACAACTATCCGGCGGACCGCGAGGCCGCGGCGAACATCGTCGCCGACTGGCCCCACCTGCCGAAGTCCATGCGGGCCAACCGGAATTTCATGGCGCGGACGGCCCGTCACCTCGCCGCCGAGTTCGGCGTCCGGCAGTTCCTCGACATCGGCACGGGGCTCCCCACCTCGCCCAACCTGCACGAGGTGGCCCAGTCCGTGGCGCCGGAGTCACGGATCGTCTACGTCGACAACGACCCGATCGTCCTGGTGCACGCGCGCGCACTGCTCACGAGCACGGCCGAAGGCAGGACCACCTATCTGGACGCCGACTTCCTCGACCCCGACGCGATCCTGGGTTCGGACCACCTGGGCGACACCCTCGACCTGGGCCTGCCCGTGGCGCTGAGCCTGATCGCGATCGTGCACTTCATCCCGGACGACGCCGAGGTGCAGCGGATCATCGACCGCCTCATGGAGCCGCTGGCTCCCGGAAGCATGCTGGCGCTGTCGACCTGCACGGCCGACAGCGCTCCAGACGAGGTGGCCGCGGGCGTGGCCGCCTACAACGCCAACGGCATCCCGCTGGTGGCGCGCACGAAGCCCGAAATGGAGCGCTTCTTCCACGGCCTGGAGATCCTCGACCCGGGCATCGTGCTCGTCAACCACTGGCACCCCGACCAGGCGGCGTCCGAAGTCCCGGACGCCCACGTCCACATGTACGGCGGCATAGGCCGCAAACGCTAGGCGGAGTCTTCGGCTCCCGCTGCGAGGAGGAGCGATTCAGTGAAGCCGTTCGTCCTGTATGTCATGCCCGAGGCCAGGGCGCGGGCCGTCGCCCTGGTCGCGGAAGGCGACATGATTCCCGCTGTCAGGCTGATCCGCCAGGCCACCGGGCTGGGCCTCAAGGAGGCCAAGGATTACGTGGACGGCCTCAAGGGAGAGGCGTACGCCCGGACCGTCCCGGCCGACGTCCAGGCCAAAGCGCGCGCGATGATCGCTGAAGGCAGGTGGAAGGACGCGGCGAAGTTCGTCCGGCAGGAGACCTCTCTGGGGCTGAGAGCCGCGAAAGACTACGTCGACGCCGTGCGGGCGGGATTGATACCCGTGGAGCCGCCCGTGGACCGGCCCATGCTCTCGGACCGGGTCAGGGCCTTCAAGACCGCCGGCGACCTCGGATCGGCCATCGCGCTCGTCTGCGCCGAAACAGGTATGCGGCGCGACGAGGCGCTCCGCTTCATCGAAGCCCTCCACTGACCGGATGCGCCGGGCCGCTCGTTTCGCCCGCCGTCCTAGTGCGGGACCACGGACCGCTTCAGAGGTCCATGACGGCCCTCGACCAGGCAGAAGCCCAAGCGCCTCTCGGCTTCCCAGCCGTCCTCGTTGGGGACCACGTAGGCGAAGTCGATGTCGGCGGGCGGGTTCTCCCCCCAAGCCTTGCGGGCGAACTTGAGACAGCCTTTTGTTACCTTCTTCTCCATCCCCTTGTCTCCCGGGTACTTGCCGCCTTGCATCGTGTAGACGGCGAGCACTTCGAATTCATGTTCTTCGGTACAGGCGATGATGGGCTGCACGCCGTCGTCGTTCCATTTTTGGACGCAGTCACCCGGCGCCAGTTCGGATTCGTCCCGGGATTTCGTTTCCATGGTCTGCGCGAGAGGGGCCGGGAGCAGGCCTGATCCCCCGTAGACCATGACGCAGGTCGCGGCCCGCCTTCCGCCCTTCCACGCGTCCTCATCCGGTGGCGCGACGCGGAGCTTCAGATCGGAGCCGTACCGGCTCCTCTCCAGGAACTCGGTCCGCTCACGGCAAACGGTCCACGCCCGGTCGGCCGTCTCCCTTTCTCCTGGATACGGAATGTCCGGGAGCTCCCCCTCGGCACCGACCTCTCCCTGATGAGGCGCGGTGCAGGACGATCGCCGCACGTACATACCGGCGGGAGTCTCCTCGAACTCGCTGAAGCACTCCCCCGGTCGAATGGTGGTGACCGCCACCTTTCCGTCCTTGCGCACGGACTGTCCGTTCACGTCCGCGGACAGCAGGGTCAGCGTCAGGGCGACGGCGGCGGCCCAGGCGACGGAGGCGACGAGTCCACCGATGGCGAGTCCCTTGCCTTTCTCGCCGCGGCGGCCGGCCTGCACGAGCGCGGCGATGACGAAGCCGACCGCGACCGGGATCAGGCCGAGCAGCCCCGTGACCAGCGCGGTGACCGCGAACCGGTTCGTCCGGCGGCGAGCGGGGACGGGCGGGAGCGGCGCCGGTGGCGGGGCGGGCGGGAGAGCCTGAGGCGTGGAGCCGTCGGGCGGAACCCAGGCAGGGAACGGCACGGGGTCGTTCGGGGCGTCGTCCGAGGGAGGTGGCGTGGTCACGGCGGCACGGTAGAACGAGAAATGCCAATGAAAGCGGCATTTCCGACAGCCGTCGCCGAGTCGTGATCATGAGCGGGCATCCCTCAGGTGGCGGCCAGCGCGGGGAGGCCCGGTCCGGAGAGATCGTCCAACGCCGCGCGGCGGCCGGAGATCGCCAGGAGCAGGGAGAGCGCGGTTCCGCTCGCCTCCGGGCCGTCTCCGATCGAGAGGCCGGCGTCCGTCGCGGTCAGGCGGAGGCGGGCCGTCAGCTCCTTGGCTCCGCCGAACGACGCCGGTGTGCGGGCCTGGTAGCGGAGCGATCTGACGACGGCCTCCAGCGGGTAGGCGTGGACGATTCCCAGAGGCCGGCGGATGTCCTCGCCGTGGACGACCTCTTCGACGAGCCGGCTGTCGAGGGGCGCCGGAGGGGTCGACGTCCGGGAGGCCACCTGGCGGAGCCGCTCCAGGGTCTCCTGAGGTGAGGCGCCGCGCTCGCGCTCCACCCCCTGCGTGTTCTGGCGGTCGAAGTCGAACCGGGCCCGAGCGAGCCGGGCGACGAACCCGAGGCGGGTCGTGCGGGCCGTGTCGATCAGGTGGGCCACCACGTCATGCACCGTCCAGCCGTCGCAGAGCGAAGGCCGCTCCCACTGCTCGCCTTCGAGATGCGAGAGGTCGTCGATCAGTGCCGCCCGCTCCGCGTGCACCATCGGCCACACATCGTTTCCCACGCCTTCTCCTCCTGTCGCCAACGGGTCGGGAATGAAGACCCGCGGCCCGGCGAGAACTCATCGCGGCGCCTGCGGATGCCCCTGGCCTGCGGGTTCGCGGCCGGTTCGCGGCGGGATCGGCGGCGTTGTGGCGCTTGACACACCGGATCGGCCCCGCTTAACCTCCCGTCAACCGACAGGCACAGACGAAGACACCCCTGTCAGTGGTCTTCGTCTGTGCCTTTGTCATTCCCGGACCGCTGGCAAGGGTTTCAACCCCCGAAAGGCGGCGGGCATGAACGACGGCCCTGCGAGCACGAGAACGGCGGTCATCCGCAACGCGGCGGACGCGGCCGGGCTCATCGACACCCTCACCAGTCTGCGCGGCCGAGCGAACTGGATCTGGTTCCTGGCCCTGTCGGGCCTGTTCCTGGACGCCTACTCCAACGCGGCGCTCGGCGCGGGGCTGTCCCCCATGGTCGAGCAGCTCGACCTTTCGCCCACGCAGGTCAGCGTGCTCACCGCGATGGCCCCGGCCATCGCGATCGTCTCCAATCCCTTCGGCGGCTGGCTCGCCGCCCGGATCGGCCGGATCAAACCCCTGCTGATGACGAAGGTCGTCTTCGGGGTCGGTGCGGTCCTGACCGCGGTCGGCTCGGACTTCCAGACCGTCTTCGCCGGGCGGGCGCTGGTGGGCGTCGCCTACGGCATCGACTTCGCCGTGGCGATGGCGCTGCTCGCCGAGTACACCCCGTCCTCACTCAAGGGCAGGCTCAACTTCTGGCAGGGCGCCTGGTACGTGGCGACGACCACCAACCTCGCGCTCACGCTCCTGTTCTACAAGCTCGACGTCGGCTCCGACATCTGGCGATGGTCGGTGGGCTCGGCGGTCGTCTTCGCGACCGCGCTGCTCGTCCTCCAGATGGCCTTCCTGGTGGAGAGCCCGACCTGGCTGGCGTCCAAGGGCCGGCTGCGGGAGTGCGCGGCGAACCTGCGCCGCATGTACGGGGTGCGGGCGGAGGAGGGCCCGCCGGAGACCCCGCAGGCCCTGGAGGCGCGCCACCAGGTCGGCATCCGGGACGCGGGAGTGCTGTTCCGCGGCGCGTACCTGCCCCGGACCGTGCTGTCGACGGTGATCTCCCTGACCCAGTCCATGCAGTACTTCGCCGTCGGCTGGTACCTCCCGGTGATCAGCCTGGAGCTGTTCGGCAAGGAGTTCGAGAAGGCGACCGCGGGCTCCATGGCGTTCAACGCCGTCGGCATCGTCGGCGGATGCCTGTCGGCCTACTTCGGGCGCCGGCTCGGCCTGCGGGTGAGCTCGGCGGCCGGGTACGCCGTGGTGTTCGTGGCACTGCTGGTCATGGGCGCGACGTTCAAGCAGCTCCCGATCGCGCTGGCCGCGGCGCTGCCGGTGCTGTTCATCTTCTTCCACTCCGCCGGCCCCGGCCCGAACGGCAAGTCGATCGCGGCGCTGTCGTACCGCAGCGACATCCGCACCCTCGGCACCGGCGTGACCGGGATGCTCGGCAGCTTCGGCTCCGTCGCGGGCCTGTACGTGTTCCCGCAGCTCCAGGCCGCTTTCGGGGTAGGCGCCAGCCTGATGGTGCTGTCGGCCGTCCCGCTGCTCGGCCTGGTCACCTGCGTGATCGTCAAGTGGGACCCGACGCGCGTCGCGGTGAACCTGGAGGAGGAGCCGATCCGGCTGGAGCGGCGCGAGACGGTGCCGGCCTGAGCGCGCGCTGACGAGAGGAATGTTTCGCAGATGATCAGAGAGCGCCGGCGCGGCGTGCTGAGCATCGACGAGGGCACCACCGGGACCCGCGCCGCCGTCGTCCTCGACGACGGCGGCGCGGCACCGGCCGCGTACCTGCCGATCTCGGTGCGCTCCCCCGACCACCTGCGCGTGGAGCAGGACGCGGCGGAGATCTGGGAGAACACCGTCCGGGTCTGCCGGACGGCCCTGGAGCGGGCCGCCGCGGACCGGGTGGAGATCACGGGGGTGTCGATCTCCACCCAGCGCGCGACCGTCCTGCTGTGGGACGCGGTGACCGGGGAACCGCTCAGCCCCGCCGTGGTGTGGCAGGACCGCCGCTACGCCGAGCGGCTGCGGGAGTGGGAGCCGGACTGGGACGAGCGGCTCGCCGCGTTCACCGGGCGGCCGGTCGGGTCCCGCGCCCCGCTGCTGTGGGCGGCGGAGGAGGCCGCCCGGAACGAGGAGGCGCGGCGGGCGCACGAGCGGGGCCGGCTGCTGTTCGGGTCGATCGACACCTGGCTGGTCTGGAAGCTCACCGGCGGCGCCCGGCATGTCATGTCCGCGACGAACGCCGTCGCGGCCGGCGCCTACGACCTGCGGACCGGCGGCTGGTACGGGCCCTGGGCGGACTTCCTCGGCTGCCCGCCCGACATCCTGCCGTCCGTCGTGGACGAGGACGGGGACTTCGGCTCCACCGACCCGTCCGTCCTCGGGGTGCGGCTGCCGATCCTGGCGGTCATGGGCGACCAGCACGCGGCGATGGTCGCGCTCGGCGCGCACCGGCCCGGCCAGGCGATGTGCGTGCACGGGACGGGCACGTTCCTGGACGCCGTCGCGGGCGACCGGCCGCCCGCCCACCGCGACCGGGTGCCCGGCGTGCTGACCCTGGTCGCCTGGCGCTCGCGCGGCGTGCCGCTGTTCAGCCTGGAGGGGTTCGCCGCGACGACCGGCTCGGCGGTGCGCTGGCTCTGCGAGGAGATCAGGCTGTTCGAGTCGCCCCGGCGGCTGACCGAACTGGCCGGGGAGCACTCCGGGCCGTCCCGCGTGCGGTTCGTGCCCGCGCTCGCGGGGCTGCGCACGCCGGTCTGGGCGCCGGAGGCCACCGGACTCCTCTCCGGGCTGAGCCTGTCCACCACCCGGGCCGAGCTCGCCCGGGGCGTCATCGACGGATTCGCGCACTCGGTGTGCGACCTGCTGGAAGGCGTGGAGGCGGCCATGGGGCGGCCCGTCACCGACCTCGTCTGCGGCGGCGGCCTGGCCGGCAGCGACGTCCTGATGTCCGCCCAGGCCGACCTGATCGGGCGGCCGGTGCGCCGCGCCCTCGCCCACGAGACCGCCAGCCTGCGCGGCGCCGCCTACCTCGGCGGCGTGCGCGCGGGACTGTGGCCCGACCTCGCCTCGGCGGTGGCCGGGCTCGGCACCGCCCCGGTGTTCGAGCCCGCGCTCCCCGACGGCGACCGCCGGGAGGCCCGCGCCGCATGGCGCGACCTGCTGGCCCGCCATGTCCCCAACCACTCAACGAAGGAATCGACGTCGTGATCCGGCTTACCGAACGCAAGGCGAGGTCAGAGACGAGGAACGCGATCCGCCGCACCCCGCTGGCGCTGGACCGCGGCACGCAGATCGAGCGGCTCGCGACCCAGCGGTTCGACGTGCTCGTCGTCGGCGGCGGCGTCACCGGCTGCTACACGGCGCTGGACGCCGTCAGCCGGGGGCTGAAGGTCGCGCTCGTAGAACGGGACGACTTCGCCTCGGGCACGTCCTCCAAGTCCTCGAAAATGGTGCACGGCGGCCTGCGCTACATCGAGCAGGGCAACCTGCCGCTGGTGCGGCGCTCGCTGCTGGAGCGGCAGAGGCTGCGCCGCAACGCCCCCCATCTGGTGCAGCGGCTCCCCTTCGTGTTCCCCGTGCTCACCCAGGACGGCGTGTTCGACCCGCGCATCGCCAAGGCCTTCGAGGGCCTGCTGTGGACCTACGACCTCGCGGGCGGCTGGCGCATCGGGCGGCTCCACCAGCGGCTGACGGTGCCGGAGGTCCTGGTCCGCGCCCCCCGGCTGCGCGCCGACCGCCTCAGGGGCGGCCTGCTCTACTACGACAGCCGCACCGACGACGCCCGCCTCACCCTGACCATCGCGCGGACCGCCGCGCACTTCGGCGCGACCGTCCTCAACGGCGCCGCCTGCCGCGGCCTGATCCGCGAGAACGGCCGCGTGCGCGGCGCCACCGTCCATGTCGACGGCGGCGACGTCGAGGTGCGCGCGGGGGTGGTCGTCAACGCGACGGGGGTCTGGTCCGACACCCTCGACGCGCTGTCGGATCCCGGCCACCGGCCGCGCGTCCGTCCCGCCAAGGGCGTGCACATCGTGGTGCCGTGGACCCGGCTGCCGATCGACGGGACCGTGACCGTGCCCGTCCCCGGCCGCGCCCGCCGCGCCACGTGCACCCGCTGGGGCGACGTGGTCGTGGTCGGCACCACCGACACCGACTACGACGGGCCGCTGGACGAGGTGCTGTGCACGCGGGAGGAGATGCAGTACCTCCTCGACGGGGCCAACACCGCGTTCGACGCCGAACTGGGCGCGGAGGACGTCGTCGGGTCGATCGCCGGGCTGCGCCCGCTCGTCGGGGGCAAGGAGGGCGCCACCCTCGACATGAGCCGCGACCACCGGATCGCCACCGACGCGCACGGGCTGGTCACCGTCACCGGAGGCAAGCTCACCACCAGCCGCCACATGGGCGAGCTGGTCGTGGACGAGGCGCTGAAGGAACTCGGCCGCAAGGCGCGCTGCCGCACCGTCCGCCTCCCGCTGCTGGGCGGCGCGGGCTACGACGCGGAGGCCACCTCGGCGACGGGAGGTCTCGGCGCGCACCTGGGCGAGCGGTACGGCACCGAGGCCCGCTTCGTCGCCGATCTCATCGCCGAGGACGCCTCCCTGGCCGAGCCGGTCGTCGAGGGCGGCGGCCACCTGCGGGCCGAGGTGGTGTACGCGGCCCGCTGCGAGCTGGCGCGGACCGTCGACGACGTGCTGTCGCGCCGCACCCGGATGCGGCTGTTCGCCCGCGACCTGTCGGTCAAGGCGGCCCCGGAGGTCGCGCGGCTGCTGCAGCGGGAGCTGGGGCTGTCCGACGAGGAGGCCGGGCGGCAGATCGAGGACTACGTCTCCGGCGTGGAGCGGGAGCGGACCGTACTGATGGAGGAGAACCGTTGATCAGCAGGCAGACCATCACCCACCCCTTCAACCGCGGGGACTACGTCGTCGGGGCGCCCACGCCGCCGCGCTGGGCCGCCGACTGCCCGCCCGGCGACGGCGAGGCGAGCCTGCAGCAGGGCGCGGTCGCGGTGCCGGAGGCGGTCCTCGCCGAGCTGCGGGCGGCCGCGGCCGCCGTGCACACCGGCCGGGACGAGGTGGTCCGGCGGACCCGCGACTGGTGGGCGGGCACGTCCATCGGCGAGACCGACGGGCGCCCGGCCACCCCCGACGCGGTGGTCGTCGAGGCGGCCGACGAGGAGCAGGTGGCCGCCGTGGTCCGGATCTGCGCCGCGCACCGCGTCCCGCTGACGGTGTCGGCGGGACGCAGCAACGTGCTCGGCGCGGCGCTGCCGGTGTTCGGCGGGGTCGTGCTGGACGTCTGCCGGCTCGACCGGATCCTGTCCTTCGACGCCGAATCGATGATCGTCGAGGTGCAGGCGGGGATGTTCGGCGACCTGTTCGAGAAGGAGCTCCAGGAGGTCCACGGCGCCACCGCGGGGCACTGGCCGTCGGCCTTCGCGATCTCCACGGTCGGCGGCTGGGCGGCCTGCCGCGGGGCGGGCCAGCTCTCCACCCGGTACGGCAAGATCGAGGACATGGTCGTGGGGCTGGACGTGGTCCTGCCCGACGGATCGACCGCGAGCTTCGGCACCTACCCCCGGGCGGCCGTCGGCCCCGACCTGCGGCAGCTGTTCATCGGCTCCGAGGGCACGCTCGGCGTGATCACCCGGCTGCGGCTGCGGACCCACCGGCTGCCGGAGTACGCGTCGGGCCTGGCGTACGGGTTCGCCACGTTCTCCGACGGGCTGGACGCCTGCCGCGAGATCCTCCAGCGCGGCGCGACCCCGGCGGTGCTGCGCCTGTACGACGCGCACGAGAGCGGCACCCACTTCGGCGAGCCGGACACCAACCTGCTGCTGATCGCCGATGAGGGCGACCCGGCGCTGGTGGACGCGACGATGGCCGTCGCCGAGGAGGTCTGCGCGGCCCGCGCCCCGGTGACGCTGGACGGCGACGCGGTCCTGGCGCGCTGGCTCGACGAGCGGATGATCGTGGGCAAGTCGGGCGACGGGTTCGCCAAGGGGCCCGGCTTCGTGGCCGACACCTGCGAGATCGCGGCGCCGTGGTCGTCGCTCACGGCCCTCTACGACGAGGTGATCGCGGCCGTCGAAGCCGTCCCGGGGACGCTGCGCGCCTCCGCGCACCAGTCCCACGCCTACACCGACGGCGCCTGCCTGTACTTCTCCCTGCGCGGCGACGTGGAACGCTCCCGCCGGCGGGAGTGGTACCGGGCGGTCTGGGACGCCGCCAACGACGTGCTCGTCCGGCACGGCGCCGCGATCAGCCACCACCACGGCGTGGGCCTGCTCCGGTCCCCCTACGTGCGGCCCTCTCTGGGCAGCGGCTTCGGCACCCTGGCGGCGGTCAAGCGGGCCCTCGACCCGAACGGGATCATGAACCCGGGGAAGCTGGGCCTGCCCGGGTTCTCCGAGGACCTCCGAGGATAAATAGGGTGTATTGATGGGCCTTCGTCCGAAACGTCCCGTAGATCCCCGGTTGCTGACCGCGCTGGCCGAGCACCCGGTGATGGCCTCGATCGTCGGGGCCGCCGCGGCCGGCCGGTTCGCCTCCCGGTCGGCGCCGCTCGGCATCCTCGCGTCCGTCCCGCTCGGCGAGCTGGAGGCCACGGTGGCGGCGACGCTCGCCGCACGCAAGATCGTCTTCGTGAACACGGACTCGACGCCGGGCCTGGGGCACGACCCGGGGGCCCTGACCTACCTCAAGGGGATCGGGGCGATCGGGATCTGCTCCACCCGCGCGGCGATCATCGAGCGGGCCGGCGGGCTGGGCCTGCTGACCATGCAGAAGGTCTTCGTCACGGACCGGTCGAACCTGCACCGCAGCGTGCAGTCCATCGGCCGGTCCCACCCGGACCTCGTCCAGCTCATGCCCGCGGTCATGCTGCGCTACGTCGAGCGCGAGGCCCGGGAGCTCGGCGTCCCGTACCTGGCCGCCGGCTTCGTCCAGGAGGAGGCGGACGTCTCCGAGGCGCTGCGCCACGGCGCCGCGGGCGTCTGCACCTCCGACGACACCCTGTGGGATCTGCGCCGGTCCGCCCTGCGCGCGTCCTGATCCCCGCACCATCCGGCTGACGCGCCGGCCCGCCCGTGCCCCCTGCGGCCGGGCGGGCCGGTCGCCCCTGCACGCCCCCGCAACGGAAGGACCCTCATGAAGCCGGGGACGCCCGCTCCTCCCCTGCCGGCCGGCGCTCGCGCGCCCTCTCCCGCCCGAAGAAGGGGCGGCCGCCGCGGGACGCGGGCGGGCGCGGCGCTGGCGCCCGCCCTGTTCACCGTTCTGTGGAGCAGCGCGTTCGTGGCGGGCGTCCCCGGCGTCAGGGCGGCCCCGCCGCTGCTGCTGATGTTCGCGCGGTTCGCCGTCGCCGGGGTGCTCCTCGCGGCGTACGCCCTCGTCACGCGCGCCCGATGGCCGCGGGGGCGGGCGCTGGCGCACGTCGCCGTCACGGGGCTGCTCATCCAGGCGGTGCAGTTCGGCTGCTTCTACACCGCCCTCTCCCTGCACTATCCGGCGGCGGTGATCTCGCTCGTCCAGGGCCTCAATCCGGTGGTGATCGCGCTGGCCGCCCGGCTGCTGGGCGAGACCGTCGACCGGCGGCAGGCCCTGGGCTTCGCGCTCGGCGCGGCGGGCGTGGTGCTCGCGGTCGCCGACCGGGTCAGCGTGTCGGCCTGGGGGATCCCGCTGTGCCTGGCGGGCCTCGGCGGACTCAGCCTCGGCACCCTCTACCAGAAGCGCTTCGTCCGCGACATGGACGTCAGAACCGGGACGGCCACGCAGGTCCTCGTCGGCGCGGCGGCCGTGGGCCCGCTCAGCCTGGCCGTGGAGACCCCGCGCGTGTCCGACTGGACGGCGTTCGGAGGGTCGGTCGCGTGGATGGTGCTCGTCAACTCCATCGCGGCGTTCCTGCTGCTCAACCGGATGCTGGCGCGCTCGTCGGCGACCCGGGTGAGCACGGTGTTCTTCCTGACCCCGTCGGTCACGGCGGTGCTGGCCTGGCTGGTCGCCGGCCAGGCGCTGCACCCCCTGGTGATCGCCGGTCTCGTGCTCGGCGGCGCCGGAGTCCTGCTCGCCGCCGGACGCCCCGCCTCGACGGGGCCGCCCCGGCGCGGGAGGCGCCGGGCGGCCGGCGGCGCCGGCGGGGCCGCCCGGGTGGCGGGGCGGGTCAGCGGTAGTCGTTCTCCTTGAGCTCCACGACCCAGGCGCGCCGCTCGGCGATCTTGCCGTCGCGCATGACGAACACCTCCGCCATGGACATGCGCATCTCTCCGCCCGCGGCCCGCTCCACCGTCCCGGTGAGCTCCGCCATCACCACGTCGCCCTGCTCGACCATGCGCACGACCTCCAGACGCGGCGGGTCCAGAAGCTCGGGCGGCCCGTCGATGGCCTTGTCGTAGGCCTCCTTGCCCGTCAGGTGGAAGGCACCGAAGACCGTCCACTCGATGTCGTCGGTCAGGCACGACAGGATCTGCTCGTGGTCGCTCTTACGGAATCCGTCCAGGTAGGTGGTGACCCGTCTTGATGTTGCGCGACATCGCCTTCTCCTTCGTTCCGGTCGCCGTTCGTGGGACGCGGCCGTGCCGGCCCGCGCCCCCTCATGAGCTGGTCGGAGCGGTTCGCGCATTCTCGACATCGCGATGGGGACGATAGTGGTCGTCCACCATCCGACGAAGGAACTGCAGCGATGGCCGACGCCGGTCCCAAGCAGCGGTTGTGGGCGCCGGCCCGCAGGGCTCTGATCACGGCGGCGGCCGTGAAGGTCTTCGCTGGGAAGGGGTAAGCGCGGACGTCCATCGAGGTGGCGCCTCCCGCGAGAAGCCGGGCGGCCTGGACGATGTAGGCCGCCTGGCTTTCGAGCATGTGGACGATGGAGCCGGACCCGACGTTGGTGTTCGGCCCGTACATGAGGAAGAAGTTGGGGAAGCCGGTGACGGCGAGGCCGAGGTAGGCGCGGGCGCCGTCCTTCCATGCGGCGTTGAGCTCCTGCCCGTGCGCGCCGAAGACGCGCATGGGCGCGACGAAGTCCTGGGAGCGGAACCCCGTGGCCCAGATAAGGGTGTCGAAGGCGTGGTGGACGCCGGCGGCGGTGCGGGCGCCGTGGCGGGTGATCTCGACGATCGGGCTGTCCACCACGGCTACGTCGGGCCGGTTGAGCGTCGGGTAGTACTCGCTCGAAGCGAGGATGCGCTTGCATCCCGGCTCGTAGCGGGGTGTCAGGCGCCGCCGCAACCGCGGGTCGCTGACGGACCGGAGCGCGTACCGGCAGAGCAGGCGGACGGGCGCCGACAGGACGCGGCGGCCGCGCTGGGAGACCAGCGCGGGTTGAGGACATCTTCGGCCCCGAGCTCTACGTCCCCGCCAGCGCCCTCGGCTACCTCATGGCCCTGCACGCCTGGCAACTCCTCACCGACCGGCCGGAAACCGGCGCCGGGAAGAGACCGCCGCATACTTAGCCGTTGCGCTAACCATGACGCTCGGGCAATACTTAGCTTTATGGCACAGTATTCGCCGGAGCTGGACGGCGTGTTCGTCGCCCTCGCCGACCCGACCCGGCGCGCCGTCGTCCGGCGCCTCGGGCTCGGGCCGACGAGCGTCGGCGACCTCGCCCGCGAGTTCCCCATGACCCTCCCCTCGTTCATGAAGCACGTGCGGACCCTGGAGTCGAACGGGCTCATCCGCACCCTCAAGTCCGGTCGGGTGCGCACCTGCGTGCTCAACCGCGAAAGGCTCGATCTCGTCGACGACTGGCTCGCCGAGCAACGCCGGATCTGGGAGGGGCGCACCGACCGCCTCGAACAGTTCGTCACCGACCCGAAGGAAGAAGGCCGATGAACCCCGATCTCGACCTCGGCCTGGAGCGGATCATCCGCGCTCCCCGCGCGACCGTGTGGCGCGCCTGGACCGATCCATCCCAGCTCGAACAGTGGTGGGTCCCGGCCCCGTCCCACTGCCGGGTGGACCATCTGGACACGCGGCCCGGCGGAGCGTTCGTCACGCGGCTGAGCGACGACGGGACCCACTTCGGCCCGCACATGGACGCGTGCTTTCTCGCCGTCGAGGAGCCCCACCGGATCGTGTTCACCAACGCGATCGACAGCACGTGGCGTCCCGCGCACCCCGCACCGGTCGCGATGACCGCCACGATCACGATGGACGACCATCCGGACGGCACGGCCTACCGGCTGGTCGTCCAGCACCGCGACACCGAGGCCCGCGCCCGCCACAGCGAACTCGGCTTCGCCGACGGCTGGACGACGGTCGCCGGCCAGCTGGCCGCCTTCGCGGAGAGGCTCACCGCACGATGAAGATCACCCTCACCGAGTTCGTCACGCTCGACGGAGTCAGCCAGGGCCCCGGCTCGCCGGACGAGGACACCACGGACGGTTTCACCCGCGGCGGCTGGCTCGTGCCCCACATGGACGCCACGTTCGTCCGGCGCGCCTCCGAGTGGCTCGACCTCGCCGACGGCCTGCTCCTCGGCCGGCGCACCTACGAGGCGTTCGCGCGCGACTGGCCGAAGATCACCGATCCGGCCGACCCCTTCACCGCACGGATGAACGCGCTGCCGAAATACGTGGTGTCCGACACCCTCACCGAGGGGACCTGGCACCCCACCACCGTGCTCGCGGGCGATCCGGTCCAGACGGTCGCCGGCCTCAAGGCGCGGCCCGGGCGGGAACTCCAGATCCACGGCAGTTCCCACCTGGGGGACTCGCTGCTGTCGGCGGGCCTGATCGACGCGCTCCGCCTCGTGGTCGCGCCCGTCGTGCTGCGAAGCGGCCGGCGCCTTCTGGACGCGCAGGGCGCCCCGAACGGGCTGCGCCTCGTCCGCCACGAGGCCACCCCGGCGGGTGTGCTGCTCCTCGAATACGAGACGACCGGCCGAGCACCTCAAGGCCAGTACGAGGGAGTCGCAGCGTTCACCTAGTACGGGAGAAGGACGATCCGCGGGCCGCGGCTCGACGGGCTCCGAGTGAGTCCGTCGAGCCGCGGTCCGCCGTTCGGCTCAGTCGCGCTGGGAGCGCACCGTGACCCGGCGGATGAGCTGCACGTCGGTGAGCGGGCCCGTGGACGCGGCGAAGCCGAACTTGACGGTGTTCGGGACGGGCCTGGGGGCGGCGAACCTCAGCACCCGCTTGAAACCGGCGCCGTCCCGGAAGTCGACGTCGACCGTCGCCACCGGATTCGGTCCGGGCGACACCGACACGCGGACGACTCGCTTCACCGGTTCGAGCAGCTTTTCGGCTCGGCTCGGCGTGACGCCGGCGGGCATCGTCTTCAGGTCTCCGTGGAGCCGCCCCGGAAGCGACGATCGCCACGGGCCCCTGGTCGTCTTGTTCTTGGTGGTCGCGGCGAGCAGGCAGTATCCGGTGGAGCCGTTCCCGGGGCCCCGCGCGGTCACGACGTTGGGACCGGGAGCGGGCGGACGGAACACCGTCCCGGCCGGGGAACGCCGCTCGCAGCCGTTCCCGCGCCCTTCACCGTCGCCGAAGTAGTCCCCGAGCACGTCGAGCCCGATGCCGAGGTACCCGCCGTCGACTCCGGGGACGAACTGCTCGCCGGCCCGGCCGCCCGGGAGTTTCTGGGCGTAACCGAGGCTCCCTCCGAACGCCCCGGGCGTGTTGAGGCCCCGGGCGCCGTCGGTCATGAAGAACGAGATCCCGTCGGCCGGAGCCCGCGTGGTGTTGCCGTACTGCCATTGTTCGAAGGTGACCTCCAGGCCGCCGCGCGTGGGAACGGGCGAGTCGAACAGCGCGGCGCCGGTCTGCTCGAAATG
The DNA here is from genome assembly GCF_039540335.1 of Actinomadura verrucosospora. Classification (NCBI taxonomy): domain Bacteria; kingdom Bacillati; phylum Actinomycetota; class Actinomycetes; order Streptosporangiales; family Thermomonosporaceae; genus Actinomadura; species Actinomadura verrucosospora. Next base: position 161,615 of record NZ_BAABEV010000002.1, on the reverse strand, counting down.
GGCGTCGGTGAGTTGCAGATATCCGCGCGTCGCCGCGTCGCCCGGCGGCACCGGACCGACCGGGTCCCGGCGGCAGCCGCTCAGCGGGTGGTTCGTGGCCTCGGCCGCCGGGTTCCCCCGCGGCGCGCCCGTCAGGCAGGCCGACCCGTACCCGACGAAGCGCGAGTCCGCGGTGGCTCCGGTGAACGATTCGCGGACCAGCACGGATCCCGGACGGTGGTCCGCCGCCGACGCGTGCCCGAATGACGCGACGGCCGCGACGACACCGACCGCCGCCGTGATGCAAGCTCCCCGATGCCTCATGCCGTTGACTCCTCACGCAGGTCCGAAACGATCTCTCTTCCGCGTTCATCTGAACACACGATCACGTCGAGACCCCCGCATTGCCGGTTTCGCGGCAAGACACGAAGTCATTCTTTACCGCAATGCATGGCATCCCACGAGACGGCCGAGACTTCGCCATGAAAAGCAGAAAACAAACGTTTTACGGAAACCGGAAGTCGGCCATTCCGCGTCCCTCATCGCGGAGCGGCACAGCGAGGGCGTGCCCGCCACCGGTACGAGGGAGACGGGTCCGTCCGGGGTGCGTTGAAGGGGCGAGACGGGTGTCAGGGCTTGCGGGCCAATCCGCCTGAGCAGGACACCTCGGGGACGTCTTCCTGGCCGGGGTCGGGCCGCCATCGCGTCACCGGCACGACACCGGGTTCCAGCAGCTCCAGGCCGTCGAAGTAGCCGGCGATCTGCTCCTGCGTGCGTGGAATGTAGGGGACGGCGCCGCTCGCGGAGTTGTAGGTGCGGATGGCCGCGGCGTAGGCGGGGTCGCTGTCGGTGCCGTCGTAGACGGCCAGGTAGCTGCCGGACGGCAGCGCCGCCATGAGCCGGTCGACGATCGAACGGGCCCGGTCGTAGTCGCCCACCAGCCCGAGGATGCCCATGAGCATGAGCGCGACGGGCTCGTCGTAGTCGAGGGTGCGGGCGGCTTCGGCGAGGATCGCCTCGGGCTCGCGGACGTCGGCCTCGACGTAGTCGGTGGCGCCTTCGGGCGTGCTGGTCAGCAGCTTCCGGGCGTGCGTCAGCACCAGCGGGTCGTTGTCGACGTAGACGATCCGGGAGGCCGGGGCGAGCCGCTGGGCGATCTCGTGGGTGTTGTCCATGGTGGGCAGCCCGGTCCCGATGTCCAGGAACTGGCGGACGCCCGCCTCCCCCGCCAGGTGGCGCACCACCCGCTGCAGCATCCGCCGGGACTGCCGGGCCATGGCGACCATCCCGGGGAAGACCGCGAAGATCCCTTCTCCGGCCTGCCGGTCGACGGGGTAGTTGTCGGTACCGCCCAGCAGGAAGTTCCAGATCCGGGCCGAATGCGGCACGGTCGTGTCGATCTCGGGTCGTGAGCTCACCGCGGACGGCCTCCCCGTTTTCGGATCCCTTGCAGGCTCTTCTACCCACCACGGCCCCGCTGAGCGTGGTCCGGAGGGGACAGGCATGCAACAGCGCTGTTATATTAGCGCTGTGACATCCTCGGACCCGACCGCGACGCCGGGGCGGTGGCATGCGCTGCACACCCTGCTGGCCGGCCTGGACGCCCAGATCGAATCCCTGTACGCCGACCGAGGCATCCGGGGAGTCCGCCCCCGCTTCGCCTACCCCCTCATCCGTCTCGCGCATACCGGCCCGCTGACGATCCGCGAACTGGCCGCCTCGCTCGACCGCTCCCACTCGGCGATGAGCCAGACGATCGCGGCCATGCGCCGCGAGGGGCTGGTCGACTCCGAGCCGGGCGCCGACGCCCGCACGCGCCGCGTCTCCCTGACCGACCGGGGCCGCGCCCTCGTCCCGTTCCTGGAGGCCGAGTGGCGCGCGACCGAGGCGGCGGTCGCCGAACTCGACGACGAGGTGCCGCATCGGCTCAGCGCCGTCGTCACCGAGCTGGAGCGCGCTCTGGCACGGCGGCCGATGAAGGACAGGATCCTCTCCCATCTCGGCGCCGTGCCTCCCGATCCCGCGCCCCCGGCGCCCGCCCCGGCCGAACCGTAGCCGTGGCCCTGAGCGAACGGCTCATCGACGTCCGTCCGCTGCGCGGGAGCCGGGCGTTCCGCGACCTGTGGGTCGGGTCGTCGCTCGCCTCGATCGGCCGTCAGATCGCCGTCGTCGCCGTCCTGCAGCAGGTCTGGGAACTGACCCGCAGCCCCCTGTGGACCGGGGCCATCGGCCTGGCCACGGGTGTGCCCATGCTCGTGCTCGGCCTGGTCGGCGGATCGCTGGCCGACGCCGTCGACCGCAGGAGCCTCGTCCGCGCGGCCACCGGCGGCCAGGCGCTGGCGTCCCTCGGCCTGATGGCGCAGGCCGCCGCCGGGAACCGGTCGGTGACGCTGCTGCTGGCCCTGGTCGCCGTCGAGACCGGCTGCGCGGCGCTCGGGGCGCCGGCCCGGCGCACCTTCCCCGTTCGGCTGCTGCCCTCCGACCAGGTCGCCGCCGGGCTCGCCCTGCAGAGCGTCGCGTTCCAGGCGTCCATGCTGGTCGGGCCGGCCGTCGCCGGGCTCGTGCTCGCGCAGTGGCGCTACCCCGCCGCGTACGCGGTCCAGGCCCTGGCCACCGCCGCGTCGCTGGTCGCCGTGATCCGGCTGCCCGCGATGCCCGTCCGGCGCGCCGAGGATGAGCGGCCGCCGGGAGAGGAACGCCGCGGGCCGCTCCCGGGAGGCTGGCGGCTCGTCCTGCGGCACCCGATCCTGTGGGGGTCCTTCGGCGTCGACCTCGCCGCCACCGTCCTGGCCATGCCCATCGCGCTCTTCCCCATGGTCAACGAGCTCCGGTTCGGCGGCGATCCCCGGACGCTGGGGCTGTTCCTGTCCGCGATCGCGGTCGGCGGGCTCGGCGCCGGCCTGTTCTCGGGGACGGTCACCCGCCTCCGCCGCGGCGCCCTCGCCCAGCTCGTCGCGGCCTCGGTCTGGGGGCTGGCCCTCGCCGGTTTCGGTCTGGCGGGGCCTCTCTGGCTCGCGCTGTCCTGCCTGGCGGCGGCCGGCGCGGCCGACACCGTGGCCGTGATCACCCGCGGCGCCCTGGTCCAGGTCGAGACCCCCGACCACTTCCGGGGCCGGGTCTCCTCGGTCGAGCACGTCATCGGCGTCGCCGGCCCCGAGCTCGGCAACTTCCGCGGTGGGCTGCTCGCGTCCGCCACCTCCGCGCCCCTGGCCCTCCTGGTCGGCGGCCTGGCGGCGGCGGCCGCGGTCGTCTCCCTCGGCCTCCTCAATCCGGCTCTGCGACGGCACCGGGCAGCGCCCGGGCACCCCGACCCGGACCGTGCTCCGCGGCAGGAGTCTCCCGCGACCAGCGGATGACCCTGCCCGCCGGGCACCATGGGCTGCGCTTCCATGGACGGGTTTCGCCTAGGGTCGTGTTCCGGTCGGTTCTGGAACCATGTCCGAAACCCCACGGGCGGCGCTCAGGGACGGCCGGGCCGGCGCACGGGCGCGCCGGGGCATCCTCCGTGCGGCCACGGAGATCACGGAGAAGGCGGGAGAGGGTCATGGACGTCGAGCGGACATCGCTGCCGGGCATCGGGTTGCGGCACGTCTTCACCACCGGGCGGGGGCGCCAGATCGGGGTGGTGTCGCACCGCACGGGCCGCCGCGATCTGGTGATCTACGACAAGGACGATCCCGATACCTGCGTCGTGTCGGTGGCGCTGGCGGCCGAGGAGGCCAACGCCCTCGCCGAGCTGCTGGGCACCGGCCGGGTGGTGGAACGGCTGGCCGAGCTCAACCGGCAGGTCGAGGGGCTGGTGACCGAGCAGATCCTGCTGACGGCCGCCTCGCCGTTCGCGGGGCGCCGGCTGGGCGACACCCGGGCCCGCACCCGCTCCGGCGCCTCGATCGTCGCGGTGGTGCGCGACGGCGAGGTCATCGCCAGCCCGCGCCCGGACTTCGAGTTCCGCGCCGAGGACGTCGTGGTGGTGGTCGGCACCGACGAGGGGACGGCCGCCGTCGCGGCCATCCTGCACGGCGGGTGAGAGGACCGTGCATGCCGCGACACAACTGATCGAACTCGGAGCGATCGTCCTGGCGCTGGGGCTGCTGGGCGCGATGGCGGTCCGCTTCTCCATCTCACCGATCCCGCTGTACCTGGTGGCCGGGCTGGCCTTCGGCTCGGGCGGCATCCTGCCCCTCGGCGCCAGCGAGGAGTTCGTCTCGCTCGGCGCCGAGGTGGGGGTCATCCTGCTCCTGTTCACCCTCGGGCTGGAGTACACCGCGGGCGAGCTCGTCGGAACCCTGCGCACCTCGGCTCCGGCAGGACTGGCCGACCTCGTGCTCAACGCCGCTCCCGGGGTGGCGGTGGCGCTGATCCTCGGCTGGGGGCCGGTGGCCGCGGTGGCGCTCGGCGGCATCACCTACGTCACCTCGTCCGGGATCACCGCGAAGGTCATGGGCGACCTCGGCTGGCTGGGCAACCGGGAGACCCCGGCGGTGCTGTCGATCCTGGTGTTCGAGGACCTGGCGATGGCCGCCTACCTGCCGATCCTCACCGCGCTGCTGGCCGGGGCCTCCCTGGTCGCCGGGGCGACCACGCTCGGCATCGCCGCCGCCACCATCACCCTGATCCTGTTCGTCGCGCTGCGGCACGGCCGGCTGGTGGAACGGTTCGTGGCCAGCCCCACCGACGAGGTGCTGCTGCTGAAGGTGCTGGGCCTGACCCTGCTGGTCGCCGGCGTGGCCCAGCAGTTGCAGGTGTCGGCGGCGGTCGGCGCGTTCCTGGTCGGCATCGCCCTGTCGGGCCCGCTGGCCCACACCGCGCGCGAGCTGCTGGCGCCGCTGCGGGACCTGTTCGCCGCGGTGTTCTTCGTGTTCTTCGGCCTGCACACCGATCCCGGCCAGCTGCCGCCCGTGCTGGGCGTGGCCGCGCTGCTCGCCGTCGCCGGGATCGCCACCAAGCTCGCCTCGGGCTGGCTGGCCGCCCGCCGCGCGGGGGTGGCCGCCCGCGGGCGGCTGCGGGCCGGAGCGGCACTGGTCCCGCGCGGGGAGTTCAACATCGTCATCGCCGGGCTGGCGGTGTCCGCCGGCATCAACCCCCGGCTCGGGCCGCTGGCCGCCGCCTATGTGCTGATGCTGGCCATCGCCGGGCCGCTGATCGCCCGTGGCGTCGAACCCTTCATCCGCTGGCGCAACGTCCGGCCGTCCCGCACCCGGCCGGACGGGGCACGCCGGAGGCAGGACGTCCCCCAGCCCGCCGACGGGGCCGCCGCCGACCGGGAGGCGAGGCGGGACGAGGCGGAGCCTTCGGGCCGGCCGCCGCTGTCCGGCCAGCAGTGAACCGCGCCCCTGCCGCTCAGCGCCGGGCCGGCGGAGGGGTGAAGGTGCAGGGCAGGCGCTTGTAGCCGTTGATGAAGCCGGACTTGAGCCGGTCGGGCTCCCCCGCGGCGATGTCGGGCAGGCGGGTGAACAGCTCGCGGAACATCACGGTGATCTCTCGCCGTGCCAGGTTGGCGCCCAGGCAGAAGTGCGGCCCGGGGCCGCCGAACCCGACGTGCGGGTTCGGCGAGCGCGTGATGTCGAACCGGTCGGGGTCGGCGAAGACCGCCTCGTCGCGGTTGGCGGACCAGTAGAACAGCGTCACGCGGTCGCCCTTGCGGAAGGTGTGGCCGTTCATCTCGTGGTCGCGGGTGAGGTTGCGCCGCATGAAGATGACCGGGCTGCTGAAGCGCACGATCTCCTCGACGGCCCCGGCGATGCGTCCGTCGAAGTCGGCCAGCAGCAGCTCGCGCTGGTCGGGGTGCTCGGTGAACAGCTTCAGGCCGTGCGCGATCGCGTTGCGGGTGGTCTCGTTCCCGGCCACCACCAGCAGCAGGAAGAACGTGGCGAACTCGCGCGGGGTCAGCCGTTCGCCGTCGACGTTGGCGTTCACCAGCGCCGAGGTCAGGTCGCCGGTGGGGGACGCTCTGCGCTCGCGCCCGAGCCGGGCCGCCAGCCGGTGCAGCCGCCACCCCGCGGACGCCACCGTGCCCAGCATGCGCAGCGTGCCGAGCCGGCCCGGTTTCGGGGCGCCGTCCCGGTACTCGAGGGTGGCGCCCACGTACTCGGGGTCGCTGTAGCCGACGATGATGTTGGTCAGTTCCACCACCCGCCAGTGGTGCCGGGCGGGGATGCCGAGCATGTCGCAGATGACCTCGACCGGCAGCCGCGCCGCCGCCCCGGACACGAAGTCGCCGCCGCCGGCCTCGACCAGCTCGTCCACGATCCGGGCGGCGCGCCGGGCGATGTCGTCCTCGGCCCTGGCCAGCATCCTGGGGCTGAACGCCCGCGAGACGATCCGGCGGATCTTGGCGTGCCGCGGGTCGTCCATGTCGATCATCGAGTTGAAGTAGCCGTCCATCCAGCGCGGCATGTCTGCCGGACTGGTGGCGCTGGGCTCGCTGCTGAAGATCTCCGGGTGGCGGCTGGCCTCCGTCACGTCGGCGTGGTGGACCAGCGCCCAGGATCCCGGGCTCTGCCGGAGGAAGGGGAGCTTGGGCAGGGTGAAGAACACCGGGCCCGGCTGGGCGCGCAGCAGCGCGAACGCCCGCGCCCGCTCCTCCAGCGGACGGGCCCAGAACCGCAGGTCGCTCAGGTCGATGTCCGCCAGATTCAGCTGCGGGGGGATCTCCGTGGCCACCGGGCCTCACGCTCCCGTCTCGTCGCGACCGAGTTTCTGGTGATGCGACACACCAGAAATATCTGGTGAGTACCGTCTCCAGATTTGCGGAGGAAGTCAAGGGATGCGGCACAATCGGGCTGTGACGTCCCAGCCGCCCCGCGCGCGCCCCTACGGCGGCGTGCCCGCCGACGAGCGCCGGGCCCGCCGCCGGGCCGCGCTGCTGGCGGCCGGGCTGGAGCTGCTGGGCACCCAGGGGTGGGCCGCCACGACCGTGCGGAAGGTGTGCGCCGAGGCCGGGCTCAACGACCGCTACTTCTACGAGAGCTTCCCGGACCGCGACGCCCTCCTCCTGGCGATCGTCGACGACCAGGTCGCCCGGGGCACCGACGTGATCCTGTCCGCCGCCCGCCGGGCGCCCCGGCATCCGCAGGCCCGCACCCGCGCCGTGGTCACCGCCGTGTTCGACTTCCTGACCACCGACCCGCGCCGGGCCCACATCCTCACCCACGCGTTCCCCTCCTCGCCCCTGCTCCAGCGCCGGCGCATCGAGATCATCCGGACCATGGCCGTGATCTTCGCCGCGCAGACCCACGAGACCCTCGACCAGGTCCCGCTTCCCGACGTCGACGTGGAACTGACCGGCCTGACCCTCACCGCGGGGCTCTGGGAGCTGTTCACCACCTGGTTCCGCGGAGACCTGGACGTCGACCGCGACCACCTGATCGACTACACCGTCGCGCTGACGCTGAGCACCGCCGAACTGGCCACACCCCTCCACCACCGCCTCCACTGACCGCACGCGCGGATGTGACGGAGCACACGCGCGCCGGTGTTACGGACGGGCCGCCCGCGGTGTCCTGTGGGCGACCCGTGCAGGAAGGATGATTCCGTGAGCGACCGCGCCGCCGACCCGGCGACCGAGGACTTCGTCACCCACCGCAACCTCCTCTTCACCGTCGCCTACGAGATGCTCGGTTCCGCCGCCGACGCCGAGGACGTCCTCCAGGAGACCTGGCTGCGGTGGGTCAAGGTCGACCTGGCGCAGGTGCGCGACCGGCGCGCCTACCTGGTCCGGATCACCACCCGGCAGGCGCTCAACCGGTTGCGGACGATGACGCGGCGCAGGGAGGCCTACGTCGGGCCCTGGCTGCCCGAGCCGCTGCTCACCTCGCCGGACGTGGCGGAGGACGTCGAGCTCGCCGAGAGCATGTCGATGGCGCTGATGCTCGTCCTGGAGACGCTGGCGCCCACCGAACGCGCCGTCTTCGTTCTGCGGGAGGTCTTCGACGTCGGCTACGAGGAGATCGCGGCCGCGGTCGGCAAGAGCACCGCCGCCGTCCGCCAGATCGCCCACCGCGCCCGCCGGCACGTCGACGCCCGCCGCCCCCGCGAGGCGGTCTCGCAGGCCGAGACCCGGGCCGTGCTGGACTCGTTCCGGCGCGCTCTCGACACCGGCGACCTCCAGGGGCTGCTCGACGTGCTCGCCCCCGACGTCGTGATGGTGGGCGACGGCGGCGGGCTCAAGCAGGCGGCGCTCCGGCCGGTCACCGGCGCCGAGAAGGTGGCCCGCTACATCGTCGGCGGCACCGGCAGGGTGAAGAGCACGGTCACCGTCGAGCAGACCGTGGTCAACGGCAACCCCGCGCTCGTCATGCGGCTGGACGGCGAGCTCGACGGCGTCCTGGCGGTCCGCGTCGAGGGTGCCCGCATCACCGGTCTCTACTACGTCCGCAATCCCGAGAAGCTGACCCGCGTGGAGGCCGAGACCCCGCTCACGCGATGACCCCGGGGAGGCGCCGGCGGGGCCTCCGGCTCAGCTCGGCGGCCGCTCGGGCAGGAGCCGGTCGAGGAGGTGGGCGACGGTGATGACGCCGATCATCGGCGCGTCGGTGCGGTCGGCCTCGCCGCTCACCGCGACGACGGGGCTGCGGTCGGCCGCCATGACGCTGGCGATCTCCATGACGGTGGCGTCGGCGTCGACGACGGGCAGCGCCTTGCGCTCCTCGCCGAGCAGATCGGCGACGCTCTTCTCGCCGAGCCGGGCGCACAGCATGTCGGCGTGCCGCTCGTCGTAGACCCGGGCCAGGGCGGGGTCGTCGCGGACGTGCGGGGGGATGATGGACCGCAGCAGCTGGGAGGCGGGGATCACCGCGACGGGCCGGCGGCCGGGGTCGACCACGATCAGCCCGGCGAGCCGGTGCTCGGCCACCAGCCGCGCCGCGTCCAGCGCACCGCTGTCCGGCGTGACGATCGGGTATTCGACGGCGAGGTCTCGTGCGCGCACCGCTCCAACGTAACCGACCGCCGGGCGGGGCGCGGGTTCAGCGGTCGGCGGCGTCCCGGTCCCGGGCGGCGGCGTGGAGGTCGAAGACGACGCGGCGCAGGTCGTCGATGGTGTCGTCCAGTCCGGTCAGGGCCGCCCGGACGCGCCGGGTGGCGTGGGGGTCCTGGATGCGGGCCAGGGCGGCGTGCAGTTCCAGGCCGATGCCGAACAGGCGACGGGTGATCTCGTCGGCCAGGTCGCGGGCGAGGCGCTGCGCGTCACTCGATTCGTGGTCGCGCCTGAGCGCGGGCGATGGATGGGTCATCCCTCCGCCCTCTGCACGGGGAACAAACGGTACAAACAAGGTCATTCCCCGGAGCGCACGCCGAGCCACGCCCGCGAGGTAGGGATTTGCGGGCACTTTGTCGATTCTGTCCGCATTCCTGCCCCGGTCCCAGGGCCGAAGGTCCCTCGAACCGGGGACAGCGGCCCCTGCCTGCGCCTTTCCGCCCGGGGGAAGGCTGGACACACCGACAGGGGGAGGGATCGGCCATGAACGATCACGAGAGGACGGGCGCCGTCCTGGTCGGGTACGACGGGTCGCCCGCCGCCGACCAGGCGCTGCGGTGGGGGGTGCGGGAGGCGCGGTTCCGCCGCCTGCCCCTCACGGTCTGCCATGCCTGGCACTGGCCCTATCCGCTGCGCCAGCCGGACAACGACACGCTGGAGGTCCTGCGCGGCGCGGGCGCGATCGTGGCGGACGACGGCGTGCGCAAGGCCCACGCCCTCGCCGAGGGCCTGGACGTCCGCTGGCGCCTGGAGCGGGGATGGGCCTCCGCCGTTCTGCTGGAGGCGTCGCGCGACGCCTCCCTCGTCGTGCTCGGCTCGCGGGGGCACGGCGGGTTCGAGGGCCTGTCGGTCGGCTCCACCGCGGTCCAGGTGGCGTCCCATGCCGACCGCCCGGTCGTCGTCGTCGGGCCGGACCTTCCGTCCGCCCCCCGGGGCCGTGAGCGGCTGGTGGTGGGCGTGGACGGCTCGACGGGCGGCGAGTCGGCCATCGGCTTCGCCTTCGAGGAGGCCGCGCTGCGCGACGCCTCGGTGACGGCGGTGTGCAGCTGGTGGGACCCGGCCGCGTTCCGCGGGCCGGACCGCGTCCCCTTCAGCGACCCCCAACTGATCAGGCGCGAGGCGATGGTGCGGTTCGAGGAGGACCTCGCGCTCTGGCGGAGCCGGTTCCCGCAGGTGCCGCTGGAGAGCGAGTTCGTGGTCGACACTCCGCGGCAGGCCCTGATCGGCGCCGCCCGCGGCGCGGCGCTGCTGGTCCTGGGCGCGCGCGGGATCGGCTCGGGGCCCCAGACGCTCCTGGGTCCGGTGACCCAGGCCGCGCTGCAGGAGGCGCTCTGCCCGGTGGCGGTGGTGCCCGCCCGGGGAACCGGGCGGCGCGGAACCGAGGCGGCCGCGGGGGCCTCGGCGCGCGGCGGGACGGGCTGAGGAGCGCGCGGGCGTCCGCCCGGACGCCTGGAGCCACCGATCCAACGGGGAGGGAACATGCTGGTCAGCAACGTTTACCGGCCGACGGTCTTCGCCTGCCGGGCCGACGAGCCGCTCGCCGACGTCGCGCGGCGGATGATCGAGAGGAAGGTCGGCGCGCTGGCGGTGCTCGACGGGGAGCGGGTCGCCGGGATCATCACCGAGCGCGACCTGGCCGGGGCCCTCGCCTCGTCGGCCGACCCGGCGTCCGAGGAGGCGGCGGGGTACGCCTCGGCGCACGTCGAGACCGCCGCCCTGGACGAGGACGCGCGGGACGTCGCGCGACGGATGCTGGAGGCGGGCATCCGCCACCTGCCGGTGGACGATCACGGTCGGCTGGTGGGGATGGTCTCGATGCGCGACCTGCTCGCGCTGGAGACCTGGGCGGCCTGAGACCCGTGGGGCCCGCCGGGCGGGCGACCGTCGGGCGGGCCGCGCGACGAGCACCGGGGCGGGCTCACGCGGTGCGCTCGGACGCCCGTTCGAGCAGCCGGCCGACCTCGATCTCGGAGACCGGCGGGAAGTCCAGGTAGAAGTCGCTCGCGGTGACGAAGAACGTCGGCGAGAGCGGGCACACCACCTCCTCGGCGACGGTCCACAGATGGTCGACGGTGGCGGGCGACGCCGTGGGCACGGCGAAGACGACCCGCCCGGCCCCCCGCGCCCGGGCGTCGCGGCACGCGGCCTCGGCGACGAGGCGGCAGGCCGCGCCGTCGTCGACCACGATGGCGTCCTGGCCGGCCAGCGGGAGGCTCTGGCGCCGCCCGCGCAGCCGGAGCCCGAGGGCCCGCGCCTCGACGCGGGCGTCCCGCTCCAGTTCCCTCAGATGCGCCTCCCCGGCCCCCGCCCGCCGGGCGGCCTCCTCGTCCAGGACGCGCGCCGGCCCCTCCGCGACCGCGCCCACCAGGACGCGGGGCGGCCCCGGGACGACGAGCTCGCGCACGACGAGCACGTCGAGCGCGCACCCGAGCCGCGCGGCGGTCTCGGCCGCCACCGGGACGCCGCCACCGTGCAGGCCGAGGATCCGGACGTCCCCACCCGTGTAGCGCCTCAGGTTGGCGACGAGTTGCCGTCCCGCGTCCTGCCGATCGGAGTACATCGCCCCACCTCGCTCACTGGCCTTCCCTCCACCAGGATCCGGAGAGGGCGTACGGCGTTCCAGTGCGCATCGGCCCTCCCCCGGACCGACCTTCGTCCCCGCCTCCCCCCGCGTGATCAGGTTCGGCGGGCGAGATAGGCGACGCAGCCGTCCAGGGTGGCCAGCTCCGCGTAGTCGTCCTCGTCGATGCGCAGGCCCGAGCCGTCGCTCAGCCCCTCGACGAAGCCGAGGAAGTCGAGCGAGTCGAGGCCGAGGTCCTCGCGCAGATCGGCGTCCCCGCCGACCGTCGCGGCGTCGACGTCGGGTGCCGCCTTCTCCAGCGAGCGGGCAGCCAGATCGCGTGCCTCTCGGGGTGTCATAGCTCCTCCGGGCTCTGCAGCAGCCGGTCCACGGCCTCCAGCAGGCGCGCGCCGGTGTGGCCGTCGGTGGCCCGGTGGTCGGCGGCCAGGGTCGCGGTGACCACCGGGCGGACGCCCAGCAGCCCGTCCACCGCCCACGGCCGCCGGACGATCCCGCCGAAGCCGAGCAGGGCCACCTGCGGCGGGAAGACGACGCCGGTCACCGACTCCACGCCCCGGTCGCCCAGATCGGTGACGGTGATCGTGGCGTCGCCCAGCTCGGAGCCGCGCAGCCGACCCGTCCGGGCGCGGACGAGCATCTCCTTCAGGGCGGCCATCAGGTCGTCCAGGGAAAGCTCGTCGGCGCCGCGCAGGGTGGGGGTCACCAGTCCGCCGCCGCGCAGCGCCGTGACGATCCCGACGTGGACGCCGTCTCCCTGGACGAACGCCCCGTCGAGCCAGTGCCCGTTGAGCTCGGGCACCTCGCGGGCCGCGAGCGCGCTCGCCCTGAGCAGCAGCGCGGCCGGGAGGAGGCGCCCCGCCACCGGGAGCTCGCGGTTGCGCGCCCGGAGCCAGGCCGTCGCGGCGTCCATGTCGATGGTGGTGCCGAGGTAGTAGTGCGGGATCTCGCGCTTGCTGCGGGCCATCAGCTCGCCGATCGCCCGCCGCATCGCGGCCTGCTTGTCCGCCGCCGCGCGCCGGGGAGCCGCCGCCCTCCGGCGCGGCTCGGCGGGCGCCCGCGGTGTCCGGGCGACGGCGCGGACGTCGTCGGGCTGGACGGCGTCGCGGGCCCCGGAGCCGCGCACCCGGCCCAGGTCGACGCCGAGTTCGCCGGCGAGCCGGCGGGCCAGGGGCGAGACCCTCGGACGGGACGCCGGGCGGGTGGCCCTCTCCACGTCCGCGCGGACGATCCTGCCGTCGTGGCCCGTGCCGTGCACCGAGTCCAGGTCGACGCCCCGCTCCTCGGCCAGCCGCCGGACGAGCGGTGTCGCCGCGGGCCGGTGCTCGGGGGCGCGGCCGGCCTCCTCGCGCTGCGGCGCCGGGGGCCCCGCGGGGGCGGACGACTCCGGCTCGGGCGCCGCGGGGCGGGACGGCTCCGGCGCGGCCGCCGGCGAGGTCAGGCGGGCGAGCGGGGCGCCGACCGGGACGCTGGTCCCGGGCCGGACGAGGAGCGCGTCGACCACGCCGTCGTCGAAGCACTCGACCTCGATGTCGGCCTTGTCGGTCTCGACGACGGCGACGGTGTCGCCCCTGCGGACCCGGTCCCCGGGCTCGACCAGCCATTCGGTGAGGGTGCCGCGGTCCATGTCGGCGCCGAGCGAGGGCATCGTGAAGTCAGGCATCGCCGCTCACCGCCCGCCGCGCGGCGGAGACGACGTCGTCCGGCTGGGGCAGCGCCGCCTCCTCCAGGTGCCGGGGGTAGGGGATCGGGATCTCGGCGCCGCACACGCGGGCGACCGGCGCGTCGAGCTCGTAGAACACCTGCTCGGTGATGCGGGCGCTGATCTCCGCGGAGAGGCTGCCCGACCGCCACGCCTCGTCCACGATCACGGCGCGGTGGGTGCGGCGGACCGAGTCCATGATCGTGGCGTCGTCCAGCGGGCGCAGCGACCGCAGGTCGACGACGTCGGCCTCGACGCCCTCGGAGGCGAGCCGCCCGGCGGCCTCCAGGGCCGTGCGCAGGGTCCCGCCATAAGTGATCAGGCTGACGTCCGAGCCGGACCGGCGCACCGCGGCGCGGTCGATGTCCACCGCCCCGGCGTCCGGCGGCAGCTCGCCGGACACGGTGTACAGGGACCCGTGCTCGAAGATCAGGACGGGGTCGGGGTCCCGCAGGGCGGTCCACAGCATGCCGCGGGCGTCCTCCAGGGTCGCGGGGGCGACGATCCGCAGGCCGGGGATGTGGGTGTACCAGCCTTCGAGGCTGTGCGAGTGCTGGGCGGCCAGCTGCCGGCCCGCCCCGGTCGTCATCCGGATCACCAGGGGGACGCCGAACTGCCCGCCGGACATGTGGGACAGCGTCGCGGCGTTGTTGAGGATCTGGTCGAGCGCGAGCAGGCTGAAGTTGACCGTCATGATCTCCACGACGGGGCGCATCCCGGCGAGGGCCGCGCCGATGCCCGCCCCGACGAACGCCGACTCCGACAGGGGCGTGTCGCGGATCCGCTCGGGGCCGAAGTCCTCCAGCAGGCCGAGGCTGACGGCGAAGCAGCCGCCGTAGCGCCCGACGTCCTCGCCCATCAGGAACACGCGCTCGTCTCTCGCGAGCGCCTCGCGCAGAGCCTCCCGCACGGCCTCGCGATAGGTGACGGGGCCTTCGGCGGACGCGTGGGCGGCGGAGGCCGTCCGGGTGGTGGTCATGGCCGCACCGCCCTCTCGGAGTAGACGAAGCGGGTCAGGTCGGCGACCGGTTCCAGCGGCGCGTCCCTCGCCGCCTCCACGGCGCCGTCGATCTCGGCGGCGATCTCCTTCTCCATCGCGGTGAGGTCCTCGTCGCCGAGGACGCCGTCGGCGCGCAGCCGGGCGGCGAGGGCGTCGATCGGGTCGTGGCGCCGCCACTCCTCGATCTCGGTCCTGGCGCGGTACCGGTCCGGGTCGTACATCGAGTGGGCCCGGTACCGGTAGGTGCGCATCTCCAGGAAGTGGGGGCCGCCGCCCCAGCGCACCGACTCGGCCGCCCGCCGCGCGGCCGCCGAGACGGCGAGCACGTCCATGCCGTCCACGGCCCACGAGACCAGGCCGTAGGACGAGGCGCGCAGGGCCAGGTCGGTCTGGGCGTGCTCGCGGGCGAGCGCGGTGCCCATCGCGTACCGGTTGTTCTCGCAGACGAACAGGACCGGCAGCCGCCAGAGCGCGGCCAGGTTCAGGCACTCGTGGAACTCGCCCTCGGCGGCCGCCCCGTCCCCGAGGAAGCACGCCGTGACCTGGTCGGCGCCGCGCATCCGGTCGGCGAGCGCCAGCCCGACCGCGAGCGGCAGCCCGCCGGCCACGATGGCGTTGCCGCCGTAGAACCGGGTCGCCGCGTCGAACAGGTGCATCGAGCCGCCGCGGCCGCGGCTGCAGCCGGTGGTCCGGCCGAACATCTCCGCCATGACCGCCTCGGCCGGGATGCCGCGCGCGAGGGCGTGCCCGTGCTCGCGGTAGGTCGTGACGACGGCGTCCCGCGGCCCGAGCGCGGGCATCACCCCGGCGGCCACGGCCTCCTCGCCGATGTACAGGTGCATGAAACCGCGGATCTCGGCCGCGCTGTACAGCTCGACGCAGCGCTCCTCGAAGCGCCGGATGCGCAGCATCTCCCGCAGCAGGGCCCGGCGCTCCTCGTCCTCCGGCGCGGCATCGCTCCGGCCGGCCGCGGGGCCGGGCCCGGTCTCCGCCGTCTTCTTCCTGGTCATGGGCTCTGCTCCAGTGTCGACAGGTCCCCTTCGGGCAGGCCGAGCTCGCGCGCCTTCAGCAGGCGGCGCATCACCTTGCCGCTGCGGGTGTGCGGGAGGTGCGGGTCGAACGCGATCTCCTTGGGCGCCAGCGAGGCCAGCCGCCGGCGGCCGAACGCGACCAGCTCGCGGCGCGTCTCCTCGTTCGCCTCGTGGCCCGGGCGCAGGGTCACGAACGCCTTGACCACCTCCCCCGCGACCGGGTCCGGCCGGCCGATGACCCCCGCCTCGGCGACGGCCTCGTGCTCCATCAGCGCGCTCTCGACCTCGAACGGCCCGATGAGGTGCCCGGCCGACTTGATCACGTCGTCGGCGCGCGCGACGAACCAGTAGTAGCCGTCGGCGTCCCGGCGGGCGATGTCCCCGGTGAGGTACCACCCTCCGGCGAACGCCTCGGCGTAGCGCGCCTCGTCGTGCAGGTAGCCCCGGAACATCGACGGCCATCCGGGCCGGAGCGCGAGCTCGCCCTCGGCCTGCGGGCCGCGCGCCGCCGCCACCCGCCCGTCGGCCGACACCCGTGCGCGCCCGTCCGGGCCGCGCTCCAGCAGGGCGACCTCCACGCCGGGCACCGGACGTCCCATCGAGCCGGGCCTGATGTCCATGGACGCGTAGTTGCCGATCATGATCGCGCCGGTCTCGGTCTGCCACCAGTTGTCGTGGACGGGGAGGCCGAACGCCGTCACGCCCCACACGACGGCCTCGGGATTGAGCGGCTCCCCCACGCTGGCGACGAACCGCAGGGCGGACAGGTCACGGCCGCGCGCCGGCCCGGTCCCGTACCGCATCAGCATCCGCAGCGCGGTCGGCGCCGTGTACCAGACCGAGACCCGCTGCTCCTCCAGGATCCGGTACCAGCGCCGCACGTCGAACTCCGCGGCGTCCACCAGCAGCGTCGCGCCGTGGGTGAGCGGGGCGATGATCCCGTAGGAGGTGCCGGTGACCCAGCCGGGGTCGGCCGTGCACCAGAACACGTCCCCGCGCCGGAGGTCCAGCGCGTACGCGGCGGTCGCGTGATGCGCCACGACCGCCTCGTGGACGTGGACCGCGCCCTTGGGCGTCCCGGTGGTGCCGCTGGTGAAGTGCAGCAGCGCCATGTCCTCGGGGCCGGTCGGTGGGATCTCGAAGAACGGGTCGGCGCCGTCCATGGCCTCCCGGTACGAGACCGTTCCGGGCGGCGCGTCCGACCCGCCGACGACCAGCACGTGCCTCAGCCCCGGGAGCTCCCCCCGGATCTGCGCGATCTTCCTCGCGTACAGCTCGGGGCTGGTGACCAGCACCTTCCCGTCGCCGAGCCGGAGCCGGTCGCGGATCGGCTCCGGCCCGAACGCGGGGAACAGCGGCGCGAGGACGCTGGTGTTCTTCAGCGTCCCCAGCGCCGCGACGTAGAGCTCCGGAACGCGTCCCAGCAGGGAGAAGACCCGCTCCCCCTTGCGGACTCCGAGCGCGCGCAGCACGTTGGCGAACCGGGAGGTCTCCCCCCGCAGCCGCGCGTAGGTGAGTTCGGTGGTCTGGTCGTGCCGGTCCAGGCAGCGCAGCGCCACGCGGTCGGCGAGCGGCCCGTCGGCGTGCCGGTCGACCGCCTCGTGGGCGATGTTGAGGCCCCGGCCGCCCGGAAGGCCGTCCATCGCGGCGCGCGCCTCGTCCCAGCGGAAGCGGTCGTAGACCTTCCCGTAGTCGTCCAGGTTCGGCGGGAGGCCCGGGCGCCCGGCCTTGGTGATGGGTTCCCAGCCCATGCGGCTCACCTCGTCGAAGAAGACCGCGATCCCCCGGCGTTCACGCGCGTCCCGCGAGCTGGGCGATGTCCCTGTCCGCGACGCCGTGGAGGCGGCCGGCCAGATCGGCGAGCGCCCGGCTCACGGCGAGCTCGTCGCCGATCTCCGGAACCTCGCGGTCCGCCGGGTTGCGGCGCGCGTGCCCGCGCCCGGTGGTCCTCTTCTCGCCGCCGCTGAACAGGACCGCGTGCGCGACGGTGTCCATGCCCTCCTCGGTGATGTAGAGCTCGACGCTCCACTCCTTGGCCTTCATGACGAACCTCCTTCGCTCGGCCGTTCACCCTCCATCGTCGGAAGGCGGCCGGAGCGGCCCTAGGGGCGGAAGTCCCGAATCCGCTGATCAGACCGTCCGGAGGGACCTTCGGCCCCGGTCCGCGGGACCGATGGAGGCGCGCGGCCGCTCTGGCGCGGGGAAGGCTCGCCCCGAACAGCGGCGGATCGACGGGCGCGAGGACGGACCCCATGAGCGGCGGACTGCTGACCGACCTGTACGAGGTGACGATGGCGGCGAGCTACCTGCGCCGCGGCATGGCCGGGCCCGCGACGTTCAGCCTCTTCGTCCGGAAACTGCCCCGCGACCGCGGCTTCCTGATCGCCGCCGGGCTGGAGGACTGCCTGTCGTTCGTCGAGGACTACCGCTTCTCCCAGGAGGACCTCGACTACCTGGCGGTGGAGCAGGGGCTGGACGACGCCTCACTCCGCGCGTTCGAGCGCCTCCGGTTCACCGGAGAGGTCCGGGCGGTCCCCGAAGGGCGCGTCGTCTACCCGGGCGAACCCCTCCTGGAGGTCACCGCGCCGATCGCGGAGGCCCAGCTGGTGGAGACCGTGCTGCTCAACCACATCACGTTCCAGACAACGGTGGCCACGAAGGCCGCCCGCTCCGTGCGCGCGGCCGCCGGCGCGCGGGTCATCGACTTCTCCTTCCGCCGCACGCAGGGGGTGGACGCGGCGATGGCCGTCGCGCGGGCCTCCTACCTCGCCGGTTTCGCCGGCACCAGCAACGTCGAGGGGTCCCGGCGGTACGGCGTCCCGGCGACCGGCACGATGGCCCACTCCTACATCGAGGCCTTCCCCGGCGAGGGCGAGGCGTTCGCGGCCTTCGCCGCCGACTTCCCCGAGCGCACCACGCTCCTGGTCGACACCTACGACACGCTCGGCGGGGTCGCCGCTGCCATCCGCACGGCCCGCCGGGCGGGGCTGCCCTCCCTGGCGGGGATCCGGCTCGACTCCGGCGACCTCGGCGACCTGGCGGTCAGGGCCCGCTCGATGCTGGACGAGGCCGGCATGACCGGCACGCGGATCGTGGCCAGCGGCGGGCTGGACGAGTACCGGATCGCGGACCTGGCCGCGGCCGGCGCGCCGATCGACGTCTACGGGGTGGGGACGAGGATGGGCGTGTCCGCGGACGCCCCCTACCTCGACAGCGCCTACAAGCTCGTCGCCTACGAGGACCGCCCCGTGATGAAGCTGTCCACCGGCAAGATCACCGCCCCGTGCGCCAAGCAGGTCTACCGGGGCCCCGACGGCGACGTGGTCGCGCTCCGCGACGAGCCCGCTCCGGACGGCATGGAGCCGCTGCTCGTCCCCGTCATGGAGGCGGGACGCCGCCTCGCGGGCCCCGAGCCGCTCGAAGCCGTGCGCGCGAGGTGCGCCGCCGAGATCGCCGCCCTGCCCGACCGGATCACGCGGCTCCGCGCCCCCGAGACCCGTCCCGTCCGGCTGAGCACGCGCCTCCGGCGGGTTCGGGACCGGCTCTACGAGGAACTCGCCGCAGGGCATCGGGCCGCCGGCGAGGGTCCTCTCCAAGGACGGTGACCGCCGGACCAGGCCGGCGCCCTACCGGGGCCCGCCGACGACGGCCACCGGGCACTCGGCGTGGTGGATCACCCCGTGGCCGACGGAGCCGAGCCGGAACAGGCCCCAGCGGTGGGGGCGCGCGCCGACGACGACCAGATCCGCCGAGCGCGACACCCTGGTCATTTCAGACACCGGGTGCCCGACCAGGACGTCGTTGACCACGTCGACCAGCGGATACCTCTCGTGGAGGGGGGCGTAGGCCTCGATGACCCGCGCCCGCCGCTCGTCGTTGAGGCGCTCCTCGTCGAGGGCGTATCCGGCCTCTGCCATGTCCACGGAAAGCTGCCACGCGTGCACGACGCGCAGCCGCGCCCCGCGGACGGCGGCCGCGTCGAAGGCGTACCTGAGCGCCTCTCCCGGCTCCTCGGCGAGGTCGTGCCCGACGACGACCTCACCGCCGCCGCCGACGCCGCCGCGCACGATCACCAGCGGGACGGCGGTCCGCCCCGCCATGCGCAGGGCGACCGAGCCGAGCCGGAGCCCGGCGAAGCCGCCGTGCCCGCGGTGCCCGAGCACCAGCTCGAACGCCTTCTCCGCCTCCTCGCGCAGCGCGTCCGGCGTCGCGTTGACGGCCAGGGCGGTCGTCACCCGCAGCTCCGGCCTGCGCTCCAGGACGCGGCCCTCGGCCTCCAGCAGCACGGCGTGCCCGGCCGGCGAGGAGCGCTCGGACGGGACCGGCAGCTCGAACCGGCGGACCTGGTACGGCCAGATCTGCGCCGCGTGGACGATGTGCAGGGGCCGGTGCCGCAGCGCCGCCTCACCCGCCGCCCAGTCGACGGCGCGGGCCGCGGCGGCGGACCCGTCGGTCCCCACGACGATCGGTGCGGACATGGCTCCTCCGACGATCACACGCCCTCTCCCGGCCTCCCTCCAGCCTTCGCGGACGTGCCGGGCTCGGGACAGGGACCAAGGTCCGCCGCGCCGGGGACCTTCGGCGCCGCCGGTCCGCGCCTGATCTTGACCGTTCCCACGGTATGCGCATCCCGTCACCAGGGCAGGTCACGGCAGGTGGAGGCACGGAAAGGCGTCACGCCCGAAACGCTGGCGCGGGAGCGGTTCTTCTCCGGCATGCCCGAACGGCACCACGCCGCCCTGGCCGCCACGGCCCGGGCCGCGGACGTCCCGTCCGGGCATCGCTTCTTCGAGGAGGGCTGGGCCGCCGAGCACTTCTGGCTCCTGCGTTCCGGGACGGTCGCCCTCGACCTCCAGGTCCCCGGACGGGGCGCGGTGGTGGTGGAGACGCTCCCGGCCTCCTCGGTGCTGGGCTGGTCGTGGATGTTCCCTCCGCACGTGTGGAGGTTCGGCGCCGTCTCCACCGAGCCGGTGCGGAGCCTCCGGTTCGACGGGGCCGAGGTCCGGGAGCTGTGCGCCGCGGACCTGCGGCTCGGCTACGACCTGACCCTCCGGTTCGCCGCCGTGCTGCTGGACCGCCTCGAAGCCACCCGGGTCCGCGTCCTGGACCTGTACGCGCACCCGGAGCAGCGGGCGTGAGCCCGGCCGGCGCGGACGGCCCCATGGCTCCCGTCCCCTACCGCGTGACGGCCCGGCGCGCGGAGACCGCCGACACGGTGACGCTCAGGCTGGAGCCCGTCGCGGCGGCGCTCGCCGAGCCGGCGCCGGGCCAGTTCACGATGATGTACGCGTTCGGCGTGGGCGAGGCGCCGATCTCCGTCAGCCGCGTCGGGCCGGGCATGGGTTCCGAGTCCTCGCGGGCGCTGGAGCAGACGGTCCGCGCCGTCGGCGCCGTGACCCAGGCCGTGTGCGCGGCGCGGCCCGGCGAGGTCCTCGGGCTGCGGGGCCCGTTCGGGGCCGGCTGGGGGCTGGACGAGGCCCGCGGCCACGACCTGGTCGTGGCGGCGGGCGGCATAGGCCTGGCCCCGCTGCGGCCGGTGGTGCTGCGGGCCCTGGCCGACCGGGACGCCTTCGGCCGCATCGCCGTCCTGATCGGCGCCCGCACCCCCGGCGACCTGCTGTTCGGCGGGGAACTGGACGCCTGGCGGGCGCGCGGCGCCCAGGTCGAGGTCACGGTGGACCGGCCGGCCCCCGGCTGGAGCGGCCAGGTCGGCCTGGTCACGGCCCTGGCGGGCGCCGCGGACGTCGACCCGGCCCGGACCGCCGCCTTCGTCTGTGGACCGGAGATCATGATGCGCCTCACCGCGCGGGCGCTCACCGGGCTGGGGGTGCCCGCCGGGAACGTCCGGCTCTCCCTGGAGCGCAGCATGCGGTGCGGGGTCGGCTGGTGCGGGCACTGCCAGCTCGGCCCGCTGCTGGTCTGCCGGGACGGGCCGGTCGTGCCCTACCCGCGCGCCGCCGCGCTGATGACCGTCAGGGAGCTGTAGCCCATGGGACGACCGACGCTGGCCGTGTGGAAGTTCGCCTCCTGCGACGGCTGCCAGCTCACCCTCCTGGACTGCGAGGACGAGCTGCTCGCGCTCACGGGCGAGATCGAGATCGCGCACTTCCTGGAGGCGTCGAGCGCCGCCGGGGAGGGCCCCTACGACGTGTCGCTGGTGGAAGGGTCGATCACCACGCCCGCGGACCTGGACCGCGTCCGGCACGTGCGGGCGGTCTCGCGGAAGCTGGTCACGATCGGCGCGTGCGCGACCGCCGGGGGGATCCAGGCGCTGCGCGACTTCGCCGACGTGGAGGAGTTCGCCTCGCTCGTCTACGCGCGGCCCGAGTACGTCGCCACGCTCACGCGGTCCACGCCCATCGCCGCGCACGTCCCCGTGGACTTCGAGCTGCGGGGATGCCCGATCGACCGCCGCCAGCTCCTGGAGGTGCTCGCGGCGCACCTCGCCGGCCGCAAACCCGACGTGCCGTCCCACAGCGTCTGCTTCGAGTGCAAGATCCGCGGAAACGTCTGCGTGATGGTCGCCCGCGGCACCCCGTGCCTCGGCCCGATCACCCAGACGGGCTGCGGCGCGATCTGCCCGGCGTACGGGCGGGGCTGCTACGGCTGCTTCGGCCCCGCCCCCGCGTGGAGCGGGGGGCGGCCCAACACGCGCGGGCTGCTGCCCTGGCTCGACATGTCCGCGGACGAGGCGGACCGCGTGCTGTCCACCTTCAACGTCACCGCCTTCCGCGAGGAGGCCCCGGCCGGGGGAGGCGGCGATGACGCACCGCAATGAGAGGACGCTCGCCGTCGGGGCCCTCGCGCGGGTCGAGGGCGAGGGCGCCCTGTACGTCCGCGTGCGCGGCCCGGACGTCGAGGAGGTGCGGCTCGAAATCTACGAGCCGCCGCGCTTCTTCGAGGCCTTCCTGCGCGGCCGCGCCCACACCGAGCCGCCCGACATCACCGCCCGGATCTGCGGGATCTGCCCGGTCGCCTACCAGATGAGCGCCTGCCAGGCCGTCGAGGCCGCCTGCGGCGTGACCGTGGACCCGGCCATCGGCGAGCTGCGGCGCCTGCTCTACTGCGGTGAGTGGATCGAGAGCCACACCCTGCACATCTACCTGCTGCACGCACCGGACTTCCTCGGCTATCCCGGCGCGGTCGAACTGGCCCGCGACCACCGCGCCGCCGTGGAGCGGGGGCTGCGGTTGAAGAAGGCGGGGAACGCGCTCATGGAGTTCCTCGGCGGCCGCGCGATCCACCCGGTGAACGTCCGCGTCGGCGGGTTCTACCGGACCCCCGCGCCCACCGAGCTGGCACCGCTCGCGGAGACGCTGCGGCGGGCGCGCGACGACGCCCTGGCCACCGTGGAATGGGCGGCGGGCTTCGAGTTCCCCGAGTTCGACCACGGTCACGAGTTCCTCGCGCTGACGGCCGATCGCTACCCGCTGGAGCGCGGCACCGTCCGCGGCGGCACGGGGCGCTCCTTCCCCGCCGCCGAGTTCGAGCGCAACGTCGTCGAGGAGCAGGTCCCGCACTCGACCGCGCTGCACGCCCGCTTCGCCGACGGCGGCCGCTACCTGACCGGTCCCCTGGCCCGCTACGCCCTCAACCGCGACCGGCTGTCCCCGCTCGCCCTGGAGGCCGCCGACCGGGCCGGGCTCGGCCCGGAGTGCCGCAACCCGTTCCGCAGCATCCTGGTCCGGGCCGTCGAGGTCGTCTACGCCGTGGACGAGGCCCTGCGGCTCATCGCCGGCTACGAGCCGCCGTCCCGCCCGGCGGTGCCGGTGCCCCCGCGAGAGGGGACCGGTCACGGCGTCACCGAGGCTCCGCGCGGCCTGCTCTACCACCGCTACGACCTGGGCCCGGACGGGCTCATCAGGGCCGCCCGCATCGTCCCGCCGACGTCGCAGAACCAGGCCGCCATCGAGGACGACCTGCGCCGCTTCGTCGCGGCCCGCCTCCACCTCGACGACGAGGCCCTGACCCGCCGCTGCGAGCAGGCGATCCGCAACTACGACCCCTGCATCTCCTGCTCCACCCACTTCCTCGACCTGACCGTGGAGCGGTCGTGACCCTCGTGATCGGCGTCGGCAACGACTTCCGCCGCGACGACGGCGCCGGACCCGCCGTGGTCGCGGCGCTCCGCGGCCGCGTCGAGGCCGGGCTCGCCGTCACCGACGGCGAGCCCGCGAGGCTCGTCGCCCTGTGGGCGGGCGCCGACCTCGCGATCGTCGTGGACGCCGTGCGCGCCCATCCGCCCGCACCCGGCAGGGTCCGCGAACTGGACGCCGAGACCGCGGCGCTCGTCGCGCGGCCGGTCACCGACCACGCCCTCGGCCTCGGCGACGCCGTCGCGCTCGGGCGGGCCGTGGGCCAGATGCCCGCCCGTCTCCGCGTCCTCGCGATCGAGGGCGCCGACTTCGGGTTCGGCCAGGGCCTGACCCCGAGCGTCGCCGCCGCGGTCGGCGCGGTCGCCGACCGCCTGGCGGACGCGCTCACGATGGACGACCACGCAGGAAGGAAGAACGGATGACCGCTCCGACGAGCACGTCGAAGCCCGGCGGCCCCGCTGCGCTGGAGCTGAGGAGCCTCCGCCCGCTCTGCGAGGCGCTGCGGCGCGCGGGCTACACCGTCATCGGCCCGACCGTGCGCGACGACGCGATCGTCCTCGCCGAACTCGACTCGGCCGACCGCCTGCCCCACGGCTGGGGCGTCACGCTCAGCGCCGGCGCCTACCGGCTGCGGCGGCGGGAGGACGGCGCGGCCTTCGCGCACGCGGCCGGACCGCAGTCCTGGAAGCCGTTCCTGCACCGGTCGAAGGTCAAGCTCTGGGAGGCGGACCGGACCGGGGACGGGTTCGAGGTCCGGGACCACGCGCCAGAACCGGCCCGGCTCGCGCTGCTCGGCGTCCGGCCCTGCGATCTGCGCGCGATGGCGATCCAGGACCGCGTTCTCCTGGGCGGCCGCCATGTCGACCCCTCCTACCGGGCGCGGCGGCACGACAACTTCGTCATCGCCGTCAACTGCACAGAGCCCGGCGGGACGTGCTTCTGCGCCTCCATGGGCACCGGCCCTCAGGCGGGCCCCGGTTACGACCTCGCGCTCACCGAACTGGTCGGCGAGGGCGGCCCCCGCTACGTCGTCGACGTCGCGACCGAGGCGGGCGCCGCCCTGATCGACGGCCTGGACTGCGCCCCCGCCGAAGCCGCCGACGTCGACCGCGCCCGCGCCGAGGTGTCGGCGGCCGCCGGCCGGATGGGCCGGGAGATGCCCGCCGCGGGGCTGCGCGAGCTCCTGGCCGGGACCCTGGAGGCCGACCGCTGGGACGAGGTGGCCGAACGCTGCCTGAGCTGTGGAAACTGCACGATGGTATGCCCGACCTGCTTCTGCACGAGGGTCGCCGACACCACCGACCTGACCGGCGATCACGCCGAGCGCTGGCAGCTCTGGGACTCCTGCTTCGACCCGGACTTCACCCATCTGCACGGAGGCGACGTCCGGGCGTCCGCCAAGAGCCGCTACCGCCAGTGGCTGACCCACAAGCTCGGGACCTGGCACGACCAGTTCGGCTCCTCCGGCTGCGTGGGCTGCGGCCGGTGCATCGTCTGGTGCCCGGTCGGCATCGACCTGACCGTGGAGGTCGCGGCCCTGCGCACCGAGGCCGCCGGGGAGGGCCCGGGAGGCCCAAAGACCCAAAAATAGGAGCAATTCGCCTCTGACCGCCCAGCCGGCCCCGCGCGAGCCTGGTGGCATCGGTAGGAGGCTCGCGATGAAGCAGACGTTCAGATTCGGCACCTTCCGCGGGATCCCGGTCGGGATGCACTGGTCGGTTCTGGTGATCATGCTGGTGATCGCCGAGATCCTCGCGCGCTCGGTGCTGCCCACCGCCGACCCGGGCGCGTCCTCCGGCGTGCGCTGGACGGCGGCCGTGGTGGCCGCGGTGCTGTTCATGGGCTCGCTGGCCGCGCACGAGTTCGCGCACGCGCTGGTCGCCCGCCGCCGCGGCGTGCGGGTCGGCTCGATCACGCTGTGGGCGCTCGGCGGCCTCGCGGAACTGGACGGCGAACCCGGCACCGCCCGCGACGATCTCCAGATCGCCGGGGTCGGCCCGCTGACCAGCGCGGTGGCCGGGGCGGCGTTCGCCGGGGCCTGGGCGGCCGGGCACGCGCTCGGCGCCCCCGTCATCGTCACCGCCTCGCTGAGCTGGCTGGCGGCGACCAACCTCCTGATCGCGGTGTTCAACCTGCTCCCCGGCGCGCCGCTGGACGGCGGGCGCATCCTGCGCGCGCTGCTGTGGGGCCGGAGCGGGGACCGGGCCGCCGCGACCCGCAGCGCCCAGCGCGCCGGGATGGTGCTCGGCCAGGTCATGATCGGCGCAGGTCTGCTGACGCTGCTGCTGTGGAGCTGGTTCAACGGGCTGTGGCTGGCCGTGGTCGGCTGGTTCATCGCCGGCTCGGCGCGGGCCGAGGCGCGCTTCACCGACCTGCGCGAGGCCGCGAAGGACCTGCGGGTCGCCGACGTCATGACGCGCGACCCCGACCACGGCTGGGCGTGGCAGCCCGCGGCCGCGTTCGTCCAGGACGTGGCGGTGCGGTCGCACCAGACGGTGTTCCCGGTCGTGAGCGTGGCCGGCGACCCCGTCGGCGCCGTCACGGTGGACCGGCTGTCCCGCGTCCCGGAGCGGGAGGCCGGCGTCACCCTGGGCGATCTGAGCGTGCCGCTCGGCGCCGACCGGATCATCGACCCGGAGCGGCCGGCGGACGTCCTGCTCCAGATGGCCCCCGTGGCGGGCAGCCTCGTCGCGGTCGTCGCCGCCGACCACCACCTGCTCGGGATCGTCACCACCGACGACCTCCAGCGGATGATGCGCCGGACCCGGCTCAGCCGCGGCAGCCCCGCCCCCGCCTGAGCCCCGGGCCCTGACCTTCGCCCGGAAGCGCCTTCGCCCGGAGCCCGGAAGCGCCGGTCCCGCCGGCGGCGGGAGCCGCCGGCGGGAGCCGCCGGCGGGACCGGCCGGGGTCAGTGGGCGGGAACGACGGCGACGGGGCACTGCGCGTGGTGGATGACCCCGTGGCAGGTCGACCCGAGCTGGGGAGCGCTCCAGCGCCGGTCGTGGGCGCCGACCACCAGCAGGCGGGCGCTCCCCGACGCGTTGGCCAGCGCGGTCACCGGATGCTCCAGGACGATCTCGTCGGTGACGTCGACCCCCGGATGCGTGCGCCGCACGGGCTGGTAGGCCGCGGCGACCTCCTTGCGCAGATCGTCCTCGATCTGGTCGGCGTCGACGGCGTAGCCGGCCTCGATCAGCGTCGCGAACGTCTGCCACGCGTGGACGACGCGGAGGCGGGCGCCGTGGAGCGCGGCCGCCTCGAAGGCGTAGTCGAGGACCGGATCCATCTGCCGGGCCAGGTCGATCCCCACCACGACCTCGCCGCGGTCGGCCCCGCCCCCGCGAACGATCACGACCGGCACCGCGGAGTGGCCGGCCAGGCGCAGGCTGGTGGACCCCAGCATCAGGCTGGAGAAGCCGCCCCGGCCGCGGCTGGCCACCACCAGCTCGAACGCCTTCTCCGACTGCGCCCGCAGGGCCTGCCACGCCTCCTCGGCCACCAGCTCTGTGGTGATCTCCAGGTCCGGCCACCGCTCCCGGATCCGCTCGCGCGCGGCCGCCAGGAGCGTGCGCCCCGCGCGGGTCATGCGCTCGGCGGTGTCGGGCGGCGCGAACAGCGGCGTCTTGTAGGGCCAGCTCTCCACGGCGTGGACGATGTGCAGGGGGCGCTCACGCGAGGCGGCTTCGGCGGCGGCCCAGTCGAGGGCGCCCGCCGCCTCGTCGGAACCATCGGTCCCGACGACGATCGGCTCGGACATCGGTTCTCCTCCCGGCTCAGCGGCTGTCGCTTCCTTCGGCGCGACCCCGCGCAGAGCGGCGCGGCCGCTCCTTTCCACGCTCCATCGCAGGTCACGCGCGCCCCTAGGGACTAAGGTCCCCATCTCAGGCACCCCCTCGTCCCGCCGGTGACGAGCCGACCGCCCCTGCGGCCCCCGGTCGCGGCCTGCAAGCGTGGACGGCACGGACTCACACAGGCGGCGAGGTGGGATGTCGGTCACGGGCGCGTTCACGCGCAACGCTCACGAGACGCTCTTCGCGCTGACCGGCGGCGGGCTGGCGGCGGGCGCCGCGCTCCGCTGGTCGGTGGGCTCCGGCGCCGCGGACCTGGCCTGGCTGCTGGCCACGGCGGTCGCGCTCTGCCCCGCCGTGTGGTGGGTCGTGGAGGGGCTCCTGCACCGCAGGTTCGGCAGCGATGTGATCGCCGTCCTGGCGCTGGCCGGGACGATCGCGGTCGGCGAGCCCTTCGCCGGCGCCGTGATCGCCGTGATGCTCACCGGGGGCCGGCTGCTGGAGGAGCTGGCGGGGCGGCGCGCCCGCCGCGACCTCGGGGCGCTGCTGTCGCTCGCGCCCCGGGTGGCGCACCGCCGGACCGGCACCGGCCTCGACACCGTCGACGTCTCCGAGGTGCGGCCGGGCGAGCTGCTGCTGGTCCGCGCCGGGGAGACCGTGCCGGTGGACGGGCTGGTGGAGCGCGGGACGGCGGTGCTGGACGAGTCGACGCTCACCGGGGAGCCGCTGCCGGTGGAGCGCCCCGCGGGGGACGCGGTGCGCGGCGGCACGGTCAACGCCGGGGACCCGTTCGAGCTGCGCGCGACCAACGACGCCCGGTCCAGCACCTACGCCGGGATCGTCCGGCTGGCCGAGGAGGCCGCGGCCGGGAACGCGCCGTTCATCCGGATGGCCGACCGGTACTCGGCCCTCTTCATCCCCGCGACGCTGCTGCTGGCCGGCGCGGCGTGGATCGCCGCCGCCGACCCCGTCCGGGCGGTGGCGGTGCTGGTCGTGGCCACTCCCTGCCCCCTGATCCTCGCGGCGCCCATCGCCTTCGTCTCCGGCCTGTCGAGATGCGCGCGGCGGGGCGTGGTCGTGAAGGGCGGCGGCACGCTGGAGCGGCTCGCGGGGGCGCGGGTGCTGCTGTTCGACAAGACCGGCACCGTCACCACGGGCCGTCCCGCGCTCACCGAGATCATCCCCGCCGATCCGGCCCGCGGCGAGGACCCCCTGTTCCTCGCGGCCTCCCTGGACCAGGTGTCCCCGCACGTGCTGGCCTCGGCGATCGTCCGCGGCGCCCGCGAGCGCGGGATGCTTCTCGCCGCTCCGGAGGACGTCGCCGAGCGCGCCGGGCAGGGGGTGCGGGGAACCGTCGAAGGCCACCGGGTGAGCGTCGGCAAGGCGAGCTGGGCCGGGCGGGCCGACCCGGCGTGGCTGGAGCGGGTCCGCGGCCGGGCCGCCGCGCGCGGCGCGATCACCGTGTTCGTCGGCGTGGACGGCCGGCTCGCGGCCGTCCTGCTGCTGCGCGACCGCGTGCGGCCCGACGCGGCGCGCACGTTCCGGCTGCTGCGCCGGGCGGGGATCGGCCGGGCGGTGATGGTGACCGGCGACCGCGCGGACGTCGCCGGTCCGATCGGCCGGCTGGTGGGGGCCGACGCCGTGCACGCCGGCCTGTCGCCGGCCGGGAAGGTCGAGGTCGCCCGGGACGAGAGCGCCCGCGCGCCGACCGTGATGGTCGGCGACGGAGTCAACGACGCCCCAGCGCTGGCCACCGCGGGCGTCGGCGTCGCGCTCGGCGCCCGCGGCGCCACGGCCTCGTCCGAGGCGGCCGACGTGGTCATCACCGTGGACCGCCTGGAGCGGCTGGCCGAGACGCTCGCGATCGCGCGGCGCACCCGGTCGGTCGCGCGCCAGAGCGTGCTCGCCGGGATGGGGCTCGCGCTGGCCGCGATGGTCGTCGCGGCGCTGGGGTTCCTGACCCCGGCGGCGGGGGCGCTGCTCCAGGAGGGCATCGACGTGGCGGCGATCCTGTCCGCCCTGCGCGTGCTCGGTCCGGGCCGCGACCGGGCGCCGCGCCTGCGCGGCGACGAGGCCGAACTCGTCCGGCGGCTGGACGAGGAGCACCGCGCGCTGTGGCCGCGGATCGAGCGCCTTCCCGCGCTGGCGGGCGCGGCGGCCGGTCCCGCCGGACGGCGTCGGGACGCCGCCCTGGACGCGCTCTCGGAGTTCCTGGCGGACCTGGAGGTCCACGAGCGCAAGGACGAGCGGCTGCTCTACCCGGCGGTCGCGCGCGCCCTCGGCGGTTCCGACCCCACCGGGGCCATGAGCCGCGGGCACGCCGAGATCGCCGAGCTGGCGCGCCGGATCGGCGCGCTGACGGCGGAACTGCGCACCGCGCCGGCGGCGCCGGAGCCCGCGGACGACCTGCGCCGGACCGTGCAGGAGCTCTACGCCGTCCTCCGCCTGCACTTCGCCCAGGAGGAGGAGAACTACTTCGTCCTCGCCGACGTCCACGACCAGGCCGGCCCCTGACCGGCCGATCACCTGCCGCCCTCCCCGTTCGGCCCCGCACACCGGGACGTTCGCCCCTGGGGGCGGGCGCCGCCGGAGACGAGGCTTGAGGCAGACACCGCCGGAGGTGAGGAAATTGACGATCTTGGTGGCGTACGCGAGCGCCAACGGCTCCACGCGGAGCATCGCCGAGCGGATCGGCGCGGTGCTCACCGAGCGCGGGCTCCGGGCGGACGTCCGCCCCATGGCCGAGGTGGAGGACGCCGGAGCCTACGAGGCGTTCGTGCTCGGAAGCGCGATCCACGACCGCGCCTGGCTTCCCGAGGCGCTCGACTTCCTCGCGCGCGAAGGGGACGCCCTCGCCCGCCGGCCGGTGTGGCTCTTCAGCGTCGGGGTGCCGGCCGCCCTGCGCGGACCGTGGCAGCACTTCGGCGCCAAGGAGGAGGGCCTCCTGCGGGACGACCTGCGGACGAGGGTCGACGCCGTCGACCACCGCCTGTTCTCGGGTGTCTTCATCCGCGAGCACACGTCCCTGGTCGGGCATCTGCTCTTCCGGGCGCTGGGATGCCGGTACGGCGACTACCGCGACTGGTCCGGGATCGACACCTGGGCGTCGACGATCACGGCGAGGCCGGCGCTCTCCGGGCGGCTCCGCCCGCGCCCGCGCGCCGGTCACCCCTCACCCGTCGCGGACGGCCGGCCCGCCCGTCCGCTCAGCCCCCGGTGAGGCCGCGGAGCTCGACGGGCAGAGGGCCGGACGGACTTCGGCAGGACGACGCGAGGACCTAGGTCCCTGGCGGCGGGGCCGCCCGGCGAAGGAGTCTTGGGGCATCAGGGAAAGGCCTAGGGGGAAGCCATGGGCACGCAGGAGATCAGCTTCGAAGCGTTCGGGGAGCTCGTCACGTCGATCGACGACGGCGACGGCGACGGAGCGGCGCGCGTGACGGCCCGCGGCGAACTGGACATCGCCTCGTCCGCCGCGTTCGGCATCGAGCTGGCGAGGCTGATCGGCGAACGGGGACCGGACGTCGTGGTGGACGTCTCCGGCCTGACCTTCTGCGACGCGCGGGGCCTCGCGGCGCTCGTCGCCGCCGACGATCTCGCGCGCAGCCGCGGCGGGGCCGTCACCCTGACCGCGCCCCGCCCGCAGATGGCGAAGATCCTGCGGCTCACCGGCCTCGACCGCCGGTTCACGCCGGTCCGCACGGCCGTCCGCTGAAGCGTCCCCGCGCGGGGTCTCCCGACGGGCCAGAGCACCCCGACCCGACCGCGACGGGTACCCGTACCCCGTATTAGCCCTCCTCGACCAGCCGAGAGTGCAGCACCTCACATCACCTGTCTTCTTCCTGAGCTTGTGGTTTCGGAGATACCCCCCTAGGGTAAGCCGGACCCGCAAGGATACCCCCTAGGGGTAATGAGGAGGAGACATGTCCGCTCGTTCCGCACCCCCCGCCACCCGCCGGTGGTGGGCGCTGGCGCTCATCGCGACCGCCCAGTTCATGGTGATCATGGACACCTCGATCATCGGGGTGGCGCTTCCCCGCATCCAGGACGACCTGGGCTTCTCCCAGGAGAACCTGTCCTGGGTGTTCAACGCCTACGTCGTCGCCTTCGGCGGCCTGCTCCTGCTCGGCGGCCGGCTGTCGGACCTGCTCGGGGCCCGCAGGCTGTTCTCGGCGGGCTGGGTCGTCCTGCTCGGCGGCTCCGCGGTGGCCGGGGCCGCCGGCACCGTCGCCGTCGAGCTGACCGGCCGCGCGCTGCAGGGCGTCGGCGCCGCGCTCATCGCGCCCGCCGCGCTCACCCTGCTGATGATGCTGTTCGGCTCCGAACCCCGCGAGCTGACCAAGGCGCTGTCGCTCTACGGCGCCGCGGCTCCCGCCGGGGGCACCGCCGGGGTGTTCCTCGGAGGAGTCATCACCGAGTACGCGGCCTGGCCGTGGGTCTTCTACATCAACATCCCCATCGCCGTGCTGGCGCTGGCCGCCGCGCCGGCGCTGATGCCCGGGGGCGGCGGGAGCGCCCGCGGCTCGGTGGACGTGGTCGGCGCGCTCACCGTGACCGCCGGGCTCGGCGCCGTCGTCTTCGCCGTCGTCCGCGCCCCCGAGGTCGGCTGGGACGCGGCGGCGACCTGGGCCGTGCTGGCCGGCGGGCTCGTCCTGCTCGGCGCGTTCCTGGCCGTCCAGGCGTCCCGCCGCACCCCGCTGATGCCGCTGTCGATCTTCCGGGCGCCGAACCTGGGCGCCGCGAACCTCGCCCAGCTCCTGCTCGGCGGCGCGTGGATCCCGATGTGGTTCTTCCTGAACCTCTACCTGCAGCGGGTCCTCGGCTACAGCGCCTTCCCCGCGGGGGCCGCGCTGGTCCCGATGACGGCACTGATCATGCTCGGGATGATCGTCCTGGCGCCGCGGGCCATCGGGCGCCTCGGTTCCAAGGGCTCCGTCGTCACCGGGCTGCTGGTGCTGGCCGCCGGCATGGGCTGGCTGGCGCTCATCCGCCCGGACGGGAACTACTGGGTGGACGTCCTGCCCGCCTCGCTGGTGGCCGCCCTGGGCATGTCCCTGGCCTTCATCCCCTCCCTGGGCACCGCGCTTTCGGCCGCCCGTCCGGAGGAGGGCGGCCTGGCGTCCGGCATCGTCAACACCAGCTACCAGGTCGGTTCGGCTCTGGGCCTGGCCGCGATGACCGCCATCGCCGCCTCCTTCGGCGCCGACCGGATCGGCGACCTGCCCGCGCTCACCGACGGCTTCTCGGCGGCGTTCGCCGGCGCGGCACTGGTCGCGCTCGCCGGCGCGGCGCTGGCCGCCGTCACCCTGCGCACCCCGCGGCCCGAGGGCGCGCCCGCGCCCGCGCCGGAGCACGAGAAAGCCCCGGGGCGCTGACCGGCACCTCCGCGGGACCGCAGCCGGCGGTCCCGCGGAAGCCCGTCCGGGCGGCGGACCGGCCGCCCGCCCTGCTCAGGCCGCGTGCACGACCGCGACCGGGCAGGGCGCGTGGTGCAGCAGGGCGTGGCTGACCGAGCCGAGCAGCAGGCCGCGGAAGCCTCCGAGGCCCCGCGAGCCGACGACCAGCAGGCGCGCCTCCTCCGCGGCGGCCAGCAGCACCTCGCGCGGCGCCCCGGTCACGATGTCGATCTGGACCTTCACGTCGGGGTGGAGCTCGCGCGACGGGATCATCAGCCGGGCCATCCTGGCCGCGGCGGCGTCCCGCATCCCCGCCTCGTCCACCAGCGGGGGCACCTCCTTCTCCGGCACCGCCTCCCAGGCGACGACCGCGCGCACGTCCCAGCCGTGCGCGGCGGCCTCGGCGAAGCCCAGCGCCAGCGCCTCGCGCGACGCCGGCGACCCGTCCACGCCGACGACGACGTGCCCGTGCACCTGCTCCGGCGGCGGGACGAGGTCGCCCCGGACGATCACGACCGGGCAGGGGGCGTGCGCGGCCACCTGCGCGCCGACGGAACCGAGCACCAGCCCGACGAACCCGCCGAGCCCCCGCGGGCCGAGGACGAGCATGTCCGCGCCGTGCCCGGCCTCGATCAGCCGCGCCGCCGCCTGCCCCCGCGCCAGCACGCCCCGCACGCTCAGCCCCGGCGCCACCTTCCGGACGTGCTCGACCCCGTTGCCGAGGTTCTCCTCCGCCACGGCGCGCAGGTCGACGACCGGCATGGCGATCGGGCCGCCCCCGACGTAGACGTCCCACACGTGGAGCACGGTCAGGGGCAGGCCCCGGATGCGGGCCTCGGCGGCGGCCCACTCCAGGGCCTGCACACCGCCCGTGGAGCCGTCGTAGCCAACGACCACTCCGGTGATCGGCTCGTCGTTCATGTGCGAACTCTCCTTCGGGGGTTCCTGCCGGGTCGAGTCCAGACTCGCCCGCCGTGGCCCCGCGCAGGAGGGGCGACGGTCCGCAGGATCAGGGACCTTCGGCCCTCGTCCGCCACCCGCGTCACCGGGCGAGCGGCACCACGGCGATCGGGCAGACCGCGTTGTACAGCAGCCACTGCGCGACCGAGCCGAACGCGGGATGCGCGGCCCCGACCACCAGGAGGCGCGCCTCCTGCGCGGCCTCCCGCAGCGCTTCGGGCGGAGGGGCGAGCGGGTTCTCGGGGTGCCCGAGCTCCGCCCCCGGCGCCTCCTCCCCCTCGGCGCCCGAGGAGACGGTCTTCACGGGAAGCTGCCGCAGCTCCGCCTCACGCGCGGCGAACGCGAGCGCGCTCCGCGCCGCGGGCGAACCGTCCACCACGGCCACGACCGGCGCCGGGCTTCCGGGGCGGGGCAGCGCGCCCACGCCCCTGACCACGATGACCGGGCATCGCGCGTGCACGGCGACGTGGGCGGCGACCGAGCCGACGGGCACGCGCGCGAGCCGCCCGAGCCCGCGGGACCCGAGCACCAGGAGCTCGGCGCCGGCCGACAGCTCCGTGAGCCGCTCCGCCGCCGACCCCTCCTCCGACACCGGCCTGACCGCGACCCCGGCCGTGCGCTGCCGGGCGCACTCGACGCCGTGGGCCAGCACGTGCTGCGCCGCCTCGTGCAGCGACCGCCGGCCCGCCTCCTCCAGTTCGGGGGCGACCCCCTGGTAGGGCCAGTGCCACGCGTGGCACAGCACCAGCGGAGATCCGCGCAGCTCCGCCTCGTCCAGCGCCCAGTCCAGCGCCTGCATGGCGTACACCGACCCGTCGAATCCGACGACCACCTCGCGCGCACCGCTTCCGTCGGACATCGCGAACCCCCGTCTCCGTCCGGATGGATCCGCAAAAGGCGTTCCCGGCCGGTGGCCGGGAGACGGCGTCCGCGGAACGTGAAGGGGGCGGGAGAAGCCCTCCGCCGCTTAGGCAGCGTTTCGAGATGGACGGTGCGTGGTCTCCCACTTCTCCGTCCCTTTCCGCTCGACTTCTCTCGCCCGGTTTCATTCCATCTCGCCGCCGGCGCCCGGTACAGGGACGAAAGTCCTTCGTTCGCCTCGGGCCTGGGACGGGAGTATGTGCTCCGGCGGGCTGGTCAGCGGAGGAGCCGAAGGTCCCCTCGGCGGGGCCGGGCGGCCTCCGCGTCCTCCAGACCGGCGAACCCGCGCCGGGCGACGCGCCGGCGGAGCTCGCGGAACTGCCTGTGCTGCATGATGAAGTGCGCCGGCTCCCCGAGGAGCCAGGTGAACAGGCGGTCCGGGACCGACGGCACCCCGTGTCCGCGCGTCCGCACGATCAGGCGCGTGCACCCGTCGGGCAGGCGGTGGAGGTGGAAGGCCCAGAGCCCGTCCGCGTACGCCCGCGGCTTCGGTCCGCGCGGGTCGAACGACCTTCCGGACGGCAGCTCGATGTCGCTCCGCAGCACCAGGGTCCTGCCCGGATCGAGGACCTCGACGCGGAAGTAGGTCGTCCCGCCGGGGACCGTGGGCACGCGGTCGCCCGCCGCCAGATCCTGCCATTCCGGAACGATGCGGTCCGTGCTCGGCCGCCCCCTGTTGTCGAGCAGGTCCCAGCTGTACCAGCCGCCCCGCCCGTATCCCATCTGCACCAGCCACGGCCAGACCGCCTCCGGCGGCGCGGGCAGCGACACCGCCATGGTGGACTGGCTCGTCGCGTTCTCGATCAGCTCGTCGCTCGGATACGAGGTCTCCGCCTCCGTGTCGGTGGCCCCCCAGGACAGCAGCGCGGGACGGACCGCGGCCGCGTAGGCGGCTGCCGCGCCGCAGGCGAGCGCGAGACCGCGAACCCTCTTGCTCATGGCGAGTCCTCCCCCAGTCGATGACCGCTCGGGTTCCACGCTGGCGGGCGGCGGTCCGGTCCGGCAGAGGCCTTCGCCACGCCGGCCGGGGACGTTCGTCCCTTCTGACCTGGCGGCGCGCCGTCGCCGGACCGGAGAAAGGGACCTTCGGGCCGCGGCGTCGAGGACATCCGTCCGTGGCGCCCGGCGCGTCCCCGGGAAAGGCTGGAGGTACTTGGAGGGATGAGCCGTTCCGGGCGACTTCCGAGGTCGTTCGGTCATCGACCCGGGGAGCAGGCATGAGGCCGCCGGACGCCGGCACACACGCGGACCGCCTGCGGCGCCGCTGCGGGCTCGACGGCAACGACCTGCGGCGGAGGGTCGATCGGGCGCAGTGGCGCGTCGGGCTCCTTCTGCTCCTGCTCTTCCTGGTCGCCGCACCGATCGCCTGCGCCCACGTGGTCTCGTCCGTCGATGCCGCGGGGGTCCGCGCCGAACGGTACGAGGCCGCGACGCGCCACCGCGTCGACGCGACGGTGGTCGGGGTCACGCAGCTGGAGTCCGGACGCGAGGTCAACGTGGTCTGGACCGGCGCGGACGGCACTCCGCACAACGGCCGGTACACCAGCTGGCGCGCGACCGTGGTCGGCGAGCACCGCGTGCTCTGGACGGGCCCCCGCCACACCCTCGGAGAGATGGGCCCGCGGAAGCACGCGCGGACGATCGGTGACGACGTGTCGGCCGGCGCGGCCGTCCTGGCGGTGACGGGGCTGCCGATGCTCACCGTCTACCTCGCGTTCCGCTGGGGTTGCGACAGGCGCCGGTACCGGCAGTGGGACGAGGAGTGGGCCGACTTCGACCGCCGCTCCCGTTCGGCCTAGGAGACCCGAGACGGCACGCTGGAGGTGCGGGATGCAGCGGATGAACGCGCTGGACGCGGGGATGTTCTTCGCCGACAACGACACCACGCCGCTCCAGATCGGCACGGTGACCGTGTTCGAGGGCCCCGCGCCCGGCCACGCGGAGCTGGTCCGGGAGATCTTCGCCAGGCTCCGGTTCGCTCCCCGCTGCCGGCAGCGCGTCCGGACCGTCCCGCTCCACCTCGCGCACCCGGTCTGGATCGACGACCGCGGCTTCCGGATGGCGGACCACGTCCGGCACGTGGAGGCGCCCGCGCCCGGCGGCCCGGACGAGCTGCGGGAGCTGGCGGGCCGCGTCCTCGGCAGGCGGCTGGACCTCACCCGCTCTCCGTGGGAGGTGTGGCTGGTCGAGGGGCTGGAGCACGGACGCTGGGCCCTGATCTCCAAGGTGCACCACTGCATGGTCGACGGGCTCGCGGGGATCGACCTGCTGAGCGTCCTGCTCGACGCCGGCCCCGGATGGTCGCCCGCCGGTCCCCGGCTGTGGACGCCCGCCCCGGAACCGTCCGCGCGGGCCGTCGTGCGCGGCGCCGTGGCGGACCGGCTGAGGGGGTTCGGCCGGCAGGCCGCCCGGCTCTTCCTCCCGGCCCTGCGCGAGTCGATCGCCGTCGCGGGCGCGGCCCCCGGCTACGCCGCGCGCCTCACCGGCCCCGGCGCGTCCTCGCTCAACGGCCCGACCGCTCCCCTCCGGCGCTGGTCGCGGACCTGCGCGCGCCTGGATGAGGTGAACCGGATCAGGTGCGCCCTCGGCGGATCGGTCAACGACGTGGTGCTCGCCGCGACCGCCTCCGGTTTCCGGTCGCTGCTGGCCGCCCGGGGCGTGCTCACCGCGGAGTCGGCCGTCCGCGCCCTGGTGCCCGTCTCGGTCCGGTCGCCCGACGAGCGCGGGATCCTGACGAACCGGGTGTCGGCGGTGCTGGTCGACCTGCCCTGCGGGGAGCCCGACCCCCTGCGCCGCCTCCGCCTGCTGCGGGAGCAGATGGACGGCGCGAAGAGCGCGGACCAGGCGGCCGGGCTCGACGCCTTCCTGCGGCTCGTCGGCGCCGCCCCCGGGCTGCTCGCCGTGGCGGCCCGCACGGCGCTGCGGCTGCGGCAGCCCCTGGTCCACACGATCGTCACGAACGTGCCCGGCCCCTCGTTCCCGCTGTACGCGATGGGGCGGCGGATGCTGGAGATGGACCCCTACATCCCCATCGCCGCCGGGTCGCGCGTCTCCGTCGGCATCATCTCCTACGACGGCGTCCTGTCGTTCGGGATCACCGGCGACCGCGACGCCCTGCCCGACCTGCCGATCCTGTGCGCGGGCATCCGCGAGGGCGTCGACGAGCTCCTCAAGGAGGCGGCGCGGAAGGTTCCGGCATGACCGCCCGCGCGCGGCGGCGGAACTCGCTGGGGCGGCGCGAGCACGGCGTTCACCAGGAACGTACGCGGCGTCCCGTCATCTCAGGCGGCGCAGGTAGGGGTCCCAGGCGCGCCGGGGAAGGAGCCGGACACGGGCGTCGACGGCCACCGCGCCGTCGGGCCGGACGACGGTGGGATTGAGGTCGAGCTCGGCGATCTCGGGATGCTCGGCCGCCAGCCTGGACAGCCGGAGCAGGAGGTCGCGCAGGGCGGCGAGGTCGCCCGCGGGGCGGGCGGGATGGCCGAGCAGCAGGGCGGACAGGCGCGGCTCGCGGATCAGGTCGTCGGCCTCCCGCTCCGTCAGCGGGGCGAGGCGGGCGGTGCGGTCGGCCAGGGCGTCGGCGTCGACGCCGCCCGCACCGAAGACCACGACGGCTCCGAACACCTCTTCCTGGACGGCGCCGCACAGCACCTCGACGCCCTCGTCCACCATGGCCTGGACGACCACGCCCTCCAGGGCGCCGCCGAACCGTCCGGCGAGGCTCCCGAACGCCTCCCGGACCTCGCGGTCGCCGTCCAGGTCGAGCCGCAGGGCTCCGGCGGCGGTCTTGTGCACGACTCCGGGCACGTGCGCCTTCATCGCCACCGGGACGCCCATCTCGCGGGCCGCCGACGCGGCCTCCTCCTCGGTGCGCGCCCAGCACCAGGGGGCGAGCGGAAGCCCGTAGGACTCCAGCAACCGGAAGGTGCCGACGGGCGGCAGCCAGCCGCCCTCCGGTCTCGCGGACAGGAACCCGTCGATGATGCCCGCCGCCTCGACCGGCATCAGCCCGGTCAGCGCGGGCGGCGCGCCGGGCGGGGCGCCCCGCCGCCGCGCGTAGGAGAAGGCGCGGGCGAACGCGCGGACGGCGTTCTCCGGGTAGGCGTAGCAGGGCACGCCGCGCTCGTTGACCACGACGGTCTCGGGCTGCCCGAGCACGACCGCGGCGAGCGGCTTGCCGCAGCCGCCGAGCGCTCCGCGCAGGTCCGCGAGCGCGGTCGGCGCCACCAGCGCCAGGACGGCGTCGACGGACCCGTCCGCGGCGACCGCGTCCAGGGCGCTCCGGAACAGCTCGGCGGAGACCCCGGCCGTGGTGTCGACCGGGTTGGCGACCGCCGCGCACGCGGGCAGGAGGCCGGAGAGGCGGCGCCGCGTCGCCGGCGTCAGGACGGGGACGGAGAGTCCGGCGTCGGCGCAGGCGTCGGCCGCCAGCACGCCCGCCCCGCCCGCGTTGGACACCACCGCGACGCGCGGCCCGTCCGGGAGCGGCTGGGCGGCCAGCAGCGCGGCGGCGTCCACCAGCTCCCCGAGGTCGTCGGTGGCGACGATGCCCGCCTGCTCGAACAGGGCCCGGCGGGTGATCTCGGGGGTCGCGGCGGCCGCGGTGTGGGAGGCGGCCGCCCGCGTGCCGGGCGCCGACCGCCCGGCGAGGACGGTCAGCAGCGGCATCCGGGCCGCCACCCGCCGGGCCGTCCTGGCGAACTTGCGCGGGTTGCCGAACGACTCCACGTGCAGGACGCCGAGCCGGGTCGTCTCGTCCGACTCCCACCACATGAGCAGGTCGTTGGAGCTGACGTCGTACTTGTCGCCGACCGAGGCGAACGAGGAGATCCCGATCCCCAGCCGGGACAGCTGCTCCAGCAGCGCGATCCCGACGCCGCCCGACTGCACCACCACCCCCGCGCCCCCGGGGACGGGGTGCCGGGCGCCGAACGTCGCGTCGAGGGAGATCTCGGTGTTGGCCGTCCCCAGGCAGTTCGGGCCGACCAGCCGCATGCCGTGCTCCCGGCAGACCGCCAGCAGGTCGCGCCCCTGGCCGGCGGTCAGCCCCGAGCTGACCACCACCAGCGCGCGGACCCCGTACCGCCCGCATTCGGCCGCCGCGCGGACCACCGCGCCGGCGGGCACGGTGACGACGGCCAGGTCGGGCCGCTCCGGCAGGTCGGCGGGCGCCGCCACGCACGGCGCGCCGTGCAGGTCGCCGCCGGCGGCGTGCGGGTTCACCGCGTACACGGCGCCGCCGAAGCCGGCGGAGAGGAGGTTGCGGAGGATCTCGGCGCCGACCGTCCCCGGCCGCCGGGACGCGCCGACGATCGCGACCGTCCGCGGCCGCATCAGCGGCTCCAGGCTGGCGACGTCGGCGCACCGCTCCCGC
Source organism: Actinomadura verrucosospora (assembly GCF_039540335.1). Lineage (NCBI taxonomy): Bacteria > Bacillati > Actinomycetota > Actinomycetes > Streptosporangiales > Thermomonosporaceae > Actinomadura > Actinomadura verrucosospora. Next base: position 121,816 of record NZ_BAABEV010000002.1, on the reverse strand, counting down.
TCGGCCACCGCGTCCAGGTAGCGCTCGTCGGAGACCAGCGGCAGGGTCAGCTCGACCACGCCTCCCGAGAACCGGCGCCGCGCCGTCAGCCCGGCGTCGGCGAAGACCCGCAGCATCGCGGTGTTCTCGGCCAGCGTGTCGGCGCGGAAGGCCACGATCCCGTGGTCCCGGGCCACGGACGCGAGGTGCTCCAGCAGCAGCGTCCCGACCCCGCGGTGGTGCATCCGGTCGGCCACCGCCATCGCGAACTCGGCCTCTCCGGGCACGCCGGTCGGCTCGTACTCGGCGACGCCGACCAGTCCGCCGCGCAGCCACGCGCCGAGCGCGGCGTGGCCGTCGCCGCCCGTCCGGCAGACCCGGCCCGCGACCTGCTCGGAGACGGCCCGGTTGAGGCCGAAGAACCGCAGGTGGAGACTCTCCTCGCTGAGGCCGCGGTGCAGGTCGCGCACCGCCGCCCGGTCCGCCTCCCCGAGCCGCCGGATCTCGACCTGCGTCCCGTCGGTCAGCAGCGCGAAGACACGCGCGCCGGAAAGGCTCTCCGTCATGCCCCCAGCGTCGGACGGGGCGGCGCGGCCGGTCAGCGTCCCAAGGTCACGGGTCGTCGGGACCTTCGTCCCCACGCCCCGGAGAGGCCCGCCGGGTAGGACAGGGGGAACACCGGTTCCGCCATCCTGAGGAGCGGCGCTCTCGTGGATCTCAACTCGCCCGGCCGCACGCTGCGGATCGGCGGCCGCCCCCTCCCGGTCGTCGGCCCCGCCCGCATGTACGTCTGCGGGATCACCCCGTACGACGCGACCCATCTCGGCCATGCCCGCACCTTCGTCTGGGCCGACGTCGCCGCCCGGGTCCTGCGGCACGCGGGCGGCGAGGTGCGCGTGTGCCGGAACGTCACCGACGTCGACGACGTGCTGGACCAGGCCGCGCACCGTGCGGGCAGCCCGTACGACAGCTTCGCCGCCGTCCAGCAGTTCTACTTCGAACGCGACCTGGAGGTCCTCGGGGTCCACGCCGTCGACCACCAGCCCCGCGCGCACAACCATGTCGGCGAGGTCGTCGCGCTGGCCCAGGGACTCCTCGCCTCCGGGCACGCCTACGTGCGGGGCGGCGCGGTCCACTTCCGCGGCGGCGAGGTCCCCCGGCGCGCCGGCCTCGACGCCGGCCGGGCACGCGCGCTCCTCGCCGAGTACGGCGACGCGCCCGACGACCCCGGCAGGGACGACCCGTTCGACGTCGCGGTCTGGCGGCCGTCGCGGTCGGGCGAGCCCGCCTGGCCCAGCCCCTGGAGCGCGGGGCGGCCCGGCTGGCACGCCGAGTGCGCCGCGATGGCGATGACGGCCTTCGGCCCGGCGCTGGACCTGCACGCCGGCGGCGACGACCTGCGGTTCCCCCACCACGCCTACGAGGCGGCCATGGCCGAGGCGCTGACCGGCGTGCGGCCGTTCTCCCGGGCCTGGCTGCACGTCGGGGTGGTCCGCCGGGACGGCGCCAAGATGGCCAAGTCCACCGGCAACCTGGTGCTGGTCTCCGATCTGGTCCAGGACCACCCGGCCTCCGCGGTCCGTTTCATGCTCCTCGCCGAGCCCTGGGCGCGGGAATGGGAGTACACGCCCGGCGCCCTCGACCGCGCCGCGGAAGGGCTGGACCGCCTCCTCGCGGCGGCGGGCCGCGGCCGCTCCTCCCCCGCGGCGGAGGCCGCCGTGACGCGGGCGCTGCTCGACGACCTCGACGTGCGGACGGCGCTCGAAGTGGCGGAGCAGGAGGGCGGCCGGACCGCTCGCCTGGTGACGCGGGTCCTGGCCCTCGGCTGAGCGGCCGCCCGGGCGCCGGCGCACGTGGCGCGCCCCGCGCAGGGGTGCGGGCGGGTCGCTGACTCAGTGCGGAAGGGTCACGCGGAACAGCGTGTGCTGGGCCTCGACGAGTTCGGCGCGGCCGCCGTGGGCGGCGGCCACCGCCTGAACGATGGCCAGTCCGAGTCCCGTGCCGCCCGCACTGCGGGACCGGCTCTGGTCGGCGCGGACGAACCGCTGGAAGATCTCCGCGCGCAGGCCGGCCGGAATGCCGGGGCCGTCGTCCTCCACGTCGAGGAGCACGGCGTCCCCCCGGTCCGCGAGCCTCACGGTGACGTGGGTGCCGGGAGGCGTGTGGGCGCGCGCGTTGGCGAGCAGGTTGGCGACCAACTGGTGGAGGCGCCGGGCGTCCCCGGTGACGGTCACCGGTTCCTCCGGGAGCACCAGTTCCCAGCGGTGCCGCGGGCCGGCGGCGCGGGCGTCGGCCGTGGCGTCCAGCACGATGCGGGTCAGGTCCACCTGGTCCGTCTCCAGCGGGCGGCCGGCGTCCAGGCGGGCGAGGAGGAGCAGGTCGTCGACCAGTTCGGACATCCGGACCGACTCGGCCTCGATCCGTCCCAGCGCGTGCCGCACCTCGGGCGGAACGGGCTCGGTGGTGCGCAGGGCGAGTTCGGCGTGGCCCCGGATCGCGGCGACGGGGGTGCGCAGCTCGTGGCTCGCGTCGGCGGCGAAGCGGCGGAGCCGCTCCTCGCTCGCGTGCCGGCGGGCCAGCGCGTTCTCGACATGGCCGAGCATCCGGTTCAGCGCGGCGCCGACCTGCCCGACCTCGGTGCGGGGATCGGTGTCGGGGACGCGCTCGGGCATCGCCACCTCCCCGCTGGCCAGCGGCAGCTCGGTCACCCGGGACGCGGTCGCGGCGACCCGCCGCAGCGGGCGCAGGGCCAGCCCGACCCACGCCGCCGCCGCGATCCCGGCGGCGGCGAGCACGGCCGCGAAGACGATCGCCTCCACCAGGATGACGCGGCGCAGCGTCTCCTCGGCGGGCCGCAGCGGCAGCCCGGTGACCAGGACGTCCCCGTCGTCGCCGCGGAGCGCCATCATCCGGTACTCCGCCAGCGCCGACAGGTCGAGCGAGCGCGCCCGGCCGTCGGGCGGGAGTGCGGCGAGGGCGCGCCGGTCGGCGGCGTCGAGCGGCACGGGCACGTCGGAGCTGTCGCGCACGACCGCGGCCTCCGTCACCGTCCGGCGGAACAGCCGCGCGCCGAACGTCCCCGGCGCCTGCCCCCGGGTGTCCGGACCGTTGTCGGCGTCATGGCGCCGCTCGTGTTCGAGGCTCGCCGGGAACCGCCCGCCGGACGCGGTCAGCTGCTCGTCCAGCCGCCCCATCAGGAACCGGTCGAGCGCCGTCGCTGTGGCGATGCCCACGGCGAGGCAGCTCAGCGCCAGCAGGACGAGCAGCCCGGCGGTGAGCCGTGCCCGCAGCGTCCGCAGGCCCCTCACGAGGCCCCTGGCTTCAGCACGTACCCGACGCCGCGCACCGTGTGGATCATCGGTGCCCGGCCCGCGTCGATCTTCTTGCGCAGGTAGCTGATGTACAGCTCGACGACGTGGGCCTGCCCGCCGAAGTCGTAGTCCCAGACGCGGTCGAGGATCTGGGCCTTGCTGAGGACCCGGCGCGGGTTGCGCATCAGGAACCGCAGCAGCTCGAACTCGGTGGGCGTCAGCTCCACGACCTCTCCGTCGCGGGTCACCTCCCGGGCGTCCTCGTCCATGGCCAGGGCGCCGACGGTGAGCAGCCGGTCCGTGCCGGCCGTCCGCGCCATGCCCGCCCGGCGCAGCAGCCCCCGGAGCCGCGCCAGCACCTCCTCCAGGCTGAACGGCTTGGTCACGTAGTCGTCGCCGCCCGCGGTGATGCCGGCGATGCGGTCCTCGACGGCGTCCTTGGCGGTCAGGAACAGCACGCACACCTCGGGCGAGTCGGCGCGCAGCCGCCGCAGCACCTGCAGGCCGTCGATGTCGGGGAGCATCACGTCCAGCACGACGGCGTCGGGGCGGAAGTCGCGCGCGGCGGCGAGCGCGCCCGCGCCGTCCCCGGCACTCCGCACCGACCAGCCCTCCGAGGCCAGCACGCGCGACAGCACCTCCGCCAGGTCCGGTTCGTCGTCGACGACGAGGACCCGCACGGGCGTCCCGTCGGCCCGCCGCAGGCCCGCCACCGCGGGTTCGTCCTTTGTCATGGTCGGACCAGCATCCCTCTCCAACCTCTGCCTTCCCTCTGAAAAGGCTCTGAGAGACGCCATTCCCCATCGCGTCAGAGGGAACTCAGAAACTGCGTTGGCAGGGTGGCCGCCATGACGACGACCAGGTACGACATCATGCGGCCGACCCCGCAGGTCAGGCGGCCGTCGTGGCGCGTCCCGCACTGGTGGCCGCAGGTACTGATCTACGCCGGCGCGCTCGCGGTGCTGGCGCTGTGGTGGCGGAGCACCGGCTCGATCACCGGTCTGGACGGCTGGCTGACCGAGGCCGGGCGCGTCACCGGGCTGCTGGCGGGATACGGCTGCGCCGTCCTGCTGGCCCTGATGGCCCGCGTGCCGGCGCTCGAACGGGGCGTGGGCACCGACCGGCTCGCCCGCTGGCACGCGATGGGCGGGCGGTACACCGTCTGCCTCGCGCTGGCGCACGCCCTCCTGATCATCTGGGGGTACGCGGTGACGGCCCGCACCGACGTCGTCCACGAGACGGCGACGGTGGTCGTCGACTACCCGGAGATGATCAAGGGCACGGCCGGGTTCCTGCTCCTCCTCGGCATCGGGATCACGTCCGCGAGGGCCGCCCGGCGGCGGATGCGCTACGAGACCTGGCACTACCTGCACTTCGCGACCTACCTGGCCATCTTCCTGGCGTTCTCGCACCAGCTCGCCAACGGAGCCCAGTTCGCCGGATCGCCCCTGGCGAAGGCCGCCTGGTACACCCTGTACATCGGCGTCGCCGTCACCCTCGCCTGGTTCCGGTTCCTGATGCCCGCCGTGCGCGGGATCCGGCACGGGCTGCGGGTCACCGCCGTCCACGCCGAGGCGCCCGGGATCGTCTCCGTCTACATGAGCGGCCGCCACCTGGACGAGCTGCGCGCCGAACCGGGCCAGTTCTTCCGCTGGCGGTTCCTCGCCCCGGGCTTCTGGTGGACGGCCAACCCCTACTCGCTGTCCGAGCCGCCCCGCGGGCACCGGCTCCGCATCACCGTCAAGGAGGCCGGGGACCACAGCCGTGCGCTGGCCCGGCTCCGCCCCGGGACGCGGGTCTGGGCCGAGGGGCCCTACGGCGGGTTCACCGGGGCGCGGCCGCACCACGACCGGGCCCTGCTGATCGCCGGCGGCGTCGGCATCACCCCGCTGCGGACGCTGTTCGAGACCCTGCCCGGTGACGTGACCCTCGTCTACCTCGCCCGCCGGCCCGAGGACCTGGCCCTGCGCGGCGAGCTCGACGACATCGCCCGCGTCCGCGGCGCACGGGCCTACTACTTCGTCGACGAGCCGTCCCACTACTCCCTGTCGCTGGACGGCCGGGCGCTGCGCGACCTCGTCCCCGACATCCGGCACCGGGACGTCTACCTGTGCGGGCCGCCCGGCATGATGGCCGCCGCCCAGGGCGCGCTGAAGCAGGCCGGCGTGCGACGCCGCCACGTCCGATCCGAATCCTTCGAGTTCTGAGAGGTCCGCACCCTATGCGCCGAGCCGTGTTCACCACGAGCGCGACGATCGCGGGAGTCGTGCTGCTGCTGTCGTTGAAGCCGCACCACCACGACACCGCCGTGGCGCCCCCGCCCACCGCGGGCGGCGGCACGAGCAACGGGACGAGCGGCGGCACGAGCGGCGGGGCGAACCCGGTGAGCAAGACCTACCGGGGCGAGAGCGTCGACACCCGCTACGGGCCCGTCCAGGTCGAGATCACGATGTCGGGCGGCCACCTCACCGGAGTCCGCGTCCTGCGCTCGCCGTCGGAGAACGGCCGCGACCGCGAGATCGCCTCCTTCGCCCTCCCCAAGCTCACCAAGAAGGCCCTCGCGGCGGGCAGCGCGCGCATCGACACCGTGTCCGGCGCCACCTACACCAGCGAGGGATACATCACGTCCCTCCAGAGCGCCCTGGACAGCGCCCGTGCCTGAGGGGATCCGCCACGTGGAGCACGCGATGGGGACGGTGTTCTCCTTCGACGTCCGCACGCCGCGCTCGCCGGCCATCGCCGCGGCCCTCGCGCAGGCCGTCGCCTGGCTCCACCACGTCGACCGCGTCTTCTCCCCCTACCGCCCCGACAGCCAGGTCACGCGCCTGGCGGACGGCCGCGCCGGGCTCGGCGAGTGCGATCCCGAGGTCGCCGAGGTCCTGCGCCTCGGCGCGGAGTTCGAACGGGCCACGGGCGGCGCGTTCACCTGCGAACCGGGGGGCCGGCTCGATCCCAGCGGCGTGGTCAAGGGCTGGGCGATCGAGCGGGCGTCGACGATCCTCCACGACGCCGGCGCCCACGACCACTGCGTGAACGGCGGCGGCGACGTGCAGGCGCGCGGCGAGGCCGGGCCCGGCGAACCGTGGCGGATCGGCATCGCCGACCCCGGCGACCGCGGCAGCCTCATCGCCGCCGTGTCCGGGAGCGACATCGCCGTCGCCACGTCCGGCACCGCCGAGCGCGGCCGGCACATCCTCGACCCCCGCACCGGGCTCCCCGCCGCGGGCCTCGTCTCCGTCACGCTGGTCGGGCGCCACCTCACCGACGTCGACGCGCTCGCCACCGCGGCCTTCGCCATGGGCGACGCCGCCCGCGCCTGGCTCGAGGCCCGGCCGGGGATCGAGGCGCTCGGCGTCACGTCCGAGGGCGGCCTGTGGTGGACGCCCGGCTTCGAGGACTTCGCCCTGGTTCCTTCCAGGAGGGGCTGAGGGCCGAACCCGGGGCGAAAGGACCGTCGCCGTCCGAGGCGGGGACCAAGGTCCCTACGGCCGAGCGACCGCGCGGACGACGCTGTGTTCATGGCAAAGCCCTCCTCCTTCGGGCCTGACGGCCCCCCATCGTCGGGCACCGCAGGCGATCGCGCGGTCCTGGTCGGGACCGACGGTTCCGCCTCCTCCGAACGCGCCATCGGCTGGGCGGCCGACGAGGCCGCGCGCCTCGGCAAGGAACTGCACGTCCTCCACGTCCTGGAGACCCCGACGAGGACCGCGCCCGGCGACACGGGCGGCGACGCCGAGTCACTCGTCGACGCCTGGAACCCGGTGCTGCGCGCCGGGCGGGACGCGGCCCTGCGGCGGCACCCCCGCCTCAAGGTCGAGACGATGCTCGTCCACGACCGGACCGTGGCAGGCGGCCTGCGGCTCTACGCCGGCGAGGCCGCCGAGGTCGTCGTCGGGCATCGCGGCCGGGGCGGCTTCGCCTCGCTGCTGCTCGGCTCCACCGGTCTTCACCTGGCCGGGCACTACCCGGGCCCGGTGGTCATCGTCCGCGGCCACTCGGACACCCCCATCGGCGAGGTCGTGGTGGGCCTGGACCTGGCGGAGGACCCCGCCCCCGCGCTCGGCCACGCGTTCGCCGCGGCCGCCGCCCGCGGCGCCCGGCTCCGCGTGCTGCACGCCTGGCGGCCCGCCGCCGGCTCGGGGGCGGACGTCCACCTCGCCGCCAACGGCCGCTACGACCGCCTGGCCGCGGCCCTGGCGCCGTGGCGCGGGCGCGCCCCGGACCTCAAGGTCGTCGAGGACGTGGTCACCGGCCACCCGGTCCAGACGCTCGCGCAGGCCTCGGCGGAGGCCGACCTGGTCGTGGTCGGGTCCCGGGGCCGCTCGTTCCCGCTCGGATCGGTCGGCCACGGCGTCGTCCACCACGCCCACTGCCCCGTCGCCGTCGTCCGCCCCCGCGACTGACACGCCGCCCGCCCCGGCTGAAGGGTCACAGCGTCTGAAGGGTCACAGCGTCTGAAGGGTCACGGCGTCTGAAGGGTCATACCGCGCGGCCCAGGGCGCCGGGGGCGGCCTCGGCGAGCCGGGTCTGGGTCGCCTCCAGGCGGCCGACGACCTGCTCGGCGAAGCGGCGCGTCAACTCGTAGCCGAGGGACGGGTCGACGGCGCTCAGCGTCCGGACCAGCCGGCCGTCGAACTCGATCGCCTGGACCGGCGTGCTCGCGACCGCGCCGAACCGCCACCGGTGCGGGCGGAACAGCCATGACCAGCCCACCACCGACCCGGGCCCGAAGGTGTCGACCACGAGGGTCCCGCCGTCGGGAAGGTTCATGTCGACGGCCACGCTCCCGTCGAGCAGGAGCCAGAACCGCTCGGCCGCGGCGGACTCCGCGAACATGCGGCGTCCCGCGGGGATGTCGGTGTGCCGGGCCGCCTTCGCCAGCCTGGTCAGGTCCGGGCTCCGCATACCGTCGAAGAACGGCTCGCGTGCCAGATCGGCCGCGGTCACCATGCTCACTTGGCTCGCCTACCTTCGGTGTTCTGCGCCGTCCGGCGTCATCCGGCCCGCTGCGGGACGATCGTGATCGTGCAGGGCGCGTGCTTGAGCAGCGCGTCGCTCGTCGCGCCGAGCGTCAGGGCCTTGACGGCGCCGGCGCCGCGCGAGCCCACCACCGTCAGCGTCGCGCTCTCCGCCGCCTCCAGCAGGGCCTCGCGGGGCGACCTGAGCACCAGCGACGTCGCGGCCTGCACAAGGGGGTACTTCACCAGCCAGGGCGCGACCGCCCGTTCCAGGACCGTTCCGCACACGTGGCGGAGCTTGTCCTCATCGCCGAACAGCGACAGGTCGTCGTCGGGCGCTGCACCCGGATCCCAGCACCCGTACACCGCCCGCAGCCGCCAGCCGCGGAGCGCCGCCTCCTCGAACCCGAAGGCCAGCGCCGCGTCGGCGCCCCGGGACCCGTCCACGCCCACGACCACGAGACCGTCGGGAGAGGAGGCCGAGCGCACGACCGCGACCGGATGGTCGGCCTGGGCCGCCACCCGCAGCGCGGTGGACCCGACGGACCTCTCCTCCGGCGGGTGCGAGCCGACGACGAGGAGATCCGCGTCCGGCTCCTGGTTCAGCAGCGCCAGCGAGGGGCCTCCGGTGTCCAGCCGCTTGCGCACCTTCAGGCCGGGGGCCAGCTCATGCGCCAGCGCCACGCCGTGGTCGAGCATGTGCTCCCCCATCCGGCGGACGATGGCGACGCCCTCGCGGTCGCTGAAGTGGATCGGATACGGCCACTGCCAGGCGTGGCACACCGTCAGCGGCAGCCGCCGGAACCGGGCCTCCTCCACCGCCCAGCGCAGGGCGCGGTCACTCTCACTCGTTCCGTCGTATCCGACGACGACGTGGCTCATGACGCCCTCCTCCTCGGTCCGCCTCCATTCCACCGCCCGCGGGATCCGCTCCCCAGGGCCGAACGGCCCTCGGCGGCGGGACCTCCGGCGCCGCTCAGGCCGCCGTGAGCTCGCTCTCCAGGCGCACGCCGACGCGGGGGGCGTCGAGGATCGAGTTGTGGACCGTGCAGGCCATGACGGCCGCCATCAGTCCTCCCACGTCCCGGTCGGGCAGCCGGACGGGAGGGCGCAGGCGCAGCTCGACGCGCGACACCCGGGCGGGGCCCTCCGGGCTCATCGCGTAGTCGACGGCGACCTCCAGCCCGTTCGCGGGCAGGCAGCGCGCCTTGAGGTAGCGGCGGGCGTGGTGCGCGGTGCACGCGGCGAGGGACGCCACGAACAGCTCGACCGGCGTCGGCCCGGCGTCCATGCCTCCCCCCATGTACGGCTGGTCCACGTGGATCACGTGGTCGCGGACGATCACCGCGAAGGCGTCGTCCTCACGGTGGACGACCAGCATCTCGCTCATCGGTGCCACCTCCTCTGCTGACGGTTCCTCGCTTGGACCCAAGCCTCGTTTTCGGGAGTCTTCGCAGGTAGAGCCGAACGTCCTGCCGGAGGTCCCGGCGGGGGGTGAGGCACCTCACGCGCGAACGGATACCCCAGGGGGTATGTTGGGCGCCGGAGGTGGACGATGGAAGAGCATCTGGAGATGGACGCGACCGCCCTGGCGGACGCGCTGACCCGGCTCCGGCGGGCGCACGGCCAGCTGGGCGGGGTGATCTCGATGATCGAGAACGCCGACGACTGCGAGCGGGTGCTGACCCAGCTTGCGGCGGTGTCCAAGGCGATCGACCGGGCCGGGTTCAAGATCATTTCGACCGGGCTGCGGCACTGCCAGGCGGCGGCCGACCGCGGCGAGAAGCCGCCGATCAGCACGGAGCGCCTGGAGAAGCTCTTCCTCGCCCTTTCCTGAGGACGGCGAAAGGGCCGCCCCTCATCGTTCGACGAGGGGGTACGACCATGGCCGCGATCTGACCGAAGCATACCCCCCGGGGTATAAGGAGTGAACGCAGATGGTACATGTCCAGGTAGTCGAGACCTCGTCCCTGGGCGACCGCAGCTACCTCGCCCACGACGGGCGGGTGGCGCTGGTCGTCGACCCGCAGCGCGACATCGACCGCTTCCTGGCCCTCGCCGGGCGGCTGGACGTCCGCATCACGCACGTGGCCGAGACCCACCTGCACAACGACTACGTCTCCGGCGGGCTGGCCCTGGCCAGGGCGACCGGGGCGACGTACCTGCTCTCGGCCGACGAGGACGTCGAATTCGAGCGGACCGCCCTCTCCGACGGCGACGAGATCGCCGTCTCCGACGCGCTGCACATCCGCGCAGTCGCCACCCCGGGGCACACCTTCCACCACCTGTCCTACATCCTGTCGGGTCCCGGCGGGCCCGAGGGGGTCTTCACGGGCGGGTCGCTGCTGTTCGGCACCACCGGACGTACTGACCTCCTCGGCTCCGAGCACGCCCACCTGCTGGCCGAGCGGCAGCACGCGTCGGCGCGGCGGCTGGCCGACCTGCTGCCCGACGGCGCGCACGTCTGGCCCACGCACGGGTTCGGCAGCTTCTGCTCGGCGAGCCAGTCCGACGCCGCGTCCTCGACCATCGGCCAGGAGCGGCGGGCCAACCCGGCGCTGCGGCTGGAGGCCGACGACTTCGTCACCCAGACCCTGGACGGGCTCGACGCCTACCCCGCCTACTACGCGCACATGGGCGTCCGCAACAGCGCCGGCGCCGACCTGCTCGACCTCACTCCCGCCCGGACCGCCGACCCCGCCGAGCTGCGCGACCGCATCGCCGCCGGGGAATGGGTCGTCGACCTGCGCTCCCGCAAGGCCTTCGCGCAGCGGCACCTGGCCGGCACCCTCAGCTTCGGCCTGGACGGCGCGATGTCGACGTGGCTCGGCTGGCTGGCGCCGTGGGGCGCGCCCCTCACCCTGCTCGGCGACAGCCCCGAGCAGATCGCCGCCGCCCAGCGGGAGCTGGCGCGCATCGGCGTCGACCGCCCGGCCGCGGCGGCCTCCGGGGAGCCCGAGCAGTGGGCCGGCGGCGACGCCGGCCGGCTGCGCGAGACGCCCGTCGCCACGTTCGGCGACCTGGCCGCCGCCCGCGCCGGCCGCGTCCCCCGGCACCTCCCCCCGCCGGACGCCGTGCTGGACGTGCGCATGTCCAACGAGTGGAGGGACGGGCACGTCGAGGGCGCCGTCCACATCCCGCTGCCCGAGCTGACCGGGCGGCTCGAAGAACTGCCCGACGGGACGATCTGGGTGCACTGCGGCTCCGGCTACCGGGCCGCCGCGGCCACCAGCCTGCTCCAGCGGGCCGGAATCCCGACCGTGCACATCGACGACGCCTACTCCGAGGCCGCGCCCGCGGGCCTCACCATCACCGACCGCTGACCGGGACCGACCACACCGCACGACGATCCGACACCACGACACAGGAGAAGACTCCGTGACCACCCCGCCCACCGCGTCCACCGTGGACGTCCCCGCCCTGCGCGAACTCCTGGACTCCGTCGACCGGCCGCGGCTCATCGACGTCCGGACGCCGGGCGAGTTCGAGACCGGGCACATCCCCGGCTCCTACAACGTCCCGCTGGACCTGCTGCGCGAGCACCGCGCCGAACTGCGCGCCCACCTCGACGAGCAGGTGGTGCTCGTCTGCCGCTCCGGGCAGCGCGCCGGCCAGGCCTCGCGGGCGCTGGCGACCGCGGGCCTGCCGAACCTGCGCGTCCTGCACGGCGGCATCGGCGCCTGGCAGGCCGCGGGCGAACCGGTCGCCGCGGGACGCCCCCGCTGGGACCTGGAGCGCCAGGTCCGCCTGGTCGCGGGCTCGATCGTGCTCGGCTCGGTGCTGGCCAGCACGACCGTCCCGCGCGCCAAGTGGCTCGCGGCGGCCATCGGCGGCGGCCTCACCTTCGCCGCCCTGTCCAACACGTGCGCCATGGGGATGGCCCTGTCCAAGCTCCCCTACAACCGCGGGCCGAAGTGCGACATGGCCGCCGTCCTGGGCGCGCTGGCCGCGGAGCGCCCCTGACCCGCCGGCCGCGTCCGCCAAGGAGGTGACGACATGCTGACCGCGCTCGTCCTCGGCGCCCTGATCGGCGTCCTGCTCGGGCTGCTCGGCGGCGGCGGCTCCATCCTCGCCGTTCCCGCCCTCGTCTACGGCGCGGGCCTGCCGCTGGCCTCGGCGGTTCCGGCGTCCCTGCTGGTCGTGGGCATCTCCTCGGCCACGGGCGCGCTGCCCCGCGTCCACGCCGGGCAGGTGCGCTGGCGGATCGCGGGCGTCTTCGGCGCCGCCGGGGCGGTGGCCGCCTTCGGCGGCGCCGCCCTGAACCGCCTGCTGCCCGACCAGGCCGTCCTGCTCGGCTTCGCGGCGCTCATGGTGGCGGCGGGCTGGCGGATGCTGGCCGGAGGCGACCGGCTGGGCGGGGCGTGCGCCCTGCCCGGCGGCGGCGTCGACTGGCGCTCCTGCCTGCCCAAGTCGATCGGCGCGGGCGCGGCCGTCGGCGTGCTGACCGGGCTCTTCGGCGTCGGCGGCGGCTTCCTCATCATCCCCGCCCTGGTCGTCGGGCTGGGCCTGCCGATGGCCGCGGCGGTCGGCACCTCCCTGGTCATCGTGGTGGTCAACTCGATCGCCGGCTTCGCCGCGCACGCCGGGGACGCGACGCTGGACTACGGCGTCATCGCGGCCTTCACCCTGGCGGCCGTCGCCGGGTCGCTCACCGCCGCCCGCCTCGCCCGGCGCCTGGACGCCGACCGGCTGCGGCGCTGGTTCGCCTACCTGGTCTTCGCCGTTGCGGCCTTCGTGGCCGCGCAGGCCCTCCTCCATCCGGGAGCCACCGGATGATCTGGCGGCGCCGACCCGCGCCGGATGCCCGGATCAGGCCAAAAGTCCTAATTCGGGGGGACGCTCGGCACTGACCCGCGGATCCCGCCGGGCGGGAGGGTGGAGGTGACTGAGGGAGGTCGCTGATGTGGGTCGTGCCCGAACAACGGTCCGTCGTCGTCGGGGTGGACGGTTCCCCCAACTCCATGGCCGCGCTGCGCCGCGCCGCCCGCGAGGCCTCCGAACGCCACGCGCGCCTGGACGTGGTCCGCGTCGTGGAGCCCGGCGACGGCCCCGCGCGGCGCCCGTTCAACACGATCAGGGAGTGGCTGCGGCTGCGCCGCCTGGTCGCCCGGCTCATCCCCCGCTCCCGGCACCTGACCACCCGGCTGCGCGTCCTGCACGGCGAGCCGGGCCCGGTGCTGGCCGGGGCGGCGGAGCGCGCCGAACTTCTGGTGGTCGGCGCCCGGACGCACTCCGAGCACGGCAACCCGCTCGGCGGCGACACCGTCCCGATCGTGCGGGAGCGGGCGCGCTGCGAGGTCGTGATCTGCGCGGACCAGAGGGCCACCGCCGGCGACGGCCTCTGAGGCCCGCGGCGAGCCCGGGAGGAGAGCCATGAAGCGCCGCACGGTCGGGGACGTCATGACCAGGACCGTCGTGACGGTCTCCGAGGACACCCCCTTCACCGAGATCGCCGACGCGATGGCCGAGCACCGCATCAGCGCGGTGCCCGTCATGGACGACGACGGCCGGCTCACCGGCATCGTCACGGAGGCCGACCTCCTGCGCAGGGAGGAGTACGGCGGCGGCGCGGGACCGCGCCGGCCCCGGCTGCTGCGCCGCGCCCAGGACGAGGCGCGGGCCAGGGCCACCGCCGCGGACGCCCGCGGGCTGATGAGCGCGCCGGTCGTCACCGTCGCGCCGGGCACGCCCGTCGCCGAGGCGGCCCGCGTGCTGAACGCCCACGGCTTCAAGGCCGCGCCGGTCGTCAGGGACGGCCGGCTGGCCGGGATCGTGGCCCGCCGCGACCTGCTCTCGGTGTTCCACCGCTCCGACGACGACATCCGGGACGAGATCATCGACGACGTCCTGGTCTCCCGGCTCTGGCTGGACCCCGCCGAGGTGCACGTCCGCGTCCAGGAGGGGGTCGTCCACCTCACCGGGCGCGTGGAGCAGAAGAGCCTGATCCCGATCGTCGTGCGCATGGCCGCCGCCACGGAAGGCGTCGTCGACGTCGTCCCGACCCTCGGCTACGACTACGACGACACCGGCCCCGCCCTCCACCCGAGGGCATGAGGCCCATGGAGGACGCCGCCGTCGCCGAGACCCACATCGGCGTGGTGTTCTTCGCCGGGGACCGCGCCTACAAGCTGAAGAAGCCCGTGGACCTGGGGTTCCTGGACTTCAGCACCCGTGAGCTGCGCGAGCGCGCCTGCCACGAGGAGGTCCGGCTGAACCGGCGGTTCGCCCCCGACGTCTATCTCGGCGTCGCCGACGTGCGCGGGCCCGGCGGCGACGTCTGCGACCATCTGGTCGTGATGCGGCGGATGCCCGCCGACCGGCGCCTGTCCACCCTGGTCCGGGCCGGCGCGCCGGTGCGGGACGCGCTGCGCGACACCGCCCGGATCCTGGCCGCCTGGCACGCCAGGGCGCCGCGCGGTCCCCGCATCGCGGCCGAGGAGACCCGCGACGCCGTCCGAGGGCGCTGGCACGACAGTTTCGAGCAGGTCCGGCCGTTCCACGGCGCCGTCCTGGACGCCGCGGCCGCCGCCGAGACCGAGGACCTCGCGGAGGAGTTCCTCGCCGGCCGCGAGCCCCTGTTCGACGCCCGCATCGCCGACGGCCGCGTGGTCGACGGGCACGGCGACCTGCTGGCCGGCGACGTCTTCTGCCTCGAGGACGGCCCGCGGATCCTCGACTGCCTGGAGTTCGACGACCGGCTCCGCTACCTGGACGGTCTGGACGACGCCGCGTTCCTGGCGATGGACCTCGAACGCCTGGGCGCCCCGGAGCTCGCCGGACGCTTCCTCGGCTGGTACGCCGAGTACGCCGCCGACCCGGCCCCGTCCTCGCTGCGCCACCACTACGTGGCCTACCGCGCCTTCGTCCGCGCCAAGGTGGCGTGCCTGCGCCACGGCCAGGGCGCCCCGGACGCGGCCGCCGACGCCCGCGCCTACGCCGACGTCGCGCTGCGCCATCT
Source organism: Actinomadura verrucosospora (assembly GCF_039540335.1). NCBI lineage: Bacteria > Bacillati > Actinomycetota > Actinomycetes > Streptosporangiales > Thermomonosporaceae > Actinomadura > Actinomadura verrucosospora. The sequence continues at coordinate 106,610 of NZ_BAABEV010000002.1, read as the reverse complement.
GCGCGCCGGCCGCGTCGGTCTGATCATGGTGGGCGGGCTCCCGGGCACCGGGAAGACCTCCCTGGCCGGCGCGCTCGCCGACCGGCTCGGCTGCACGGTGCTCAGCAGCGACCGGATCCGCAAGGAGCTCGCCGGGCTGGCCCCCGCCGACCCCGCGGGCGCCCCCTACGGCTCCGGCATCTACACGCCGGAATGGAGCCGGCGCACCTACCGCGAGATGGCCGCGCGCGCCGCGCGGCTGCTCCGGATGGGCGAGACGGTCGTCCTGGACGCCTCCTGGACGTCGGACGCCGACCGCGAGGCCGTCGCCGCCGTCGCCGAGCGGGAGCACGCGCGCCTGACGCCGCTGCGCTGCGAAGCGCCGGAGGCCGTCTGCGCCGAACGGATGCGGACCCGTCCCCGGGGAGCCTCCGACGCTGACGCGGGCATCGCCGCCGCCATGCGCGCGGACTCCGCGCCCTGGCCCGGATCGGCCGCCGTCGACACCGGCGGGTCCCTGTCCCGCTCGGTCGACCAGGCCCTCGCCGTCCTCCATCCCGCGGGTCCGCCTGAGCATTCTCCCCCGCCGCGTCCCGCCTGACCCGCCCGACCGCGCCCGACCGCCCGGCCGTCCGGCGCGCCGTCCCCTCCTGCCGGACACGCGTACGAGGGGCGCTCGCGGAGAGCGCCCCTCGTGTCGCGGATCAGGTCACTTGAGGAAGGGGAGGCGCTCGACCAGGCGGGTCGCTCCCCACCAGCGGCCGAGACCCAGGGTGTCACCGGCGCTGACCAGGGCCAGTCCGATGATCAGGATCGCGTAGACCAGGTGGTCGTCCATGAAGGGGTTGTTCTCCGGGGGCAGGACCGCCGACCACATCATCACCAGCAGCGCGGCTCCCGCCGCGGCGGCGATCCGCATGCCCACGCCGAGGACGAGGGCGGCGCCGATGCCGGCCAGGCCGAGCATGAACAGCCAGTCGGCCCAGGCCGCTCCCGCGATGTCGTGGTAGAAGCCGGCGAACGGCCCGGCGGTCGCGTGCGCCAGGAACCCCTCGGTCGGGCTGCCGCCGTCGACCCACGCCTTGGCCGCGGGGGTCTCGTGGCCGAGCCCGAAGGTCTTGTCCAGGAACGCCCACAGGAAGATCCAGCCGAGCGCGAGGCGGGCGGCGGCCCACGCGTAACGGGCGGCGTGCGACTCGGTCAGCGGCTTGGGGGTCACCACCCGGATCAGGGTGTCGCGGCCCACGTGGGTCTTGTGCTCGGAGAGTGCCATCGCCACTCACCTTCCATCGCATCGATGATCTCGTCACCCATGACTCAACCCTGGATCGCCCTTGGCCTGTAGGTACGTTCGGCGCATGATCGGCGGGACCAAGGTCCCGCCTTCCGAGGGCTGGAGGGCCCGGGAGGTCCCTCCCGCGTAGGGCTTCCGCCTCTGCAAGCCGTCCAGGGCGGATGCGTAGCGTCAGGGTGGAAGGAAGGTGAAGGGACGGCGTCATGGGAGCGACGACCATGCGAGCACGGACCGGCCGCTGGACAGCACGGATCGACCGCTGGCGTCGCAGTTGCGGTTTCGACCGCAACGACCTGCGGCGCCACGTGGACCGGGTCCAGTGGCGGCTCGGACTGCTCCTGCTCATCGTCTTCCTCAGCGCGACGCCGCCGCTGCTCGCCCATGCCGTCCAGGCCGCGTCCGGCTCGGGCGTGCGGGCCGAGCGCCAGCAGGCCGCCACACGGCACCGCGTCGAGGCCACCATCGTGAAGGTCCAGGACCCGGGGGGCCGCCGCACGGTCACGGTCGCCTGGACCGAACCCGACGGGACCCGGCGGACCGGTGACTACACGACGTGGCGGGGAGCCGGCGTCGGGGAGCGCCTCATCCTGTGGGCCGGGCCCGACGGCGTCTCGATCACACCGCCCCGCCGGCACGCGCAGACGGTCATCCACACCGCGGTGGACGGGACGGGCGTGGTCATCGCGACGGGGCTGCCCGCGCTCTGCCTCTACTGGCTCGTCCGGGCGCGGTGCGACCGCTGCCGCTCCCGGTCGTGGGACGCCGAGTGGGCGCGCCTCGACAACCGCATCGGCCCCTGATGCCGGCGGGACCGGTGCGTGCGGAAGATCAGGCGGGCTTGAGCGGGACGCACCAGACCAGCAGCGTGCCGCCCTCCGGGCGCCGTTCGGCGGTGCACGTGCCGCCCAGGCCCTCGGCGCGGGACTCCATGTTGCGGAGCCCGCTGCGGCGACCGCCCTCGGCGATGCCGACGCCGTTGTCCGCCACCCGCACCGTCACGTCGTCCCCGACGTCGATGGTCAGGGCCGCCTCGGTGGCGTGCGCGTGCCGGGCGACGTTCGACAGGGCCTCCCGCACGACCGCGAGGAGCTGCTCGCCGATCTCCTCGTCGACCGAGGTGTCCAGCAGCCCGTCGAGCCGCACCGAGGGCGCGAACCCCAGATGCTCCGCCGCCCTGTCGGCCAGGGAGTGCACCCGGCTGCGCAGCGACGTCTCGTCGGTCTCGGGGCCCTGCAGCGCGAAGATGGACGACCGGATCTGCCGGATGGTGTCGTCCAGGTCGTCCACCGCCCGCTGCACCCGGACGGCGACCTCCCGCTTCTGCGTGATCTTGATCGCCGCCATCAGCCCCATCGCGGTCGCGAACAACCGCTGGATGACGGTGTCGTGCAGGTCCTTGGCGATGCGGTCGCGGTCCTCCAGCAGCGCCAGCCGCTCGGCGTCCCGGCGCCGCTCGGCCAGCTCCAGGGCCACCGCCGCCTGTCCCGCGAACGCCTCCAGCAGCCGCTGCGTCCCCTCCGAGAACAGCGCCCCGCCGGGCGGGTTGACCACCGAGATGACGCCGCGCGCCGCCGACCCGAGCCCCAGCGGCACGATCAGCAGCGGGCCGATCGGCACCCGCGTGGGCAGGTTCGCATCGCGCGCCGCCTTCTCCCCGTCGGCCAGCCGCAGGGCGGTCCCCTCGGTGAACACCGGCCCGGCCACCGAGTGCTCCAGCGGCACCCGCAGCCCTTCCAGCCGCTCGGCGCCCTCCCCTCGGGCGGCCTCCACCGCGAAGTGCGCGCCGCCCTCCTCCACCAGCGCCACGGCCGCGAGGTCGGCCTCGGCGATCTCCTGCGCCCGCTGCGCCACCAGCGTCGTCACCTCGTGCGGGTCGGTGCCCGACAGCAGCGCGGTGGAGACCTCGGCCGACGCCTCCAGCCACCGCTCGCGCCGGCGGGTCTCCTGGTACAGGCGGGCGTTCTCGATCGCGACGCCGGCGGCCGTGGCCAGCGCGATCACCACGACCTCGTCCTCCTCCTCGAACTGGCCGCCGCCGGCCTTCTCCGTCAGGTAGAGGTTGCCGAACACCTCGTCCCGCACGCGGATCGGGACGCCCAGGAACGTCCGCATCGGCGGATGGTTGGAGGGGAAGCCGCTGGAGGCGGGGTGGTCCCCGAGGTCAGGAAGCCGCAGCGAGCGCGGCTCCCTGATCAGCAGGCCGAGGATCCCGTGCCCGTGCGGCCAGTGGCCGATCGCCTCGATCTCCTCGTCGCTGACGCCCACGGTGACGAACTGCACCAGGTGCTCGCCCTCTTCGCCGATGACGCCGAGCGCTCCGTAGCGGGCGTCGACGAGGGTGGTGGCCGCCTCGGTGATGCGCCGCAGCACCGACTCCAGGTCGAGTTCGCTGCCGATCGAGACCACGGCCTCCAGCAGCGCGTGCACCCGGTCCCGGGTGGACCTCGCCGCCTCCAGCCTCGACTGCAGCTCCGACAGAAGATCGTCCAGCTGCAGCTGCGGCAGGATCAGCCGTGCCCGGTCATGGCCGGCGCCCGAATCATGAACCACAGGTCCAGTATTACCCTGCCCCGGGGCGAGAAGTCAGGTCAGGGACCTTAGACCCTGATGCCCGGGCCGCCGGTGCACCACATTGGGGTCATGCACCTCGACCACAGCGGCATGGAGATCCTCGACGACGGGGAATGCCGGGCCCTGCTCGGCCGATCGACGGTCGGCCGGATCGTGTTCACCCTCCAGGCGCTGCCCACCGTACAACCGGTCAACTTCGTCTTCGACGGCGAGCTCATCGTGGTGAAGACGTCATCGGCCTCGCGGCTGGCCACCGCCGCCTCCGACACGATCGTCGCCTTCGAGATCGACGAGATCGACGCGGACGGCGGCAGGGGCTGGTCGGTGGTCACCGTGGGACCCGCCCGCCGCGTCACCGAGCCCGGCGAGATCGCCCGGCTGTCCGCGCTCCCGCTGCGGAGCTGGGCGCCGGGCGAGCACGACCAGTTCATCGTCGTCCGGCCCCGGCTCATCACCGGCCGCCGCATCCCCGAAGCCGTCCCGCTCAGGGCTCCACGATCATGACGTCGGCGACGGGCCGGCGGACGGTGTCCAGCCCCTCTCCCTCCGGCGCCCCGATGCGCAGGAGCATCTGCGGGTAGGCGTCCCGGCAGAAGTGGGCGCGGATGAAAGCGCGCAGCTCCGGCACTTCGAGCGCCTGGGTGTGGAAGGCGGCCGCCAGGTCGCCCTCGGCCGCCCTCAGCAGCGCCCGCTGCAGCGCCTGGCCCGTGCGCAGCCAGTCGGCGGGCCCGTCGCCGTCGGAGACCAGGAGAAGCGCCACCCCCGCCGTGCTCTTCCCCTCCGGGTGCGCGGGTTCGGCGCCCCACCCCTGGCCGCGGGCGAAGTCGCGGGCGGGGAAGTTCGGGCTGGTCTCGGGAGTCCGCCTGGGGTAGGCGCCCTCCTGGACGCCGTCCTTGCGGGCCGTCCTGGGCGAGGGCGCCCAGCGGCCGATCTCCGTGGAGTACGCGGGGGTGCGGCGCTGGATGTGCTCGGCCGCGTCGGTCAGGGCGGCCAGGGCCCCCTTGACGTGCGGGTCGACCGCCTCGATCAGCCGGGCGCCCTCGCGCTCGACGTCGTAGCGCATGGCCGACAGGACCCCGGCGGGGACGGTCTCGGGACGGAACGCGCCCCGATGGCTGCGCCGGCGCCGGATCTGCTCGTGCTCCCGCAGGATCTGCCGGTCCGCGGGCTCGTCGGGCTCCAGGACCACGTCGGCGAGCAGGTGCGGGCGGTCCGGATCGGGCAGCAGGCGCACGAGCGGGTCGTAGCCCTGGGCGCGCAGCGACAGCCGGAGGTTGTACAGCGCGGCGCCGCAGCTGATCAGCATCTCCCGGCCCCTCGGGTCCGCGACGCCCAGGCGGCGGTCCGGGTCGGCGCGCAGGCTGACGCGGGGGCCGCGCACGCCGAACCGCCACGGCTGGGTGTTGTGCACCGACGGCGCCCACAGCGCGTCCTCGACGGCGCGCTCTATGTCGTCCGCGATGTCCGCGGAAGTCCTGTACCTGGTTTGCATGGATCGCTCCTTCCCCTCAGCTTTCACCTCACCAGCGGCCCCCGCCCCCGCGGCAGGGCCGAAGGTCCATCCCGAAGGGGCGCAGGGACGTGTTCCGGGTCGGGACGTAGGTCCCGCGGGCGGGGGACCTCCGCGGGCTGGGGACGGGGCCGGCGGCGGGGTAGCGTCCATTCCGTCACCACCGGACCGAGGAAACGAGAGCCATGACCGCCCAGACGCCAGGGAACGCGGGGACGATCCGGGTCTTTCTGATGGACGACCACGAGGTCGTCCGCCGCGGAGTCGCCGCGCTGCTGTCCGCCGAGGACGACATCGAGGTCATCGGCGAGGCCGGCACCGCGGCCGAGGCGCTGGCGCGGATCCCGGCCGTCCGGCCCGACGTGGCCGTGCTGGACGTCCGCCTGCCCGACGGGGACGGCGTGAGCGTCTGCCGCGAGCTGCGCTCCCAGCTGCCGGAGCTGGCGTGCCTGATGCTGACCTCCTTCGACGACGACGACGCCCTCTTCGAGGCGGTGATGGCCGGGGCGTCCGGCTACGTCCTCAAGCAGATCCACGGCTCCGACCTCGTCGGCGCCGTCCGCACCGTCGCCACCGGGCAGTCGCTCCTCGACCCCCGCAGCACCGCCCGCATGCTCGAACGGCTCCGCACCCGCCAGGAGAAGAGCGACCCGCTCAAGGGCCTGACCGAGCAGGAGCGGCACATCCTGGAGCTCATCGGCGAGGGCCTGACCAACCGGCAGATCGGCGAGCGCCTCTTCCTGGCCGAGAAGACGGTCAAGAACTACATCTCGAACATCTTCGCCAAGCTCGGCATGAGCCGCCGCACGCAGGCCGCCGCCCTCGCCGCGCAGCTCAAGGCCGACGGCGCCCAGGCAAGGCAGGGGCGCGACTGAGCCCTGGCCCGGCCGGGCCTTGGGGGGGCGGCCGGGCCAGGCTTCCCCGATCACCCGCGCCTACGGACGCTGTCATCGCGTCCTACGGACGCTGTCATCGCGTCCTACGGACGATGGCGACCGGGCAGTGCGCGCGCAGCAGCATCGCGTGGCCCACCGATCCCAGCAGGAGCCCGGCGAACCCCCCGTGCCCGCGGGAGCCGACGACCAGCAGGCCCGCGTTGGCGGACGCGTCCGCCAGGACCTTCGCGGCCCGGCCGTTGACGGCCTCGGACACCACCTTGACGTCGGGGTACCTGGCCCACCACCCGGCGAGCGACTCGGCGAGGACGCGCTCCTCCTCCGCGGCGACCAGGGAGCGGTCGTAGACGAGAGGCTGCGTGTCGCCCCGGCCCGAAGGGACCGGGTGCGTCCAGGCGGTCAGGGCGCGCAGCCGCACCCCGCGCAGGGACGCCTCCTCGAAGGCGAACCCGACGGCGTCCGCGCCCGCCGGAGAACCGTCCACCCCGACCACGACGTCTCCACGCGGGTCCGCCTCCGGGTCCCGCGCGACCACCACCGGGCACGCCGCGTGCGCGGCGACCTGCATCGCCACCGAGCCCAGCAGCAGCCCCGAAAGGCCCCCCGACCCGCGCGAGCCGGTCACGACCATCAGCGCGTCGCGCGCCTGCTCGACGAGGACCTTGGCGGGCTGCCCGCCGGTCTGCTCGCCGGTCACCTCCAGGCCCGGAACGCGGTCGCGGGCGCGGGCCACGGCGAGCTCGACGATGTCCCGGCCGCCGTCCAGCAGCTGCTCGCGGACGCGGGCGGCGCCCGGATCGGCGGGGACGTCGAACAGCCACGGCGTGACCACGTACACGACGTGCAGCGAGGCGACGCGGCGGGCGGCCTCGTCGGCGGCCCAGTCGACCGCGAGCAGGCTCGGCTCCGAACCGTCGTCCCCGACGATGATCCTGTTCATACGGCCACGCTCCGCAGGTCGCGGGCGATGCCGGCGGCCCAGTCGCCGACGCGGTCGCGATCCCGGTAGTCCCCCGACGCCGTCCGGGCGAGCTTGCCGGCCATGAAGCCCCGGGCGTCGGGAGCCAGCCGCCCGCCGAAGGTGGCGTGGCCCCGGGCGCGGATCCGGCGGGCGTACTTGGCGACGCCGGGGACGGGGTCGATCGTGCGCTCCCGCGCGCTGTCGTCCAGCGGACCGCTGCTGAACAGCCACACCGGCCGGTGCGCCAGCGCGTCGGCGTGGTGCCGGACGAAGCGGCGCGCCTCCCGGTGCCAGCGCCCGACGTACAGGGCGCCGCCGACGACGACGGCGTCGTACCCGTCGAGGGCGTCGACCTCCCCCGCCGGGCGCACGTCGGCCTCCACGCCCGACTCGCGCAGCGCGGCGCCCGCCCATTCGGCGATCTCGGCGGTTCCGCCGCGCTCGGAGGCGTACGCCACCAGTACCCGGATCATGACGGCTCCTTCGTGTGCGGGTCGCGGTCGTGGACGACCGCGACCGGACCCGGCGCCTCGTGCAGCACGAACCTCGTGACGGCGCCGAGCAGGGTCTTCGGGGACGAACCGATGCCGCGGTCGCCGACCACGAGCAGCCTCGCGTCCCGGGCCTCGTCGGCGAGGGCGCGCCCGGCCCGCTCCAGGACGAACCGCCGCTCGACGGCGACCCCGGGGTGTGCGGCCAGAAGGGGCGCGACCGCCGCGGCGAACCGCGCCTTGGCCTGCTCCTCGAGGCCCTGCGGATCGCTGGACGGCAGCCGGTCCGGGCCTGGGAGCGCGGCGGGGTCCCACCACGCGCACACCAGCGTCACCGACGCGTGCCACAGCCCGGCCTCGCACAGCGCGAACCGCAGCGCGGCCTGGCTCGCGGGCGACCCGTCGATCCCGACGACGATCCTCTTCCCGGCCCGCGCCGGGTCGTGGGCGGGCACGACGACGACGGGACGGTCGGCGTGCGCGGGAACGTGGACGGCGGTGGAGCCGAGGGGCAGCCGGTCGAACCCGCCGGCCCCGCGGGCGCCGACCACGATCAGCTCGGCGTCCCGCGACGCCGCCAGCAGCGCGGCGGGCGGCGTGCCCTGGGACAGCAGCGGCCGCACGTCCAGGCCGGGCGCGGTCTCCCGGGCGATCCGGAGCCCGTCCTCCAGGGCGATGACGCCCATGCCGCGGACGATCTCCAGCGCCTCGTCCCCCTCCGGCCCCGCGGGATAGGGCCAGTTCCAGGCGTGGCAGACCCGCAGGGGCACGCCGCGCAGGGACGCCTCCGCCGCCGCCCAGCGCAGGGCGCGCCCGGCGGCGGGGGAACCGTCGAACCCGACCAGGACATGTGCTCCGTCCATCGTCTTCCACCTCCAGATCTCCAAGACTCACAACACCGGCGGCGGAGCGGTCAGAGGCGTGGGTCCGCCGACGCCGGGACCTTCGGCCCTGCCCCCGGCCGCGGCGTGCGGCCAGGCTGGGGGCGGCAGGAGGTGCGACGATGGACGTACGCTGCGACCCCGCGGTCGCCGACCCCGGCGGCCGCGGCCGCGGGCCCCGATGACGACGGCTCCGGCGCCCTACCGCAGGACGGCCGACGAGGTCGTGCGCGCGTTCGGCGGCGACGCCTCCGACGGGCTCTCCTCCGGCGAGGCGGCGAGGCGGCTGGAGCGCGACGGGCCCAACACGCTGCCCGCCGCGCGCGGGCGCGGCCCCGTCGTGCGGTTCCTCCTGCAGTTCAACAGCCCGCTGATCTACGTGCTGCTGGTGTCGGCGGCGGTGACCGGGCTGCTCGGCGAGCACGTGGACGCGCTGGTGATCCTCGGGGTGGTGGTCGTCAACGCCGTCGTCGGCTTCGTCCAGGAGTCGCGCGCGGAAAAGGCGCTGGGCGCCCTGGCCGCCATGGCCCGGACGGCGGCGCTGGTCGTCCGCGACGGCGCGGCCCGGCGCGTGCCGTCGGCCGAACTCGTGCGCGGCGACCTGGTCAGGCTGGAGGCCGGCGACAAGGTCCCGGCCGACCTGCGGCTGCTGCGCTCCGACGAGTTCGCGGTGGACGAGTCGGCGCTCACCGGCGAGTCGGTGCCCGTCGCCAAGGACACCGCGGCGCAAGACGAGGCCGCCCTCGCCGACCGCACCGGCATGGCCTTCTCCGGCACGCTGGCGACGTCCGGAAGCGCCGCGGGCCTGGTGGTGGCGACCGGCGCGGACACCGAGCTCGGCGGCATCCACCGGCTGGTGGAGGGCACCGGCGCGGTCCGGACGCCCCTCACCCGCAAGATCACACACTTCAGCCAGATCGTGACGGTGGCGATCCTGGCGCTGGCCGCGCTGACCTTCCTCATCGGCGTGCTCCGCGGGCGCGGCGCGACCGAGATGCTCACCGCCGCGGTCGCCCTCGCGGTCGGCGCGATCCCCGAGGGGCTGCCCGCGGTCGTCACGATCACCCTCGCGCTCGGCGTCTCGCGCATGGTCGGCCGCGGCGCCATCGTCCGGCACCTGCCCGCCGTCGAGACGCTCGGCAGCACCACCGTCATCTGCACCGACAAGACCGGCACCCTCACCCAGAACCAGATGACCGTCACCGCCGTCGCCGCCGGCGGGCGCGACTACACCGTCACCGGCGCCGGCTACGCGCCCACCGGGACGATCCGGCGGGACGGCCGGGACGTCGACGCCGCGGCCGACCCGGCGCTCAGGGAGACGCTGCTGGCCGGCCTCGCCTGCAACGACGCGCAACTGCACCGGCGGGACGGCTGGCACATCACCGGGGACCCGACCGAAGGCGCCCTGCTGACCAGCGCGGCCAAGGCCGGCGTGGACGGCGTGCCGGACCGCGTCGCCACCCTGCCGTTCACCGCCGAGCGCCGCTACATGGCCACCCTGCACGAGGACGGCGCCGTCTACGTCAAGGGCCCCGTCGAGCGGATCCTGGAGCTGTGCGAGGACGCCGCCGGTCCGGACGGCGCGCCCGTCCCGCTCGACCGAGCGGCGGTCACCGCGCGCGCCGAGGCCTACGGCGGCCAGGCGCTGCGCGTGCTGGCCTTCGCCCGGGGACGCGCCCGCGGCTCCGCGCTGGACGAACCGCCCCCGCTGACCTTCCTCGGCCTGCAGGCCATGTTCGACCCGCCCCGCGAGGACGCCGCCCGGGCCGTCCGGACCTGCCACGACGCCGGCGTCCAGGTCAAGATGATCACTGGTGACCACGCCGCCACCGCGCGCGCCGTCGGAACCCGCGTCGGGCTGGACGGCGAGGTGATGACGGGCGCCGAGCTGACCTCGGGCGTCTCCGCCGAACGCGTCCAGGCCACCACCGTCTTCGCCCGCGTCTCCCCCGAGCAGAAGCTCCGCCTCGTCCAGATCCTGCAGGACCGGGGGCACGTCATCGCGATGACCGGGGACGGGGTCAACGACGCGCCCGCGCTCAAGCAGGCCGACATCGGCGTCGCCATGGGACGCGCCGGCACCGACGCCGCCAAGGAGTCGGCCGACATGGTCCTCACCGGCGACGACTTCGCCTCGATCGAGAAGGCCGTCGAGGAGGGACGCGGCGTCTTCGACAACCTGGTCAAGTTCATCGTCTGGGCGCTGCCGTCCAACATCGGGCTCGGGCTCGTGCTGGTCGCCGCGATCGTCGCGGGCACGGCGCTGCCCGTCCTGCCGCTGCAGGTCCTCTGGCTGAACATGACCGCGGTGCTCGTGCTCGGCCTGCCGTTCTCCGTCGAGCCGAAGGACGAGCACATCATGCGCCGCCCGCCCCGCGACCCGTCGCTGCCGCTGCTCACCCGCGCGATGACGCTGCGCGTCCTGGTGGTCTCGGCGATCCTGCTCACCGGCGCGTTCGGCCTCCAGCACTGGGAACGCGCCCACGGCGCCACGCCGGAGGTCGCGCAGACGATCGTCGTCAACGTCTTCGCGCTGACACTGCTCACCTACCTCTTCAACTGCCTGTCGCTGGACCGTCCGCTGCTGTGGCACGGCGTCCGCCGCAACCCCTGGGTCGGCGCCAGCGTCCTGGCCCTCGTCGCCGTCCAGGCGCTCTACACCTACGCGCCCTTCATGAACGGCCTGTTCCACTCCGCCCCGCTCGGCGCCGGCGCCTGGGCGCGGATCGTCGTCATCGCCGCCGTCTCCTACGTGGTGATCGAGATTCTGAAGTACGTCCAGTCGCGCGCCGATCCGGCCCTCCGGCGCCGGGTCGGGGGACGTTCGCCCCTGCCGGCGGCAGGCGTCCCGGAGGAGTCTGGAGCCGGAGGCAATCCGTTCGGCCCGGAGGAGGAGCCATGACGCCGAGCCCACCGCTGGAGCAGCGCGCCGTCGCCGAGCTGATGAGCCGCGACCTGCTCACCATCGCCGCGGACGAGTCCGTGATCATGGCCTGGGAGCTGATGTGCCGGGCCGAGATCCACCACCTGCCCGTCACCGACGTCGAGGGCGGCTTCCTCGGCGTCCTGGACGCCCAGACCCTCACCTCGGCCTGGGACGCCGCCGTTCCCCGCGAGGCGCGCCGCCCCGTCACGGACCTCCTGCCGTCCCGGCCGCCCGCGACGGTGCGGCCGTCGGCCGCCGTCGCCGAAGCGGCCCTGGCCATGCTGGAGTCGGACCGCGACTACGTGGCGGTGACGGACGAGCACGGCGCCCTGGCCGGCCTCGTCACCGCACGGGACCTGGTCTGCGCCCTCGCCGGGGTGCACCGCGAGATCCCGGCGCGGACCGGCGGCATGCCGTCGCTGTACCGGATCGAGCCGGTACTCCCCCGCGAGACGCGGGCCCCGCACCCGGGCCGGAGCAACATCGCCCCCGACTGAACCGGCGCCGGCCGCCCGCGGCGAGGCGCGAGCGGCCGGCGGGGCGTTCCCCTCAGGCGACTCTCTGGGCGGTGTACCGGGGCGCCGGGACGATCGCGACCGAGCAGGGGGCGTGGTGCAGCATCGCCGAGCTGGTCGCCCCCAGCAGCAGCGGATCGAGGCTTCCGGTGCCGCGGTCGCCCACCACGAGCAGGTCGGCGCCGTCGGCGGCGTTCAGGAGCGTCTCGCGGGGCCGCTCCAGCAGCAGCGAGACGTCCACGTGGACCTTCGGGTACCGCCGCCGCCAGGGGTGGACGAGCCGCTCCAGCATCGCCGCCCGCGCCTGGAACAGCCTGGCCTTGTCGGCGAACAGCGGCAGGTCGCTCTCGGGCACGGCGCCCGGCTCCCACGCCCCGTGCACGACGCGCAGGTCGCACTCGCGCAGCGCGGCCTCCTCGATGGCGAAGCCGACCGTCGCGTCCGCGTGCTCCGACGCGTCGACTCCGGCCACGATGAGACCGCGGTGGCCGTCGGCGCCGCGGACGGCCACCACGGGGCGGCGGGTCCGCGCCGGGAGCTCCGTCGCCGTCGAGCCCGCGGGCAGCAGGTGCCGCTCGTGCGAGCCGACCACGATCAGCTCCGCGTCGTCGGACTCGTAGACCAGCGTGTCGCACGCGGGCTCCCGCCTCAGCAGCGTGCGCACCTTCCCCTGCGCGCCCAGGTCGCGCGCCCGGCGCGCCCCCTTGCGCAGGAGGTTCTCCCCCGCCCGCTGGAGCACCGCCTGCACGCCGGCGTCCACGTGGCCGCTGGGGTACGGCCAGTGCCAGCAGTAGCACAGCATCAGGTCGAGCCCGCGCAGCCGCGCCTCCTCCACCGCCCAGCGCAGCGCGGGGTCGTTCTCCTTGGTCCCGTCATAGCCGAACAAGACGTTCGACCTCTGAGCCCTCGTCAGCGCCGCCATCCGTCCACCCCTCCTCGAACAGAGGTCCCGACTTCAGTCTCGGCCGGTCCGGGCCACGGGGCACGGGCCGAAGGTCCCGCCGCGCCGGGTCGTCCGGTACTGCCGGGAGCCGAGGGGCCGATGACAGCGTGGTTGGCGGGAGTGCCCGGCCGAGGGCCCCGACGACGGTGTGAGGAGACGCCATGAGCCGGTGGATCCTGGCCTACGACGGCTACGATCCCGCGACGGAAGGGCTGCGGGAGGCGCTGTGCACGCTCGGCAACGGCTATGTCGCCACCCGGGGCGCCGCCCCCGAGTCGGCGGCCGACGGCGTCCACTACCCCGGGACCTACGTCGCCGGCTGCTACGACCGGCTCCCGACCGAGATCGGCGGGCTGCGGGCCGACAACGCCGACCTCGTCAACATGCCGAACTGGCTGCCGCTGACCTTCCGCGCCGAGGACGGCGAGTGGTTCAACCCGGACGCCGCCCTCCAGGAGGACCGGCTCCTGTCCTACCGGCAGGAACTCGACCTGCGGCGCGGCGTCCTGACCCGGCTCGTCCGCGTGCGCGACCGGGCCGGGCGGACGTTCCGCCTGGCCCAGCGCCGGATCGTCTCCATGGACGACCCGCACCTGGCCGCGCTCGAGACCACGATCGTCGCCGAGGACTGGAGCGGCACGCTGCGCATCCGGTCCGCGCTGGACGGCCGGGTCTCCAACGCCGGCGTCGAGCGGTACCGCGACCTGCCCGGAACCCACCTGACCCGCGAGGAGCCGCCGCGGCGGGACGACCGGGGGCCGCTCCTGCTGCGCGCCTCGACCGTCTCCTCGAAGATCGGCATCGGGGTCGCGGCCCGCACCCGGGTGTCGGTCCCCGCCGAGGCCTCCCGGCTCGCCGAGGACGGGTGGGCCACCCAGGACCTGACCGTCGACGCCGCGCAGGGCGCGCACGTCACGGTCGAGAAGGTGGCGGCGGTGTTCACCTCCCGCGACCGCGCCGTCGAGGAGGCCGGGGAGGCCGCGCTGGGCGCCGCGTCGGAGGCGGGCGGCTTCGACGCCCTGCTGGAGCGGCACACCCTGGCGTGGAACCGGCTGTGGCGGCGGTGCCAGCTGAGCGTCGACCACGTCGAGGTCCAGCGCGTCCTCAACCTGCACATCTTCCATCTGCTGCAGACCGTGTCGGAGCACATCGTCGACCTGGACGTCGGGGTCCCGGCCCGCGGCCTGCACGGGGAGGCCTACCGCGGCCACGTCTTCTGGGACGAGGTGTTCATCCTCCCGTTCCTGACCATGCGGTTCCCCGAGATCGCCCGCGCGCTGCTGCTGTACCGGTGGCGGCGGCTGCCCGCCGCCCGGCGCGCCGCGGCCGCCGCCGGGCACCGCGGCGCCATGTACCCGTGGCAGAGCGCCGCCGACGGCCGCGAGGAGACCCAGCTCGTCCACCTCAACCCGCGGTCGGGCCGGTGGCTGCCCGACCACACGCACCTGCAGCGCCACGTCGGCCTGACCATCGCGCTCAACGTCTGGCGCTTCTACGAGGCGACCGGCGACGCCGAGTTCCTCGCCGAGTACGGCGCCGAGATCATGCTGGAGGTCGCCCGGTTCTTCGCCGACCTGACGGTCTACGACCGCTCCACCGACCGGTACGGGATCCGCGGCGTCATGGGCCCGGACGAGTACCACGACGCCTACCCGGGACGGGACCGGCCCGGCCTGGACGACAACGCCTACACCAACGTCCTCGCCGCCTGGCTGCTGGAGCGGGCGCTGGAGGCGCTCGCCGTCCTCCCCGAGGACCGCCGCGGGGAGCTGCGCGAACGGCTCGCGCTGACCCGCGAGGAGATCACCCGCTTCGAGGACGTGGCGCGCAAGATGTACGTCCCCTTCCACGCCGGGGTGATCAGCCAGTTCGAGGGCTACGGCGGCCTGGAGGAGCTCGACTGGGCCCGCTACCGGGAACGCTACGGCGACATCCGCAGGCTGGACCGGATCCTGGAGGCCGAGGGCGACTCGCCGAACCGCTACAAGGCCTCGAAGCAGGCCGACGTGCTCATGCTCTTCTACGTGCTCTCGCCGGGCGAGCTGGACGCCGTCCTGCGGAACCTCGGCTACGAGCACGGGCCCGAGCTCGCCGCCAGGACCATCGCCTACTACCTGCCCCGCACCTGCGACGGATCGACGCTGAGCTCGCTCGTCCACGCCTGGATCCTCGCCCACACCGACGGCGACGAGGCCTGGGGCGTCTTCCTCGAATCGCTGTTCACCGACGTCACCGGCGTCCAGCGCGGCACCATCGCCGAGGGCGTCCACCTGGGCGCGATGGCCGGCACCGTCGACCTCGTCCAGCGCTGCCACGCCGGCGTCCGCACCCGGGGCGGCGCGCTGCGGCTGGAGCCGCGCCTGCCCCCGGCGGTCGGCGAGCTGCGCCTCGGGCTGCGCTACCGCGGCAACTGGGGCATCGACCTGACCTGCCGCCAGGACCTCGTCCGCGTCGCGCTGCGCCCCGGCGCGGCCTCCCCCATCCGCATCTCCTACGGCGCCGAGGAGATCGAGATCCAGCCGGGCGCGTCCTGGGAGAGCCCCCTGCTGGCCGGCAGGCCGCCGCCGGCCGGCGGCTGAGCCGGGCCGTTCGAAGGGCCCGGCCGGAAGGGGACGGACGGCTTCCGGCGAGGTGACCTTGGCCCCTCCCGCTCGCCGGGCGCGGAGCGGAGCATGGAGACATGAGGGAGGAAGCCATGAGGAGCGCGGACGAGGCGGCGGGCCTCACGCGAGCGGAGTGCCTGCGCCTCATGAGCACCGCCACCGTCGGCCGGATCGTCTTCACCGAGCAGGCGCTGCCCGCCGTGGCGCCGGTCGGTTTCGTCGTCGACGGCGAGGACGTGGTCATCGCGGTGCCGCGCGGTTCCCGGCTGCCGGCCGCGACCCGGGGCGCGATCGTGGCCTTCCAGGCGGACGATCTGAACGCCGCCTGCCGCAGCGGGTGGTCGGTCACCGTCATCGGGCGGGCACGGGTCGTCCGCGATCCCGGGGAGCGCGCCCGCGAGGCCCTCCGGCCCTGGACGGCCGGAGCCGGGGCGGATTTCATCCTGGTCTCCTGCCGGCAGATCACCGGTCAGCGCGTCGGGGTCTCCCCCGTCGACGCCCACGAGACCGCGGCCTGAACGACTCGGCGGCGTGACGGCGCCCGAGGCGGCTTGTGCCGCCCGCTCATCGCGTAGGGCCCGGCGAAGTGCCGGGCCCTGCGCGATGCGGCGTCCATGTCCGATGTGCGCTCAAGGAGCGGAGGCGCCCGCGATGGGGACGACGGCGACCGGGCAGTGCGCGTGGTGGAGGAGGCCGTGCGTCACCGCGCGGCTGCGCGGCACGGTCAGGCCCTCGCGGGGATGCGAGCCGGCGATCACCAGGTCGACGTCGCGGGACGCGGCGACGAGCGCGGCGGCGGGGTTGTCCTGCACGAGGTCCTCCACGACCTCCACCCCGGGGAAGCTCTTGCGCAGGGGCGCGTGCGCCTCGATGACGCGCCACCGGGCCCGCTCCTCGAAGCGCCGGAGGTCGAGGTTCTCTCCGTGCCCGTCCAGGACCGCGGGGAACGGCCAGGCGTGCACGACGCGCAGCCTCGCCTCCCGCACGGCGGCGGCCCGGAACGCGTACTCCAGCACGGCGGAGTCGTCGCCGAGGCCGACGCCCACGGCGATCTCGCCGCGCTCGGCGGCCGGTTCGCCGCGCACCACCACGACCGGGCAGGCGGAGTGGCGGACCGCGCCCAGCCCGACCGAGCCGAGGACCAGGCCCGCGAACCCGCCGAGACCGCGGCTGCCCACCACCACCTCGAACGCCTCCTCCGAGTGCTCGGCCAGTGCCCGGACGGTGCGCGCGGACGCCAGTTCCAGGCTCACCGGCACCTCCGGCCGCCGGGCGTGCGCGACGCGCTCGGCGGCGGCCAGCACCTCCTCGCCCTGCCGCGTCAGCGAGACCACCTCGCCGGGGGCGGTGTTGAGCGGCACGTCGAACCCCCACCGCTCCACCGCGTGCAGGATCCTCAGGGCGCGCCCGTACCGGGCGGCCTCGTCGGCCGCCCAGGCCACGGCCCGTTCGGAGGGGACGGAGCCGTCGGCTCCGACGATGATCGGATCGGACATGGTCAACTCCTCCTCGCTTCTCCCCGGCGGACGTCCCGCCGGGCGGCGCCGGTCACCGGTCGATGGGCACCACGACCACGGGGCAGTGCGCGTGGTGCAGGACCGCGTGGTTGACCCGGCCCAGCGCCATGCCGATCCGGCCCGTCCGGCGGGCGGCTCCGACCACCACCAGGGCGGCCGACCGCGACGCCTCGACGAGGGCCTGGGCCGCCGCGCGGTCCGAGACGAACTGCTCGACCCGGACGTCCGGATGGTGCTCGCGCAGCCCGGCCAGGGCCTCCGACAGCTCCAGGTCCTCCATCACGCGCCTGCGGGGGGACCCGAACTCGCCGCCCACGGCGTGCAGCGCCAGGAGCGCGGCGCCGCGCGAGGCGGCCTCCTCGAAGGCCCAGCCGGCCATGGCGCTCTCGCCGGGGCGGTCCTCGACCCCGACCACGACCCGCGCCGGGGCCTCGGCGGGGTAGGGCGTCTCATGCGGCACCACGAGGACGGGGCACCGGGCGTGCGCGGCGGTGTACAGCCCGACCGACCCGAACAGCAGGCCCTCGAACCCGCCCAGACCGCGCGATCCGACGGCCACGAGCGCCGCGTGCTCGCTGCCCTCCACCAGCGCGCCGCCCGGGTCCGTCCGTTCCAGCCGCGTCGCGACGTCGAGGTCGGGATGCACCTTCAGCGCGTACTGGCGCGCTTCGGCGAGCAGGTCCTCCCGCTCGGCGACCAGCCGGCTCAGCGCGTCCCTGGGGATCACCCCGTCGTCCACCAGCGCGCGGGACGCGTGCACCAGCTCCAGCGGCCGGCGGTGCCGGACGGCGTAGTCGGCGGCCCAGTCGAGGGCCCGCCAGGCGTGGGCGGAGCCGTCGACGCCCACGATGATCTGGGTCCGCATGGCCTCTCCTTTCCGGGTCGTCTCGCCGCTCGCCCGCACGGCGCGGCGGTCGCGGACGGCCGCACGGGGTTCAGCGGGTCAGGACGACCTTGAGGGCGCCGGTGTGAGCGGGGTCGGAGAAGACGTCGTAGGCCTTCGGGAACTCGTCCAGCGCGAAGTGGTGGGTGACGAACCGTCCGGCGTCCAGCTGGCGGCCGGCGACGAGCCGGAGCAGGGTGGGCGTGGAGAAGGTGTCCACCAGTCCGGTGGTGATGGTGATGTCCCGGATCCACTGCTCTTCGAGGTGCAGCGCGGCCGGAGCGCCGTGCACGCCGATGTTGGCGACGTGCCCGCCGGGGCGGGCCAGCGCGACGGTGAGCTCGAAGGCCTCGGGGACGCCGACGGCCTCGATGGCCACGTCGGCGCCGAGGCCGCCGGTCATCTCGCGGACCGCCGCCAGGGCGTCCTGCCGGGAGTTGTTCACCGTGGCGTCGGCGCCGAACTGCTTGGCCGCCTCCAGCCGGCTGTCGGCCAGGTCGATCGCGACGACGTGGCTCGGGCTGAACAGCCGCGCCCCCATGATCGCCGCAAGCCCGATCGGCCCGGCGCCCACCACCGCCACGACGTCGCCGGGGCGGACGGCGCCGTTGAGCACGCCGACCTCGTAGCCGGTCGGCAGGATGTCGGCCAGCATCAGCACGTCCTGGGCGGGCACGCCCTGCGGCAGCGGGTGCACCGAGGTGTCGGCGAACGGCACCCGGACGTACTCGGCCTGCGTCCCGTCGATCCTGTGCCCGAGGATCCAGCCGCCCCCGCCCAGGCACTGCCCGTAGCGGGCCTCGCGGCAGAACCGGCACGTGCCGCACGCGGTGATGCACGACACCAGCACCTGGTCGCCCGGCTTGACCGTTCGCACGCCGGGACCGACGGCCTCGACCGTGCCGACCGCCTCGTGCCCGAGGATCCGCCCGTCGGTCACCGCCGGGACGTCTCCCTTGAGGATGTGCAGGTCCGTGCCGCAGATGGTCACCGCGTCCACCCGCACCACCGCGTCGCCGTCCGCGACGATCTCGGGCTTGGGCACGTCCTCCCAGGACTTCCGGCCGGGCCCGTGGTACACCAGCGCCCGCATGGCGAGCCTCCCTCATCGTCCTCAGGTTCGCTACCAGAGTCGATCTCGGGGCGCTGCCGGCGGCAGGGCCTAACGTCCCGTGGCGGGGGCCTAACGTCCCGGCGCGTCCGGCGCGTCCGGCGCGTCCGGCGCCGCAGGCGTCGCGAGGCCCGGCGCGTCACCGGGCTCGGTCTCGCCCATGTCCAGCCGGAACGGCGGGTAGCGGTCGGTCATCAGGAAGGCGTAGCCGGCCACCCGCAGGACCCACCGGTCCATCCCCATCACGAACGGGAAGACGCTCCGCAGGTAGCTCCCGGTGAACAGCAGCGCGACCGCGGCGACGAGCACCAGCAGGCCGACCACGCCCGGCGAGTTCCAGTTCTCCCCGCCCATGCCGCCGCCGGTGAACAGCGAGACCACCAGGTAGTGCGGGATCGCCAGCAGCCACCACTTCACCAGCACCAGCCCCCGCGACAGAGGCCCGGGGTAGTCGATGCGCAGCCGGGCCGGGTAGTCCGGGACGTCGCCGAGCGTGAACGGCGGGTACCGGTCGGTGCCCAGGGCGCCGTACCCGTAGAACGCCACCCGCCACGCCCAGCGCAGCACCCCGACGTCGAACTCGAAGATCGACCGCGGGTAGCGGCCGGTGATCAGGATCGCGAAGAACGCGACCACGGTGAGCACGGTGAACGCGATCCCCAGGAAGAACAGCACGATGTAGTGCGGGATCAGCAGCAGCCACTTCACCAGCCACAGCCACCGCGACAGCGGCTCCTCCAGCCGTCCCTCCACGTGGACCGGCATGTCCCGGCCGTCCATCTCGTCCTCCCTCAGCCGAGCGTCCGGCGACCCGGTGCCACCGGGCATGTCCTAGGACCACGGTCGGCTTCCGCGCCGCGGCGGCGTAGGGAGGAACGTCCGCACCCCTCAGGGACCAAGGTCCGGGGGCGCCCGGCGCCTACGGGCTCAGCGGCACATCGAGGCGATGAGGTCCGGGAAGTGCGGGAACTCCGCCCGCGCGGCGGCCACGATCTCGGCGGGCGAACGGCGGCCGGGGGCGTGGCGCTCGGCGATCGCGCGGAAGGCGTCGTTCGGCTCCTCGGGGGACTCGGGGTCCTCGAACGCCTCCCCGGGCCCGAGGCCGGCGGCGAACAGCCACAGCAGGTCGCCGAGATCGCGCGCGATCACGCCGCGGTCGCCCTCGGAACCGATGTAGACCACGGGCTGGCCGGTGACCGGCACGCCGGGCCGCACCAGCCAGAAACCGGCGTAGTCGCCCGCCCCGGTCGAGCCGAAGAAGCGGAACACCCCGCCGTCCGCCTCCGGGTTGCCGGTCCAGAGGCGGAACCACCACGCCGTCTTCGCCGGGTCCTCGAAGCCGTCGTACATCTCGAAGTCGCAGCCGCTCGCCTCGTCGGTCTCGTCGTCCCATTCCCATTCGAAGCCGATCGCGGCCACCTCGGCGAGAGCGGCGGGCAGCGCGAGTTCCCCAGGCGTGTTCGTCACCCCGGCAGGCTAAGCGATCTTCGCGCGTGCCGGGGTCGAAGCCGCGGATCAGCGCGCGGGCGGGGCCGCGCGGCCGGCGCCCACCCGGAACCGGTCGGGGGCCGGGCGCTCGTCCGACGCCGCTTCGGCGATGATCCGGCCGAGCAGAGGCGCGAACTTGGCGCCGTGCCCGGAGCACGGCGAGGCGACCGTGATCCCGCCGGCGCCGTCGACCACGAAGTCCTCGGTGGGGGTGTTGGTGAACAGGCAGGTCGTCTCCGCATAGGGCTCGGGGACGACCCCGGGCAGAGCCTGCCGGACGTAGGCGACGATCCGCTCGCGGTTGGCCGGGTCGACCGCACCGGTCTGGGCGGCCGCGCTCCTGATCGGCCGTCCGCCGTTGAACTCGGCCACCTTCTGGCCGCTCCGGCCGTCCGGGAGGGCGGCGTCGCGGCCGCCGGGCAGGCCGTAGACCAGCGTGTCCGACTCCTTGTGGATGAACGTCGGCCACGGCTCCCCCGGATCGTCCCGGTAGGGGAAGTGGTAGGCGTTCTCCTGCATCACCTGGAGCGGCGGGAACGCCGCCAGGAGCGAGTCCGGCAACCCGAGGCCGCCGAGCAGGTCGGGCAGCCAGCCGCCCACGGCGACGACGACCTTCTCGGCCTCCTCCGCCCGCCCGTCCACGCCCACCACCCGGTGCCGGGTGCCCACCCGCTCG
The DNA here is from genome assembly GCF_039540335.1 of Actinomadura verrucosospora. Taxonomy (NCBI): domain Bacteria; kingdom Bacillati; phylum Actinomycetota; class Actinomycetes; order Streptosporangiales; family Thermomonosporaceae; genus Actinomadura; species Actinomadura verrucosospora. The sequence goes on along the minus strand of NZ_BAABEV010000002.1, from coordinate 85,362 downwards.
ACGGCCGCCACCGGGCGGCCGGTCTCGACCCGGGCGCCCTCGGCCTCCGCCAGCCGCAGCATGGCCGCCACCGCGGCCTCCGCGTCGACCACCCCGGCGTCCGGGTGCCACAGCACCTCGCCGCCGCCGAAGCGGAACTGCGGCCAGCGCGCGGCCGCCTCGGCGGCGGTCAGCAGCTCGTGCTCGACGCCGACCCTCGCGAGCACCGCGGCGAGCGCCGCCGGGTCACGGCCCGCCCCGGCGTCCAGGGAACCCGTGCGGGTGACGAGCCGCTCCCCGGACGAACGCTCCAGCTCCTGCCATTCGCGCCGTGCGTCGACGACCATCTGGGCGTAGAACGGGTCGGCGTAGCCGTACCGGAGGATCCGCGCGGACCCGTGCGAGCTGCCCTCGGCATTGGCCGGCGTGCGGCCCTCCAGCACCGTCACCTCATGCCCTCGCCGGGCCAGCTGCCAGGCGCTCGCGGCACCGACGAGGCCCGCCCCGACGACGACGTACGTGCCCATCGTGATGCTTCCTTCCGCCGTGGACCGGATCATCACCGTAGGCTGGCGCGGTGGACAGCGATAGGTTCGTCGCCGGATTCGACTACCCGATGTTCGTGGTGACGGCCGCCGATCCCGGCGCGGGGACGCGGGCGGGCTGCCTGGTCGGGTTCACGACGCAGACCAGCATCGAGCCGTTCAGGTTCCTGGTGTGCCTGTCCCGCCGCAACCGGACCTACCGCGCGGCCGAGAGGGCGTCGGTGCTGGCCGTGCACGTCCTCGGACGCGGTGAGGACCAGCGGGAACTGGCGGCCCTGTTCGGAGAGCGGACCGGCGACGAGATCGACAAGTTCGCCCGCTGCTCCTGGCGGCCGGGCCCCGAGGGCGTGCCCCTGCTCACCGGCGTCCCCCGCCGCATGGTCGGCCGGATCGTGGAGCGCACCGAGCTCGGGGACCACGCCGGGTTCCTCCTGGCCCCGATCGACGTGACGATCGAGGCCGAGGCCGACCCGCTCACCTTCCAGGCCCTGCCCGACATGGATCCGGGCCACGAGGCGGGCTGACGGTCCGCGCTTCCCTCCGGCTGCCGCGCGGCAGGGTGACGGTCATGATGCTGCTCGGCGTGTCCAGCTCGATGCGGTGCCAGCGGCCGCGCGGGACGATGGCGGCGCTCCCGGCCGTCAGCCTGATCACCTCCTCCCGCGGCCCCGGCTCCTCCGGGCGGAGGCAGAGGCGGATCTTCCCGATGAGGCAGGACACGACCTCCTCGGCCTCGGGGTGGACCTCCCACCGGTCGGCGTGGACGTCGGCGTCGGTCTTCGCGTGGAAGACCGTCACCCGCCACCCGTCCCGCTCGGGGCTCCAGGCGCGCGGCGCGGCCGAGATCCCGCCGCCGCGGTCGAGGTGGAGGAAGCAGGTGGAGAGGTCGATCGGAGTAACGGTCATGACGGGACGTCCTTTCAGTCCTGGACGGTCAGCAGGTCGCGGTCGTCGAGCCGCTCGGCCATTGCGGGCGGGGCGGTGCGGCGCAGCACGGTGAGGGCGATGAGGGCGGCGGCCATCAGGAGTGCGGCGCCGAGGGCGAGGCCGAGCGCGTACCCGTCGTTGAGGGCCGCGGGCGTGGAGGCGCCGCCGGTGCGGTGCTGCGCGGCGGTGCCGAGGGCGGCCAGGCCGAGGGAGGCGCCGATCTGGCGCGAGCTGTTGAGCAGCGCCGAGGCGGTGCCGGTCTCCCGGGCCGCGACGCCCCCGGTGGCGACGGACACGAGCGGCGCCAGGCAGAGCCCGAAGCCCACCCCGGCGACGATCGAGGGCCCCAGCACGTCGGCGGCGAAGGCGCCGTCCGCACTGATCATGCCGAACCAGGCGAACCCCGCCGCCGTCAGCAGCCCGCCGGCGACCAGCAGGGTCCGTGGGGCCGACCGGTAGCCGAGCTTGACGGCCAGGACCGACCCCGCGGCCACTGCCAGCGCGAACGGCAGGAACATGGTCCCGGTGAGCGCCGCTCCGTGCCCGAGCACCCGCTGCAGGTAGAGCGACATGAAGTAGAAGGACGAGGCCATCGCGGCGCCCACCAGGAGGTTGAAGGCGTTGGCCCCGGCCACCGAGCGGTTGGAGAACAGCCCCAGCCTGATCAGCGGGTCGCGTGCGGTGGTCCTCTCCTGGCGGAGGAACGCGGCCAGCAGCGCGGCGGCGACGGCCAAGGTCGTCAGGGTGACGGGCGAGGTCCACCCGTGCCGGTCCGTGCGCACGATCCCGAACACCAGCAGGCTCATCCCCGCGGTGGCCAGGACGGCGCCGAGGACGTCCGGACGGCCCCTGCGGTCCGGGGGCGGACCGGCGGCGACCCCGCGCCAGGCCAGCGCCAGCGCACCGGCGGCCATCGGCACGTTCACCAGCATCACCCACCGCCAGCCGGCGTACTCGGTGAGCACGCCGCCGATCAGGACGCCGAGCGCGCCCCCGGCGGCGTTCGTCGCGCTCCAGATCCCGAAGGCCCGGACCCGCTCCCGGCCCGAGGGGAACGTCGCGGTCAGCAGCGCCAGCGCGGCCGGTGCCAGCGCCGCCGCGCCGACGCCCTGGGCGGCGCGGGCGGCCACGAGATGGCCCGGCGCCTGGGCCAGGCCGCCGGCGAGGGACGCCAGGCCGAACAGGACGAGCCCGAGCAGGAGGACGGGTTTGCGGCCGTACCGGTCGGCGGCCTTGCCTCCGAGCAGGAGCAGCCCGCCGAAGGAGAGGGCGTAGGCGTGGATGACCCAGGTCACCCCGACCGCGCCGAACCCGAGGCCGGCGGCGATCCGCGGGAGCCCGACGTTCACCACCGACAGGTCCAGCGACACCATGAACTGCACGACGGCCACCGCGGCCAGCGTGAGCCCGGGGCGGATCCCGCTTCTGTCTTCGATCGTGTGCATGCCTGACATCGTGGTGTTCGAGCAGGTCAGCGCACATCGAGCGGGAGATGGCCTTTTCCACTGACGCCCGGAGCGTACGTTCAGTGCCACTACACCGCGAGATGTAGTGATTTCTCCGCCGTTCCGCCGAGGAATCTGGAGGGAAACGGTCTTAATCTGCACGGATGAGCTCCATGAACGGGTGGCGGCCGCTCGTCCAGGACGGCCTGCTCGCCGTGGCGATGGCCCTCTTCCTGTCGGTCGTCGTGGCCATCACCCCGCACGCGGGGGCGCTCGACCTGGCCGCGGCCCTGGCGGGCTCGCTCGCGCTCGTCGCCTGGCGGCGGGCGCCCCTGGCGGCACTCGTCGTCAGCGCGGTCTGCATGCTCGCGCTCGCCGCCCACGTCCGGCCGGGCCCGGCGGCCGCCTTTCCCGTCATCGTGGCGGTGTTCGCCGCTTTCCGGGCGGGCCACCGGGTCGCGACGGCGCTGGTGGGCACGGCCTTCCTCGGCCTCGGCCTGATGGTGCGGCTGCCCAGCGCCGACGGGTCCCTGCGCGATCTCCAGAGCCTCTCGCTGCTGGTCGGGTGGTTCGCGGCGGCCGGGGTGACCGCGACGGTGACCCGGCACCGGCAGGCCTACCTGGAGGAGGCCGAGCGGCGGGCCGTCGAGGCCGAGCGCACCCGCGAGGAGGCCGCCCGGCGCCGCGCCGGCGAGGAGCGCCTGCGCATCGCCAGGGAGCTACACGACTCCCTCACGCACAGCATCTCGATCATCAAGGTCCAGGCGGGGGTGGCCGTCCACCTGGCGCGCAGGCGCGGCGAGGACGTGCCGCCCGCGCTGCTGGCCATCCAGGAGGCCAGCGGCGACGCCATGCGCGAGCTGCGCGCCACGCTGGAGGTGCTGCGCGACGCCGACCGCTCCGACGGCGAGTCCCTCGCCAGCGGCCTCGACCGGCTCGACGACCTGGTGGAGCGGGCCCGCTCCATCGGGCTGCCGGCCACGGTGACGATCTCCGGCACGCGGCGCGACCTGCCCGCCGAAGTGGACCGGGCGGCCTACCGGATCGTCCAGGAGGCGCTCACGAACGTCTCCAGGCACGCGGGCGGCGCCGCCGCCGCGGTGCGCGTCGACTACGCGAGCGGGGAACTGGTCGTGCAGGTCGACGACGACGGCGAGGCCGACCCGGACGCGCCGCCCGTGCCCGGCACGGGCCTGCTCGGCATGCGCGAGCGCGTCGCGGCGCTCGGCGGGCGGCTGCGGGCCGGGCCCCGCCCCGAGGGCGGCTTCACCGTGCGCGCCGAGCTTCCCCTGGGAGATCCCTCGTGATCCGCGTGCTGCTCGTGGACGACCAGGCGCTCATCCGCGGCGGCTTCCGGGCCCTGCTGGAGATCGAGGACGACATCGAGGTGGTGGCCGAGGCCGCCGACGGCGAGCGGGGTTCGCGCTCGCCGCCGAGCACCGGCCCGACGTCGCCCTCGTCGACATCCAGATGCCGGTGATGGACGGCATCGAGGCGACCCGGCTGATCGTCGCCGACCCCCGGCTGAGCGGCGTCCATGTCGTGATCCTCACCAACTACGGCCTCGACGAGTACGTCTTCAACGCGCTGCGCGCCGGGGCCTGCGGTTTCATGGTCAAGGACACCGAGCCCGAGGACCTGGTGCAGGGCGTCCGGGTCGCGGCCCGCGGCGACGCGCTGCTGTCGCCCGCGATCACCCGCCGTCTCATCGGCGAGTACGTCGCGCGCCGCCCGGAGCCCGCCCCCGAGGGGCTCGGCATGCTCACCAGGAGGGAGCGCGAAGTCGCCGTCCTGGTGGCCCGGGGCCTGTCCAACGACGAGATCGCCGCCCACATGGTGATCAGTCCGGCCACCGCGAAGACGCACGTCAGCAGGGTGCTGGCCAAGCTGCGCGTCAGGGACCGCGCCCAGCTCGTCGTGTTCGCCTACGAGTCGGGCCTCGTCACCCCGCGGCGCGCCTGAGCCCGCCGGGCGGCCTCAGGCCCCGCGCAGGGACGTGACGGCCTCCTCGGCGGTGGGGTGGAAGGCGAAGACCTGGTCGAGCCCGGTGATCTCGAAGACCCGGGTGAGGTCGGGGTTCAGCCCCGCGAGCACGATCCTGCTCCGGGCCGCCTGCGCCCGGCGGTAGCCGGCGATGAGCACGGTGATGCCGGTGGAGTCGCAGTAGTTCAGCTCCGTCACGTCGAGCACGGCGCCGCCGCCGGGGGCCAGCGGCAGGGCTTCCAGCGCCTCCCGCAGGCGGGGGGCGGTGTGGTAGTCGAGGTCTCCCGCGACGCGCAGGACCGGGACCTCGGCCTCCTCGGACGGGAGGTTGACGGTGAAGGTGTGGTCGGTCACCGAAGAGGCTCCTGTCCGGACGGTTCGGCACGGCGGGGCACGGAGAGGGCCAGCAGCGCCGTGTCGTCGCTGACTCCCGCGCCCAGTTCCGTGAGCAGTTTATGGATGTTCGCCAGCAGATTATCCGCTCCGTCGAAGGGCGTGCTGGTCAGATGCGCGGTGAGGCCCTCGTCGCCGAGCATCGCCCCGTCCGGGGTTCGTGCCTCGGTGAGGCCGTCGGTGTACAGCAGGAGGGCGTCGCCCGGGGCGAGGCGCACGTCGGCCTGCGCGAAGCGCGGTTCGGGCAGTATCCCGATGAGCTGCCCGCCCGGGGTGTCGACGGCCTCGACCGTGCCGTCCGCGCGGACCGCCAGGGCGGGCGGATGGCCGCCCCCGGCCAGCGTCACGGCGAACGAGCCGTCCGGTTCGGGGTCCAGGACCCCGAACAGGGCCGTGCAGAAGCGGGGGTCGCTCTGGTACTCCCCCTTGAGGACGGAGTCGAGGTTGCCGAGCGCGGCGCAGGGGTCGGGCTCGTAGATGGCGGCGGCGCGCAGCGTGTAGCGGGTGAGGGAGGTCAGGGCGGCGGCCTCGGCGCCCTTGCCGCACACGTCGCCGAGGAAGAACGCCCAGCGGCCGTCGTCCAGGGGGAACAGGTCGTAGAAGTCGCCGCCGACCTCGTCCTGGGAGACCGGGTGGTACGCGGCGGCGGCGTCGAGGCCGGGCACCTTCGGCAGGGCGGGCGGCAGCAGGGTGCGCTGCAGGGTGCGCACCAGGCGCTCGGCTCCGGTGCGCATGGTGCGCTCGGCCGTGATGGTGCAGATCGACGACAGCCGCAGTTCCAGCTCCTGGGCGACCAGGGCCGCCAGGTCCGTCAGGATGGCCAGCTGGTCCTCGGACGCGTCGCGGGGACGGGTGTCCAGCACGTTGACGGTGCCGAGGCGGTGTCCGTCCGCGGTGGTGATGGGGGCCGCCGCGTAGAACCGCACGCCCATCTCGCCGTGGACGAGCGGGTTGGCGGCCGTCCTCGGGTCGGTGAGCGCGTCCCTGACGACATACGGGCCGCCGTGCAGGATGGCGGAGGCGCACAGCCCGGGGTCGCGGTCGATCTGCGAGACGCCGTGCAGGCCGTGGGCCGCCTTGAACCAGATACGGTCGCTGTCCACGATGGCCACGGTGGCGATCGGCGCGCCGCAGCTGCGTGCGGCGAGGGAGGCGATGGTGTCGAACGTGCCGTCGGGCGGGGTGTCGAGGATCCGGTAGCGGCGGACGGCCGCGAGCCGCTCCCGTTCGGCGGCGGTGGGGGCGGGCACGGGTTCGAGGTGGCGGGCGTGCTCCGTCACCGTCACCTCCTTTGGTCGGGACCGTGGCGGCAGTCCCGCCAGAAAAAGGGCTTTACCCTGTTTGTACTGCTTATCACGTAAGTAATGACCTGGACGCGCGACCGCGACGGCGGCGGCGCGCCGCGAAAAGGCGCGGCACGACGGACGTCCAGGTTCTGGCGAAACGGTTGTTGCCTCCGGGTCATCCGGGGTAAAGGCAGGGCCATGCGGGGAGCGGGCGCGGCGGGCGTCCGCCGGATGCGGTAGGTGATCGCCTTAATGGAAGAGGGGTGCGGTGGCGCTTTCGGAGGACGCCGAGCGTTCTGAGGAGGCCGGACGCGAGCCGCGGGCGGGGGCCGGCGTCTTCTCCGCCGACAGGGAGATCGGCCCCGATCTCGCCGCGGTGGACTGGACGGCGACGCCGCTCGGCCCTCCGGACGGCTGGCCGCAGAGCCTGCGGACAGCGGTCGACATCCTGCTGTCGTCCCGCTTCTCGATGTGGATGGCCTGGGGGCCGCAGCTGACCTTCTTCTGCAACGCCGCCTACCGGCGCGACACGCTCGGACGCAAGTACCCGTGGGCGCTGGGCCGGCCGGCCCGCGAGGTGTGGACCGAGATCTGGCCCGACATCGGACCGAGGATCGACACGGTGCTCGGCACGGGGAACGCCACGTGGGACGAGGCCCTGCTGCTGTTCCTCGAACGATCGGGATACCCCGAGGAGACCTACCACACCTTCTCCTACAGCCCGCTGCGCGACGACGCGGGCGACGTGGTGGGCATGCTGTGCGTGGTCAGCGAGGAGACCGAGCGGGTCATCGGCGATCGGCGGATGACGACGCTGCGCGAGCTCGGATCCGACCCCAGCGTGATCCGGACCGAGGAGGAGACGCTGGCCTTCGTCGACCGGCAGCTCGACCGCAACCGGAAGGACCTTCCCTTCACGCTGACCTACCTGTTCGAGGACGGCGGGACGGCACGGCTCGCCGGGGCGACCGGCGTCGCCCGCGACCATCCGGCCGTCCCCGCCGCGATGTCGGCGGACGAACCGGGCGGAATCTGGCCCGCGGCGGTGCTCGCGCGGGGAGAATCGGTGCTGATGAAGCTCGATGATCCTCGGTTCGGGGCCCTTCCCTCGGGGGACTGGACCCAGCCGCCCGACCAGGCCCTGGTGGTGCCGCTGCTGCGGCAGGGCAGCGCGCCGTACGGTTTCCTGGTGGCCGGGCTCAACCCCTACCGCCAGCTGGACGACGCCTACCGCGGTTTCGTGGAACTGGCGGCCGGGCACGTCGCGGCGGGCATCGGCAGCGCCCGCGGCTACCAGGCGCAGCGGCGGCGCGCCGAGGAACTCGCCGAGCTCGACCGGGCCAAGACGACGTTCTTCTCCAACATCAGCCACGAGTTCCGCACCCCGCTGACCCTGATCATGGGCCCGGTGCAGGAACTGCGCGCGAGCCTGGAGGGCGCCGGCGAGCAGGTGCACCGCGAGCTGGACGTCATCCACCGCAACGGGCTGCGCCTCGGCAGGCTCGTCAACTCGCTGCTGGACTTCTCCCGCATCGAGGCCGGCCGGATGCAGGCGCGGTACGAGCCGGTCGACCTTCCCGAGGTCACCGCCGAGCTGGCCAGCGTCTTCCGCTCCGCCGTGGACAGGGCGGGCCTGGCCTACACCGTCGAGTGCGAGCCGCTCCCCGAGCCGGTCTACGTCGACCGCGACATGTGGGAGAAGGTGATCCTGAACCTGCTGAGCAACGCGCTGAAGTTCACCTTCGACGGGGCGATCCACGTCCGGGTCGGCGTCGAGGACGGCCGGGCGCTGGTGACGGTGGCCGACACCGGGGTCGGGGTCGCCGAGGACGAGGTGCCGCGGCTGTTCGAGCGGTTCCACCGCGTCGCGAACACCCGCGCACGGTCCAACGAGGGCAGCGGCATCGGCCTGGCCCTGGTCAAGGAGCTCGTCGGCCTGCACGGCGGGACCATCGACGCCGCGAGCACCGAGGGCGAGGGCACGCGCTTCACCGTCCGGCTGCCGTTCGGGAGCGACCACCTGCCTCCCGGCGCGGTCGCCCCGCCGCGCTCCTCCACGGCGGCGTCGGTCACCGCCGACCCCTACGTGCAGGAGGCGCTGCGCTGGCTGCCCGCCGAGCATTCCGGCGGGGACCCGAACTCGACCGACCCGACGCCGCCCGAGCCGGTCCCGGTGCCCGCGCCCGAGGTCCCGGCGCGGGTGCTGGTCGCCGACGACAACGCCGACATGCGCGAGTACCTCACCCGGCTCCTGCGCGGCGCCGGCTACGAGGTGGAGACCGTCGCCGACGGCCGGGCGGCCCTGCGGGCGGTCCGCGAGGGCGGGATCGACATGGTGGTCAGCGACGTCATGATGCCGTACGTGGACGGGCTGGAGCTGGTCGCCGCCCTGCGCGGCGACCAGCGCACCGCCGCCCTGCCGGTGCTGCTGCTGTCGGCCCGCGCCGGCCAGGAGGCATCGATCGAGGGCCTTCGGGCGGGCGCCGACGACTACCTTCTCAAGCCTTTCGCCGCCGCCGAGCTCCTGGCCCGCGTGCGGGCGAACGTGGAGCTGGCCCGGCTGCGCGGTCACCACGCTCGGTGGCGCACCGCGCTGGTCGACTCCCTCCAGGAGGCGTTCTTCGTCTGCGCGGAGGACGGCGGCGTCGTCGAGTTCAACACCGCCTTCACCGACATCCTCGGCTACGAGGCCGCCGGGCTGCCCTATCCCCCGAAGCCTCCCTGGTGGCCGGACGAGAAGACCGACTTCGAAGCGCACCGGCAGGTCGCCCAGGCCTTCGAGAGCATGCTCGTGCGGGAGCGCGGCACCTTCGACGTCCCCGTCAGGCACCGTGACGGCCATCGCGTCTGGGTCAGCGTCGCCTTCAACCACGTCCGCGACCCCGAATCCGGCCGGCGGGTCATCGTCGGCACCTTCCGGGACGTCACCGCCGACCACTACGCCATCCAGCGCGAGAGCGCCCTCGCGGCCCTCAGCATGCGCCTCACCGAGGCCGTGAGCCTGCGCGACACCCTGGTCGGCGCGCTGGAGGAGCTGCGAGACCTCTGGCACGCCGAGCGGGTGATGGCGGCCGTCTTCGGCGGCGGACCGCCGGAGCTGACCTCGACCGAGCCGGGGCAGAGCTGGCAGGACCTGTCCGAGGAGCGCCGCGGGGAGCTGGCCGCGCTGCGCGAGCACCCGCCTCTCACCCCCGTCGCCGAGCACCCCACCGCGATCACGCTCGAACACCCCCGGGGCACCCTCGTCCTCTGGATCGACCTGACCGAGCGGCGCCCGTTCACCGGCCAGGACCGGCTGCTGCTGTCCCTGCTCGCCGGGCGCCTCTCCCAGGGGCTCTCCCGCGCCAACCTGATCGACCAGCAGCGCGACACCGCCCTGGCCCTGCAGCGCGCCATCCTCGGGCCGTCCGAGCTGCCCGACGGGTTCGCCGTCCGGTACGAGCCGGCGGCGCGGCCGCTGGAGGTCGGGGGCGACTGGTACGACATCTTCGCCCTTCCCGACGGCCGCATCGGGATCATCGTGGGCGACTGCGTCGGCCGCGGGCTGGAGGCCGCCACCGTCATGGGCCAGCTGCGCAGCGCCTGCCGGGCCCTCCTGCTCCAGGACGCGGACCCCGCGGGGACGCTCACGGCCCTGGACCGCTTCGCCGCCGGCGTCCCGGGGGCCCGCTGCTCCACCGTGTTCTGCGGCGTCCTCGACCCCGCGACCGGCGACCTCACCTATTCGAGCGCCGGGCATCCGCCCGCCATCCTCGCCCGGGCCGACGGCACCACCCAGCTGCTCGAAGGCGGCAGGTCCGTCCCGATCGCCGTCGGCTCCCCGCGGCCCCGGCCGGACGCCGCGACCACCATCCCCGCCCGGGCCACCGTGCTGCTGTACACCGACGGCCTCGTCGAACGCCGCCGCCGCTCCCTGAACGAGGGCATCGAGCGGGTCGGGCACGCCGTCCAGGAGGGCGGCGAGCGGGGGGTGGACGAGCTCGCCACCCACATCATGACGAGCCTGGCCCCGCCGGGCGGCTACGACGACGACGTCGCGCTGATGCTGTACCGGCACCCCGCGCCGCTGGACGTGAGCTTCCCCGCCGAGTCGGCGCAGCTCGCCCCGCTGCGGGAGGCGCTGCGCGGCTGGCTGGCCCAGTGCCAGCTCCCCCGCCGCACCGCCCAGGGCGTGCTGGTCGCCGCCGGCGAGGCGTGCGCGAACGCCGTCGAGCACGGCCGGCCCGCCGCCGGAGTGCACACCGTCCGGCTGCGGGCCGAGGCCTTCGTCGACCAGCTGCACCTGACCATCGCCGACACCGGCCGGTGGAAGCCGCCCGGAGGGCCCGACGCCGACCTCAACCGCGGCCGCGGCACCGCCCTGATGCGGGCGCTGATGAGCAAGCTCACGATCACGCCCGGCCCGGACGGCACCACCGTCCACATGCACACCTGGATTGGCTCATGAGCACACCCCTGACCCTCAGGTCCGCCCGGCGCCCGGACGGGAGGGCGCTCGTGACGGCCGTCGGCGAGATCGACATGAGCAACAGCGGGGCCCTCGCCACGGCGCTGGACACCGCCCGCGAGGACGGGGGCGAACTCGTCCTTGACCTCACCGCGGTCGAGTACCTTGATAGCGCGGGGCTGAGCGTCCTGTTCGCCCATGCCGACCATCTCGAACTGATCGCTCCGGTTCTGCTGGAACCGGTGCTGACCCTCTCCGGCCTCCCGGAGCTGGCCACCGTCCGCCTCGCCCCGCCCGACGCCGCAGCGCCCGGTACCGACCACCCCTGACGTGCCCGGCGCGCCGACGGCGCAGGGCCCCGACCCAGAGAAAGCGGAACGACGTGGAGGCAACGCCATGGCCGAGGTGACCGGCCACGCGCGGAACGGCTGGACAGTGATCACGATGACCGGGGATCTGGCACTGGACACCGCGCAGCAGGCCGAGCAGCGGATGCGCGGCCTGCGCAGCGAGCACGGCGAGCACCTGGTGCTCGACCTGAGCGGGCTGCGGTACCTGGACTCGGTGGGCCTCAGCCTGCTGATGCGGTTCTACCTGGCGGCCGAGGGACGCGGCGGCAGCGCCGTACTGGCCGGACCGCTGCAGGACGCGGTCCGGCGCGTCCTGCAGATCACGCACGTCGACGAGCGCCTGACCATCCACCCGACCCTGGACGCAGCGCTGGCCGAGTCGCTGCCGCCGGGTGCGGGGCGCAGCGGGTGAGCCCTGCGGCGCGGGCGCCGGGAACGTCTACGCATCACTTCCGTTACAGGAAATATTATTCCGCAAAGATTCCTCGTATGATGACGCTCTGAGCACGGCCTCCCCCTCCCCGGCGGCGGATCCCGCCGACCGGCGCACACCGCGCGCCCGCGGCGGGGAAGGCGGACGCGGGAAGGGGAGGCGGGCGGATGGAGAGGACGCCGAGGCGGCGCGACGACAAGCCGTGGACGTTCCTGACCAACCATGCGCGGGTTCTGATCGCCATCGCGCGCGACCCCGGCCTCCGGGTCCGCGACGTCGCCCAGGACATCGGCATCACCGAGCGCGCGGCCCAGCTGATCATCACGGATCTGGAGGAGGCGGGGTACCTCACCCGCACCCGGATCGGGCGCCGCAACCGCTACACCGTCAACGCCGACCGCCCCTTCCGGCACCCCGCCGAAGCCGACCACGACGTCCAGGTCCTCATCGAGCTGTTCGCGGGCGATGACACGGCCCCCGGCAAGGACGGTGACACAGGGCCCGGCGCGGGCGGTGACACAGCGCCCGGCGCGGGCGGTGGTCCGCGCGGCGAGGCCGGCGTTCCCGCTCAGGCGCGAAGCCGGTAGAAGGTGCGCCACGGGAGGGGACCCGTCCGGACGGGTCACGGGCACCGGTGCGTTACGGTCGCGGTCGGGCAGGTCACAGACGACGCGGATGCGTCGCGCGGCGGTGCGCCGCGGATGCATATTTGCCATAAGGCAACTACTATCGGCGCGGCACCGGCGGGTCGGAGGGGGGAAGGGCGGTGGACGGACTGATGTCGCAGGGTCTTGAGGCGGCCGGCCTCGGGGCGCGCCCTTCCGCGCCGCCCGGACCGCGCATGCCGATCGCGATCACCGGCGCCGCCGACGGGGAGCCGGAGCTCGGGCCGCTGCGGGTCCTGCTGGTGGAGGACGACTCGGCCGACGCGCTGCTGGTGGAGGACACCCTCGCCGACACCGGGCTGCGGGCGTCGCTGCAGTGGGTGCGTTCGCTTCCCGAGGCGCGGGGCCCGTTGTCGGCGAACCCCATGCCCGACTGCGTGCTGCTCGACCTGCACCTGGGCGAGTCGCAGGGCCTGGCGGTGCTCCGGCAGGTGCTGGAGTGGGCGCCGGGCGCCGCGGTGGTGGTGCTGACCGGGCTCGCCGAGTCTCAGGCGGGCACCTCCGCGATGGCCGCCGGCGCGCAGGACTACCTCTCCAAGGACCAGCTGGAGGCGGATCGGCTCGGGCGGGCGATCCGGTACGCGGTGCAGCGGCGCCAGGTCCAGCAGGCGGTCGCGGCGCTCCAGGTCCAGCAGATGCGCGCCCAGGAGAACGCCCGGCTGGAGCGCGGGTTGCTGCCGCGGCCGAGGGTGTCCAATCCGCGCCTGCGGGTCGTCTCGCGGTACCGCCCCGGGCGGGCCCACTCCCTGCTGGGCGGGGACTTCTACGACGTGGTGGAGACCAGCGACGGCCTGGTGCACGCGGTGATCGGGGACGTGGCGGGGCACGGTCCCGCCTCGGCGGCCCTGGGCGTCAGCCTGCGGGTGGCGTGGCGGTCGTTCGTGCTGGCCGGAACGCGCGGAGCGCGGGTGGTCGAACTCCTGGAGGAGCTGCTGGCCGGGGAGGACGGCGGCTCCGAGATGTTCGTCACCCTCATCACGGCGACCCTGTTCCCCGACCGCTCCGTGGCGCGGGTGGTCCGCGCCGGGCACCCCGGGTTCCTGATGCACGGCAACGGCGAGGTGCGGCTGGTCGAGCCGCCGGGCGGGCTGGGCGTGGGCATGGTGCCCGGACTGGCCGGCTGGCGCGAGCACGAGATCCCCCTGCCGCCGGGCGCCTCGCTCGTCCTGTTCACCGACGGGCTGTTCGAGGGCCAGATCGACGACGAGGGCCGCCGCCTCGACCTGACCGGCCTGCTCCGGCTCGCCCAGGGCCACCGCGCGCTCTCCCCCGGCGACTTCGTCGACACACTCATCACCGACGTCGAGGCGGCCTCGCTCCAGCACGGCGGGCTGGCCGACGACGTCGCCGTCATTCACCTTGGATGGACCCCCACATGAGCACACCGCCCCTGACGGTGCGGGACGCCGAGACGGCCGAATCCGCCGATCTCGCCGCACCGCCGCCGGCGAGCGGCCCCCCGCCGCGGCGGGGACTGACCGTCCGCGCCTGGTTCATGCTGGCCGCGCTGCTGATCGTCGCGCTCACCGTCACCGGCGCCGCGGTGGTCCACAGCCTGCTGGAGGAGACCGCGCGGGCCTCGGACCGGCTGGTGGACAGGATCGCGCCGGCGCAGGTCGAGGCGAGCCGGATGCAGATGGCCATGCTCAACCAGGAGACCGGCGTCCGGGGCTACGCCCTGGCGGGGGACCGGCAGTTCCTGCAGCCCTACACCGACGGGCTGGCCACCGAGCAGCAGTCCTCCGCGCGGCTGCGCCGGCTGCTGGCCGACGAGCCCGCGCTGCGCGCCGACCTCGACGCGACCGGGCGGGCGATCGACGCGTGGCGCCGCGACTACGGCGCCGTCGTCATCGACCAGGTCCGCGAGCAGGGCTCCGGCGGCGAGGCGGCCGCCACCGCGGCCCGGGGCAAGCCCGCCTTCGACCAGGTCCGCGCCACCTGGGCGGTCCAGAACCGCCACCTGAGCCAGGTCCGCGCCGAGAGCCGCGCGGACCTGCGCCACACCCGCACGATGCGGGACTGGACGCTGACCACCCTGTTCATCGCGCTGCTGGCGACCGCGGCGCTGCTGGCCGTCCTGCTGCACCACGCCGTGGACCGGCCGCTGCGCATGCTCCGCTCCGCCTCACGCCGGGTCGCCGACGGCGACTTCACCCATGTCATCGGCGCGCACGGCCCCGCCGACGTCCGCGACGTGGCCCTCGCCGTGGAGGCGATGCGTGGCCGGATCACGATGGCTCTGGAGCAGTCCACCGAACGCGAGCGCCTGCTCCAGAGCCGCACCGCGGAGCTGGACTCGCAGACCGTGGAGCTGCGCCGCTCCAACGCCGAGCTGGAGCAGTTCGCCTACGTCGCCAGCCACGACCTGCAGGAGCCGCTGCGCAAGGTCGCCTCGTTCTGCCAGATGCTGGAGCGCCGCTGCTCCGACCAGCTCGACGACCGCGGCCGCCAGTACATCGCCTTCGCGGTGGACGGCGCCAAGCGCATGCAGGTGCTGATCAACGACCTGCTGACCTTCTCCCGGGTCGGCCGCCTGCACCAGCACCAGCGGACGCTCTCGCTGGGCGAGCCGCTCGACGAGGCGCTGGCCAACCTCGACGGCCCCCTCACGGAGTCCGGCGCCCGCGTCGAGAGGCCCGACGACCTCCCGGAGCTCACCGCGGACCCCACGCTCATGGTGATGCTGTGGCAGAACCTGATCGGCAACGCGGTCAAGTTCCGCTCCCCCGACCGCGAGGCGGTCGTCCGTGTCACCTGCGAGCGGGAGGACGGGCACTGGCACCTGACCGTCACCGACAACGGGATCGGCATCCCCGCCGAGTACGCCGACAAGATCTTCGTCATCTTCCAGCGGCTGCACAGCCGCGACGCCTACGCCGGCACCGGCATCGGCCTGGCGCTGTGCAAGAAGATCGTCGAATACCACGGCGGCCGGATCTGGCTCGACCCCGACCGCGAGGAGGGCTCCCGGTTCCACTTCACCCTCGCGGCCGACGACCCGCCCGCCGCGCCCTCCGGCGCGGAGGCCTCCGACGACGCCCCCGACGGCCGGACCGCGGACGGCGCCGGCGCGTCCGCGGACGGCACGCCCGACGCCGACGTTCCCTCCCCGACCACCGACCTCCAAGGAGCCAGTTCGTGACCAGCACCGCCGTCCAACCCATCACCGTCCTGCTGGTCGAAGACGACCCCGGCGACGAGCTGATGACCCGTGAGGCCTTCGAGCACAACAAGGTCGGCAACACCCTGCAGGTCGTCCGCGACGGCGCGGAGGCCCTGGACTTCCTCTACAAGCGGGGGGAGCACGCCGACGCGCCCCGTCCCGACCTGGTCCTCCTCGACCTGAACCTGCCCAAGCGCGACGGCCGCGAGGTCCTCGAAGAGATCAAGTCCGACCCGGAGCTGGCCTCCATCCCGGTGGTGGTGCTGACCACGTCGTCGGCGGAGGAGGACATCCTGCGCAGCTACAAGCTGCACGCCAACGCCTACGTCACCAAGCCCGTCGACTTCGACCAGTTCATCAAGGCCATACGGCAGATCGACGACTTCTTCGTCACGGTCGTCCGCCTCCCCACCCGCCACTGACCCCCGTGTACTTCGACGGCTTCACCCTGGACCGGGTAGACGTCGGCGACGCCACCCTGCGAGTGCGGCACGGTGGGACGGGACCGGCCCTCCTGCTGCTGCACGGCCATCCCCGGACGCACGCCACCTGGCACAAGGTCGCGCCGCTCCTCGCGGACCGGTTCACTGTGGTGTGCCCGGACCTGCGGGGATACGGGAAGTCGTCCAAGCCGCCGACCGACGCCGACCACGCGCCGTACTCCAAGCGCGCGATGGCCGGGGACATGGTCGCCCTCATGCGGGCCCTCGGCCACGGGTCGTTCGCCGTCGCGGGGCATGACCGCGGGGCCCTCGTGGCGTTCCGGACGGCGATGGACCATCCCGCCGCCGTCACCGCGCTGATCCCCATGGACGGGCTGCCGGTGGTCGAGCACCTGGAGCGCTGCGACGCCCGTTTCGCGGCCCGGTGGTGGCACTGGTGGTTCTTCGGGCAGACGGACAAACCGGCGGAGCGGATCATCAGCGCCGACCCCGACGCCTGGTACACCGCGACCGGCGAGCACATGGCCCCCGAGGCGTGGGCCGACTTCCGCGAGGCGATCCACGACCCGGCGACCGTGCACGGCATGCTGGAGGAGTACCGGGCCGGACTGGGCATCGACCGGAGGCACGACGAGGACGACCGCCGTGCCGGTCGCCGCGTCCAGTGCCCGGTGCTGGTGCTGTGGTCGGCCCGCGACGACCTGGAGGAGATCTACGGCGATCCGGTGCGGATCTGGCGGGCGTGGGCCGACGACGTCCGCGGCGGTCCCATCGACTCCGGCCACCACATGGCCGAGGAGGCCCCCGGGCCCGTGGCCGGCGCGATCGGTGCCTTCCTCGACCGCCACGCCCGCTAGGGCCGGACGGAGACCCCGCCGCCAGGGAGACGCCCGGCATGCCGCGTGAGCCCGGCGAGACCGGGTGGTCCGGGTGGTCCGGGTGCCGACGGATTATTGCCTAGCGCAAAGATCAGGGCGATCGCCCTCCGACCCGGGATCTCCGCCGCCGGCGCATTGCGATGCCCTTGCGGCCCTTGGGCGAGACCGGTCAGGAATCGAGAAGCGCGGGTGAAGAAGCCGCGGCTAGCGTGACCGGCATGGACATCACCATTCACACGAGCTTCCTCCCGCACGACGACCCGGACGCCTCGCTGGCCTTCTACCGCGACGCGCTCGGCTTCGAGGTCCGCAACGACGTCGGCGGCGGCAGGATGCGCTGGATCACGGTGGGGCCGCCCAAGCAGCCCGACACCTCGATCCTGCTCGCGCCGCCGACCACCGATCCCGGCATCACCGACGACGAGCGCCGCACCATCGCCGAGATGATGGCCAAGGGGACCTACGGCTGGATCCTGCTCGCCTCCCCCGACCTCGACGACACCTTCGACAGGGTGCAGGCCGCGGGGGCCGAGGTCGTCCAGGAGCCGATCGAGCAGCCGTACGGGGTGCGCGACTGCGCGTTCCGCGATCCCGCGGGGAACCTGATCCGCATCCAGGAGCGGCGCTGACCCCTGGCGAACCGCGGCCTCGGCCTGGCGCGCCGTCCGGTCAATGGCACTAAGTCCCAGTAGTGGCGTCAGATCCTGTTCATAGAAACTTGGCGGCTTTGTATCGACTACGCCCCTCCGCAAGGTCATCATGACGGCTGGTCGCCCTCGATCCGGGCGCGGTCCGGATCCGGGGGAAACGTCCCCTTCGGGACGCACTCGTTCGTAGGAGGTACCTGTGCTCAGGCAGCGCTCCCGGCCGTCCTGGACGAAACGAGCCGCCGTCACCCTGGCGGCCGCGACATGCGCGACGGGCGTCACCGCCACCGTCCCGGCAGGCGCCGCGGTCTACGGCTCCTGCACGATCTCCCGCTGCTCCGACGGCCGGTACGCCGCCTCGGTGTGGGCCGGCAAGGGCTGGCCGTCCAGCTCGGGCTGGTACTCCTGGCCTGACGGCCGGTACAACTACACCGGCGGCGTCTACCACAACTACGACGGCCAGCTCCCGGCCGGCGTGTCCTACCACGAGTACGACGTCTACTCGCGGGCGAAGGGCGCCTCGCGCGACGCCTACCGGATCGTCCACAGCAGCACCGGCACCGTCTACTTCTCGCCGGACCACTACTCCAACTTCTACAAGCTCTCCTAGGAAGGGACCCGTCCGATGACCACGCCGCCGCACTGGCTGACGCTGACCAGCGATCCGGTGCGCGCGGCCGTCGACGGGCACGCGTGCCGCACCCGCGCCGCCTTCTTCCGGGAGGCGGCGCGGGCCCTGGCCTTCCCTGACTACTTCGGCCACAACTGGGACGCGTTCCTCGACTGCCTGCGCGACCTCGACCGGCCCGCCCTCACCGTGGCCCGCGCCGACGAACTCCTGGCGGACGAGGACCCGCGGCACCTCGCGATCCTCCTCGGGATCCTGGCCGAGTGGGAGGTTCCCACGACCCTCGCCGCCGCCCCGGAGCGCATGCCCGTCCTGCGCACCCGACTGGCCGCCGCACTCCCCTGAACTCCCCACCGCCGAACGGCTATGGTTCCTCACTGCTGCTCTCCCCCGCTGTCGGAATGGTTGGAGCGTCGGTGGTGCGAACGCGTCTGCTCGCACAGGTGCGGGATCGGGTCGACCGGTTCAACGCCGAGCGTGATGCGACCCTGGTCCTGGCCCCCCGGGCCGTCGCCGACGCGGTGGACCTGATCTGCTCGGTCCCGGACCCGGTGGACGACGTCGAGGTCGCCCAGGCGGCGGGCTGGCTGTTCTGGCTGCGCTTCGCCGCCCGCGGCTCGACCGAGGGCGAACCGGACCTCACCGTCGCCCTGGACCTGCTCAATCCGGTGCACCGGCTGGTTCCGGCCGCGGTCCCTCCGTTGATCGGCGAGCTGTTCGACCGCGATCCCCCGGACGCCCCGGACGGCGGCGGGCTGCTGGCCCGCCTCGGCCGGATGCTCTACCGGGACACGCTCGCCTCGCAGGACCCCGGCCTCCTGGACCGCGCCGTCGAGCTGTTCCGGCTGGCGGCCGACGCCACCGGGCCGGGCCACGCCGAGCACGGCCGCTGCCGGACCAACCTCAGCAGCGCGCTGCTGACCCGCTTCGAGCGGACGGGCGCGCCGTCCGACCTGGAGGAGTCGATCACCTTCGGCCGGGCGGCGGTGGAGGCCGCCGGGCCGGGCGACCCCGAACGCGCCCTCTCCCTGTCCAACCTCGGCAACGCCCTGCTGACCCGGTTCGAGCACCTCGGCGGCGAGGCGGACCTCGACGCCGCGATCGAGGCCGGGCAGGCCGCGGTCACCGGCTGGCCCGACCACCCCGACCGCGCCGCCATGGCCTCCAACCTCGACCTCGCCCTGCGGACGAGGGAGGCGCTGGCCCGCCGGGTCACCGAGCTGGACGAGCTGATCGACCTGGCGCGGGACGCGGTGATCACCACCGCCCCCGACCACCCCGCGCACGCCGGGCAGCTGTCGCAGCTCGGTCACGCGCTGCTGGCCCGGTTCGACCGCGCCGGGGACCCGGCGGACCTGGACGAGGCGGTCGAGGCCCATCGGGAGGCGGCGGCCGTCGCCGAGCCGCACGACCCCGGACGTCCCGACCACCTGTCCGACCTCAGTGACGTCCTGCGGATCCGGTCCGTCCAGACCGGAGACGAGCGCGACCTGGCCGAAGCGGTCGAGGCGGGACGTGCCGCGGTGGCGGCCACCCCCGCCGACGATCCGGATCTGTGCGGACGGCGGTCCAACCTCGCCAACGCGCTGTGCGAGCTGCACCGGCGCACCGGCGGCCGGAGGGAACTGGACGAGGCGGTCGCGCTCGCCCGGCGGGCCTCGGCCGCCACCCCGCCGGACGATCCCGACCGGCCCTCGCGCCTGTCGAACCTGTGCGACATCCTCCGCGTGCGGTTCGAGCGCACCGGAGAGGAGGCCGACATCGACGCCGCGGTCGAGGCCGGGCGCGCCGCGGTCGCCGCCGCGCCGCCCGGCCACCCGCACCTGGCGGCCTACCTCGGCAACCTCGGGGCGGCCTCGCTGTCCCGGTTCCGCGGCACCGGCGCCCAGACGGACCTGGACCAGGCGGTCGACGCGCTCCGGATGGCGGTGGCCGCCTCGCCGGACGCGAGCCCCGACCGCGGGACGATGCTGGCGAACCTGGGCGGCGCGCTGCAGATCCGGTACGACTCCCTGCGGCGCCGCGAGGACATCGACGAGGCGGTCGACGCCTGCCGGAAGGCGGTCCTCGCCACCCCGGCGGGCCACTCCAGCCGGGGCGTGCGCCTGTCCAACCTCGGCACGGCCCTGCAGGCCCGGTTCTCGATCAGCGGGGAGCGGGCCGACATCGACGAGGCGGTCGAGACCGTCCAGGCCGCCGCGGCGGCCGTCCCCGAGGGCCACCCGCGCCGTGCCGCGGTGCTGTCGAACCGCGCGCTCGTCCTGCACCGGCGGTTCGAGCGCACCGGCGAGGCCGCGGACGTGGACGCGGCGATCGGCGCCGCCCGCGCCGCGGTCAACGCCATCGACCCCGACCATCCCGACCGCGCCGGCTACCTGGCCAACCTGGGCCAGGCGCTCGGCGCCCGGTTCGCCCGCGCGGGCGCCGGACCGGACCTCGACGAGGCGCTCGCGGCATGCCGGGAGGGAGCGGCGGCCGAGGCCGCTCCGCCCCGCGTCCGCGCGGTCGCGGCCGCCCGCCGGGCCAGGCTCGCCGCCGAGGCCGGACGTTGGGAGGACGCCGTGTCCGCCTACACGACGGTCGTCGACCTGATGGGACGGACGGTCCCGCGCGGCCTCGAACGCCGCGACCAGGAGATCCTCCTCGGCGACATGGGCGGGATCGGATCGGACGCCGCCGCCTGCTGCGTGCGCGCCGGGCAGGTCGAGCACGGA
The DNA here is from genome assembly GCF_039540335.1 of Actinomadura verrucosospora. NCBI lineage: Bacteria > Bacillati > Actinomycetota > Actinomycetes > Streptosporangiales > Thermomonosporaceae > Actinomadura > Actinomadura verrucosospora. Next base: position 64,436 of record NZ_BAABEV010000002.1, on the reverse strand, counting down.
GTCGCGCTGTTCGAGCAGGGACGCGGGCTGCTGCTCGGCCGGGCGCTCGACACCCGCACCGACCTCTCCGAGCTGGCCGAGCGCGACCCGGATCTGGCCGGGCGGTTCACCTCCCTGTGCGCGGAACTCGACCGTTCCGCGCCTCCGGTGGGAGTCCCCGGCAGGGGCGCCGACCCGGCGCCCCAGCCGTCGGTGGAGCGCCGCGCCGCGGCCGCGGCGTTCGACCGGCTCGTCGCGGAGATCCGGGAACTGCCCGGCCTCGACCGCTTCCTGTGCCCGCCCGCCGTCCGCGACCTCGCACCGGCCCGCGGCCACGTCGTGATCGTCAACGTGTCGGACTTCGGGTCGCACGCGCTGGTCCTCGACGCCGGCGCGGGCGTCGCGGCCGTGCCGCTGCCCGCGCTCAGCCCCGACGCGGTGACGGCGGAGGTCGGCGCGTTCCTGGCCGCGGTCGAGGAGATCGGCGCGGGGAGCGCCAGAGCGTGGGCGGCCGGGCAGCACCGGATGTCGCGGACGCTCGAATGGCTGTGGGACGCGGTGGCCGGTCCGGTGCTCGACCACCTCGGCATCGGCGGGCCGCCCCAGGACGGCGCGCCGTGGCCGAGGCTGTGGTGGTGCCTGTCAGGACTGCTGTCGTTCCTCCCGGTGCACGCGGCGGGTTACCACGGCACCGCGGCCGACGAGACCCCGGCGACGGTCGTCGACCGCGTCGTGTGCTCGACGGCCCCGACCCTCCGGGCCCTGACCCACGCGCGGCGCGACGCGGCGGACACGGCGCCGACCGACGGTGACCGGGCGGTCGCCGTCGCGATGCCCGGCACCCCCGGCGGCCGGTCCGACCTGCCGGGCGCGGAGGCCGAGGCGGCGCTGGTCGGCCGGCGCTTCCCGGGCCCGGTCGACGTCCTCACCGGGCCGGCCGCCACCCACGAGGCGGTGCTCGCGGCTCTGCCCAAGGCCCGGTGGGCGCATTTCGCCTGCCACGGGCACAGCGACCTCGCCGACCCGTCGTCCGGCCATCTGCTGCTGGCCGACCACCAGACCCGGCCGCTGACCGTGACGGACCTCGCCGGGCTCCGCATGGACGGCGCCGAACTCGCCTTCCTGTCGGCGTGCTCGACCGCCCGGCCGGGGGCGCGCCTCGCGGACGAGGCGATCCACCTGGCGTCGGCGTTCCAGCTCGCCGGCTACCGGCATGTGATCGGCACCCTGTGGCCGATCGGGGACCGGCACGCCGTCGACATCGCCGACCTCGTCTACACGGCCGTCGCGGACGGCGGCGACGTCGCCGGCGCGGTCCACGCCGCGACCCGGCGGATGCGGGACCTGTGGCCGGAGTACCCCTCGGTGTGGGCGTCGCACGTCCACGTCGGCGCCTGACCGGCCCGCCGCGCTACGGGGCGAGGCCCTCCAACGGGCGGCCCAGCAGGATCTCCGCCGCCCGCCGCGGGTAGTCGTCGTCGTCCGGCGCCATGAGCACGACCCGCGACGTGCCCGGTCCCCCGCCGGGAATGGCATGGCAGTGGACGAGGAAGGGCGGCGGGCCGGAACCGGCGGGCCCCTCGGTCGGCGCGGCGTCCCTCGTCTCGAAGAGGAATCGGCCGTCGGTAACCGTCACGAGGGCGATGCCGTGCGCCCGCGCGAAGGCCACGGCGCCGCTCTGGTACGTGGCGGTGGACACCATGACGCCCTTGTGCGCGCCGACGCTCTGGACCTTCTGGTGAAGCACCTGCACCAGCTCCCGCTTGATCGGGTTCCGGTGGTGCTTGGCCTCGACCACGACGAGGAAGTCCATGCCCGCGAAGCCGTAGCGGACGGTCGCGTCGAGGTCGTAGGTCCCGTCGGAGCCGGCCACCTTCTCGTGCAGCGTGACGCTCAGCCCGCTGACGTGCGGGGCGGCCGACCCGAGGAGCCGATCGGCGACGAACTCCTCGAACTCCGCGGGGGTGATGCCGGCCCGGGCCCCGGACGGCGGCTCCGCGCGGACCTCCTGATCGCTCACGGTCGGATCCTACGAGTTCACTGCTCCCGCCCGCTGACCCACACGGCGATCTGGGTGCGGGACGAGTAGCCGAGCTTCGCGAGGATGTGCTCGACGTGCGAGTCGGCGGTGCGTTTCGCGATCGTCAGGCGCTCGGCGATGCCGCGATTGGACAGCCCCTCGGCCACGAGTTCCGCGACCTGCCGTTCCCGCTCGGTGAGCGGGGACCCGCCGTCCGCCCCTTCCTCGCCCCCGGGAACGGGCTCGTCCAGCGCCTCCGCGATCGCGCGTGTCAGGGGAAGCCGCTCGCCCTCCTCGAACGCCGCGCGGTACCGCGCCTCGCCCAGGGCCTCCACGGTCTTGTCGATGTGCACGTCCCGGAGGACGGCGTGGTAGGGGCCGAACCAGGACGTCCGCGTGGACTCGCGCATCCGGTCCGCGGCGCCGAGCAGCCGGGCGGCCCGGACGTGGTCGCCACCGCTGCACAGGCAACCGGCGATCGCTTCGAGGCCCAGCGTGATCCCCAGCCGGTCGCCGAGGTCGCGTTTGGTCCGCAGCGACCGGCGGAGCCGCCGCATCGCCCCGTCCAGGTCGCCGGCGAGCCACAGGCTGAGCCCGCCCACCAGCATCCCGTAGGAGCGGACCCAGAACTCCCCGCGCTCCTCGCCCGCGCGGACGGCCCGGTCGGCGTGCGCGACGGCGGCGGAGAAGTCGTTCTCGAACAGGTGCGCCGTGCCGCGGAAGATCTCGACGAGCAGCCCGAGCACGTCGTCGTACCCGGTCTCCCGGTACAGCTCGTCCGCCCTGTCGAGCCGCTCCAGCGACAGGGCGAAGTCGCCCGCGAACAGGGCGAGGAGCCCCTGGCCGGTGCGGGCGTCCGCGGCGGCCGCCCGATCGCCGTCCGCCCGGGCCTGGGCCAGCGCCCGTTCCAGCAGCTCGCCGCCCCCGGCGAGGTCGTTCTGCATCGTGCTCGCCATGGCCGCCATCGTGAGCAGTCCCGACCAGCCGGGGCCGGTCGTGTCGCGGGTCGCGAGCAGCCGGTCCATCCAGTGGCGGCCCTCGCCCGGCACGCCCTTGAGCACCCAGAACCGCCCGAGGGTCTCCATGGCGCCGCGGACCGCGTCCGCGTCGGCCGTCGCGAGCACCCTGCCCAGCGCGTGGCGGACGTTGGCGCGTTCGCGGTCGAACCAGTCCAGCCACCGGACCTGCTCAGGGCCGGTGAGCTCCTCGCGGGCGCGTTCCAGCCGTCCGGCGTACCAGGCGAAGCAGCGGGACCGGAGCCGGACCTCCTCGCCGCCTCCCCGCGCGGCGAGGCGCTCGGCGCCGTACTGCCGCAGCGTGTCGAGCATCCGGTAGCGCACCCGGCTGCCGCGGTCGGCGCGCTGCACGATGGACTTCTCCAGGAGGTCCGTCAGCACCTCGGCGACGTGCTCGGCGTCCAAGCCGTCCCCGGAGCAGACGTGCTCGGCGGCGGCCAGGTCGAAGTCGGCCGCGAACACCGACAGCCGCGCCCACAGGAGCCGTTCCTCGGGCGAGCAGAGCGCGTGGCTCCAGTCGACCGTCGCCCGCAGGGTCTGGTGGCGCCGCAGGCCCGTCCGCCGCCCCCGGGCCTGGAACAGGTGGGTGCCGAGCCGGCCGAGCACCTGGTCCAGTGAGAACACCCGCAGCTGGACGGCGGCGAGCTCGATCGCGAGCGGGATGCCGTCGAGGCGGGTGCACAGGCGCACCACGGCGTCGCGGTTCGCGCCCGTGAGCGTCCATCCCTCCACGGTCGCCGCCGCGCGCTCCGCGAACAGGGTGACCGAGTCGCACTCCCGGCCGTCCGCACCGGCGTCGTGGGCGGCTCGCGGCTCGCCCAGCGGCGGAACCGTGAACGTGTGCTCGCCCATGACGTCCAGCGACTGCCGGCTGGTCGCCAGGACGCGCAGCTCCGGCGCCGACCGCAGCAGCGCCTCGCACAGCTTCGCGCACTCGTCGACCATGTGCTCGCACGTGTCGAGGACGAGCAGGATCCGCAGGTCGGCGAGATGGTCGGCGAGCAGAGCGTCGGCGGGCCCGTCGCCGCGCTCCCCCACCCCGAGCGCCTCGCAGATCGCCTGCGCGAGAAGGGAAGGCTCGCTCAGGCCCGACAGGCAGACGAAGAACACGCCGTCGCGGAAGGCGTCGCGCGCCAGGTCGGCCGCCCGGACCGCGAGCCTGGTCTTGCCCACGCCGCCCGACCCGGTCAGGGTGACCAGCCGGTGACCGTCGATCAGCCGCCGCGCCTGCTCCAGTTCCGCCTCCCGGCCGATGAAGCTGGTGAGCTCCGCGGGCAGTCGTCCCGTCTGTCGTTCCAGCGTCGCGGTCAGCGGCACGGCGTCTCCAGTCAGCTATCGCCGGGGTTACCGGCTCCAGGGGTGACCTGAATTGTAGTCATACCAATACGCACTGCTACGACTTTCCTAAAGTCCGATCGGCCCTCGAATCGGTACACGGATCGGTGTATCTACCGATGCCGGCTCCCCGGCGGCCCGGCAGGATGGTTCCCAGCCGGACTGGGGGAAGGTCCGCCTCGCGGGGGGACCCCGTCCCAGCGGACGGGAGCAGTGAGCGCGGCTCCCGCGATTCCGCGGCGGCCGGATCCCGTCCGCCGGCGTTCCGATGCGGGTTCGCCGGCCCGGCGGCCGGGGGTCTGGGGAGACCCCCGGCCGCCGGAACACGGCACGCGTCCCCTCCTCGCCACGAGCGTCCACGCCCGAGGCCCCGCCGGCCGGACCGGAGGCCCTCGGATCACCGGTAGCGTCGGAGGATGCGGCTTCACGTGGGGTGCGCGATGTGGGCTCACACGCGGTGGCAGGGGCGGTTCGTCCCGCCGTCGCTGCCTCCGGGCGAGCGGCTGCGAGCCTATGCGAGCTGGTGCAACGCGGTGGAAGGCAACACCACCTTCTACGCGACGCCGGCGCGGAGCACCGTGGAGTCGTGGGCGGAGCAGACCGGGCCCGGCTTCCGGTTCGTGACCAAACTCCCGAAGACGATCACACACGAGCGGCGGCTCGCCGGGGGCGGGGAGGAACTGCGGGCGTTCCTGCACGCCATCGAGCCGCTCGGGTCGCGGGCGCACGCGCTGTGGGTGCAGCTCCCCGGCTCCTTCGGCCCGGGTGACCTCGGAACGCTGGCGGCGTTCCTGCGCGGGCTGCCCGCTGCGCACAGGTACGCCGTCGAGGTGCGTCACCGCGCGTTCTTCGAGGACGCGGGAGCCGTGCGCGACCTTGAGCGCGTCCTGTCCCGCGCCGAGGCCGAGTGGGTCCCGTTCGACACGACCGCGTTCTTCCAGAGCCGTCCGACCAGCGACGCCGAACGCGACGCCTGGACGAAGAAGCCGCGGGTGCCGCGCAGGGCGGAGGCGCTCACGGACCGTCCCATCGTCCGCTACCTGGGACGGGACGACACCGAGCGCACCGTCGAGGGCTGGCGGTTCTGGGTCGGCCGCGTCGCGGAGTGGCTTGCCGAGGGACGCTCGCCGACCGTGTTCGTCCACACGCCCGACAACGCCGACGCGCCCGCGCTCGTCCGCCGCTTCCACGACGAGGTGAGGGCCCGCGTGCCCGGTTTGGAGCCGCTGCCCGAGCCCGTCCCGGCGGAGCCGCCGACGCTGTTCTGACCGGTCAGCCGGGCTCCAGCATCGCCCGGGTCGCCTCCTCGACGATGTCGCGCATGGCGCGTTCGGCGGCCTCGGCGTCGCCGGCCTGCACCGCCTGCGCCACCTCGGCGTGCCAGCGGATCGCGGCCGGCTCGGGGTGCGCGGGCATCAGGTCGTGGTGGGTGCGGCCGGCCAGGACCGCGGCGACCACCCCGCTCAGCGCGCCCATCATCTCGTTGCCGGACGCCTCCAGGAGCGTCCGGTGGAAGCGGATGTCCGCGGCCAGGTAGGCCTCCAGGTCACCGGACCTGCCGTGCACCGCCATCTCCATGACCGCGCCGGTCAGCGCGCCGCACTGCGCCGGCGTCGCGTTCCGCGCGGCGAGCGCGGCGGCCACCGGCTCCAGCCCGCGGCGCAGCTCGCCGAGCGAGCGCAGCTGCTCGTCCCGGCCGTCGCCGTCGAGCCTCCAGCCGATGATCTGCGGATCGAACAGGTTCCAGCCCGAGCGGTCGGCGACCGTGACGCCGACCCTCCGGCGGCTCCTGACCATGCCCATGGACTCCAGGACGCGGATCGCCTCCCGGATCACCGACCGGGAGACGGCGAACCGCGCCTCCAGCTGCTCGATCCGCAGCACCTCGCCCGCGGGCAGCGCGCCGGACGTGATCAGCATGCCGAGCCGGTCGAGCACGCTGCCGTGCAGGCCCGTCGACGGGGTCTCCACCATGCCGCTAATCATCACATGAAGCCGGACAACCTCTGACAAAGATATGATTTTACGGAGCTATCTCTTGTTAACGGCAGGTTATAGCCGCCACACTCGGGCGAGCACCCTCGTTCACTCCGGCTCCCAGGAGGATGACGCATGCACCCGATCGTGCTGGCCGCGGCGCCGGCGGCGTCGAGCGGGAGGCTCGTGCCGGCCGCGCTCGCCGGCATCGCCCTGATCGTCGTACTGATCACTTATCTCAAGGTGCACCCGTTCCTGAGCCTGACGCTCGGCTCGCTCCTGGTCGGGATCGTCGCGGGGCTTCCGGTGGCCGACACCATCGACGCCTTCACCAAAGGGTTCGGCGACACCGCCGCCGGGGTCGGCGCACTGATCGCCTTCGGCGCGATGTTCGGCAAGCTGCTCGCGGACTCCGGCGGCGCCGACCAGATCGTCGACACGATCATCGGCCGCACCGGGCGCCGGTTCCTGCCCTGGGCCATGGCCCTCGTGGGAGCGCTGATCGGGCTGCCGATGTTCTTCGAGATCGGGCTCGTCCTGCTGGTGCCGGTCATCCTGCTGGTGGCGCGGCGCGCCCAGATGTCCGTCATCGCGGTGGGGATCCCCGCGCTGGCGGGACTGTCGGCGATGCACGGTCTGGTCCCGCCGCACCCGGGGCCCCTCGTCGCGATCGACTCCCTCAAGGCCGACCTCGGTCTCACGCTCGCCCTCGGCATCGCCGTCGCGCTCCCCACCATCGCGCTGTCCGGCCCGGTGTTCGCCCGGTTCGCCTCCCGCTGGGTGGACGTCCCCGCGCCGGAGCTCTACGTCACGGCCGCGGACGGGCGGGACGCCGACGACCACGCCGCCGTGGACGCCGAGCGGCGCCGTCGCCCGTCCTTCCCCGTCACCCTGTTCACCGTGCTGCTCCCGGTCGTGCTGATGCTGGGCAAGGCCGTCGCCGACATCACCCTGGACGAGGGCGACCGGGTGCGCACCGTCCTGGACAACCTCGGCACCCCGCTGGTCGCGCTGATCATCGCGGTCGTCGTCGCCATGTTCACCTTCGGCCGCGGCTCCGGCATGGACCGGGAGGGGATCGCCTCCTCGCTGGCCGGCTCCCTGCCGCCCATCGCCGGCCCGCTGCTGATCGTGGCCGCCGGCGGCGGCTTCAAGCAGACGCTCGTCGACACCGGCATCGGCGACCTCGTCGCCGACTGGGTCAAGGACAGCGACCTCTCGGTGCTGTTCCTGGCGTGGCTGGTCGCCGTCCTCATCCGGCTCGCCACCGGCTCGGCGACCGTGGCCACGGTCACCGCGGCCGGGATCCTCGCACCGCTGGCCACCACGCTCGACAGCGGCGAGACATCGCTGCTCGTCCTCGCGATCGGGGCCGGCTCGCTGTTCTTCTCCCACGTCAACGACGCGGGCTTCTGGCTGGTGAAGGAGTATTTCGGGCTCAGCGTCGGGCAGAACATCAGGACGTGGTCGCTGATGGAGACCGTGATCTCGGTGTGCGGCCTCGTGTTCGTCCTCCTGCTGAACCTGGTGGTGTAGCCATGACCTATCCCGACGCCCGCTATCTCGGGGACGGCGGCGAGAGCAGCGGGACGCTGCGCCCCGCCGGGGCGGCGCCCGACCTGCTCATCGGCGCCGTCGACGGCGACGGCGTCCACCGCGGGACGCGCGTCCACTACCTGGGCACCGGCGGCTCCACGAACGGCGCGTTCGGCCTCTACCGCTGGGAGATGGGGCCGAAGCCCTCCGGCCCGATGCCGCACTTCCATCGGACGATCACAGAGTCGTTCTACATCCTGTCCGGAACGGTCCGGCTGCACGACGGGACGGGCTGGAAGGACACCTCGGCCGGCGACTTCCTCTTCGTCCCCGAGGGCGGCGTGCATGGGTTCCGCAACGAGTCGGGCGAGCCGGCGGCGATGCTCCTGCTCTTCACCCCGGGCGCTCCGCGCGAGGCCTACTTCGAGGAGCTCGCCGAGATCGCCGCGACCGGCCGGCGGCTCAGCGACGAGGAGTGGACGGACCTGTACCGGCGCCACGACCAGTACATGGTGTGACGCCGGGCGGCTACCCGCCGATGAAGCCCTTGGACTTCAGCCACGTCTCGGCGACCTTCGCGGGCTGCTCGCCCTTGATGTCGACCTCGCCGTTGAGTTCCTGCAGGACCGCGTCGGTGAGCGCGGCCGCGATCGGGTTCACGATCTTCTCGATGGCGGGATCGTCCCGGTGGACCGTCTCCCGGACGGTCAGGGCGGGGTTGTAGACGGGAAAGAACTTCTTGTCGTCCGGAACCGGGGTCAGGCCGAGCGCCTTGATCCGCCCATCGGTCGTGGCGACCTCCCCGAAGGCGCACGGCTTGCCCTTCCCGACGGCGTCGTAGATGGCGCCCTCGGCCAGCGTCGCCACGTCCGCCTTCGGCAGGCTGAACCCGTACGCCTTCTGCAAACCGGGCCACCCGTCGCTGCGTCCCGCGAACTCGCTCGCCACGCACGTGGACGCCTTCGACGGGTCGCTCTTCGCCAGCCGCGCGTAGCCCGACAGGTCCGCGATCCCGAGCCGGCGCATCGTCGCCGTCTTCACCGCGAGGGCATAGGTGTTGTTGGCGGGCGCCGCGGCCAGCCACTTCACCTCGTTCTTCGCGAGGTCCTGCTCCGCGACGGCCGCGTACTGCCGGGCCGGGTCGCCGATCGGCTCCGTCTGCTTGAGGTAGTTGACCCAGGCGGTGCCCGTGTACTCCCAATACATGTCGATGCTGCCGGACGTCAGCGCGGCCCGCGTGGTGTTGCTGCCCTGGAGCCCGCACTTCTCCTTCACGGTCGCGCCCGCCGAGCGCAGCGCGAGGGCGGTGACCTGGCAGAGCACGAGCTGCTCGGTGAACTCCTTCGACCCGACCGTGAGGGTGACGCCCTTCAGCGAGTTGCCCTCGGCCAGGCTCCCGGCCTTGGCGTCGGTTCCGGTGGAGCTGAAGCAGCCGGCGGTCAGGGCGACGGCGGCGAGGGACGCGGCGGCGGCGAGCTTGCGCATGGTGACTTCTCCTCGGGTTTCAGAGGCCGCGGGGGCGCAGGACGAACTCGACGATGCCGATCAGCCAGTCGGCCGCCATCGCGAGCACGGCGGTCAGGACGCTTCCGGTGAGCAGGATCGGGGTCCGGTTGAGGGAGATGCCGGTGTTGATGAGGTCGCCGAGCCCGCCGGCGTTGGTGAACGCGGCCAGCGTCGCGCTGCCCACGTTGAGGATCACCGCGACCCGGACGCTGGCGAGGATCACCGGGACGGCGAGCGGCAGCTCGACGCGGAACAGGACCGCCGCCCGGGACAGGCCGATGCCGCGCCCCGCCTCGATGAGCGACCGGTCCACGCCTTGCAGCCCCACCATCGTGTTGCGCAGCACCGGCAGGGCCGACACCAGGATGAGCGCGATCACCGCCTTCTGGAAGCCGATGCCGACCGTGACGGCGAGCAGCACGAGCACCCCGATCGACGGGACGGCCTGCCCCACGTTGGCGAGCGCCAGGAACGGCGCCGAGAACCGGCTCAGCCGCGGCCGCGTCAGCAGCACGCCGAGCGGGACCGCGATCGCGAGGACCAGCGCCGTGGACACCGCGACCAGCCTGACGTGCTGGAGGAACTGGTGGGTGATCTCGGACCGGTCGAGGGACCTGCGCTCGATCGCGTCGAGGTCGAGGCCGCGCACGTAGAGGTAGAGCGCCGCCGACACCGCGACGAGGAACACGGGGGTGGCGAGGAGCCCAGCGAGGGAGCGCCCGGCGGCCTCGTCGCCGGGCCTCGTCCGCTCCGGCACCGCCGTGACGGTCACGGCCTCGGCTCCGAGTTCTGCCGGACGATCGCCGACCACGAGACGGCGCCCGCGGCGCGCCCGTCCTCGTCCAGGACGGTGGCGGTCTCCGTCCCGGCGCGGAGCATCGCGTCGAGGGCCTCGTACAGCGACTGGTCCGCGCGGACGGTCGCGGCCGGGGCGCCTTCCCCGGCGGGCAGCAACCCGATCGAGCCGACCTCGACCAGCCGCAGCCGCCGCATCGCCGCGCCCGCCCCGACGAACTCCGCGACGAACCCGTCGGCCGGCTCGGCGAGGATCGCCGCGGGCGTGTCGTACTGCACGAGCCTCGCCCCCTGCCCGAGGATCGCGATCCGGTCGCCGAGCTTCAGCGCCTCGGTGAGATCGTGGGTGACCAGCACGATCGTCTTGCCGATCCGGGCCTGGAGCTCCAGGAACGCGTCCTGCAGCCGCTCCCGCGTGATGGGGTCGAGTGCGCCGAACGGCTCGTCCATCAGCATCGCGGGCGGGTCGGCGGCGAGGGCGCGGGCCACCCCGACGCGCTGCTGCTGCCCGCCCGACAGCTCCTTCGGATACCGGCCGCGGTACGTGCCGGGATCGAGCCCCACCATGTCGAGCAGCTCGTCGACGCGCGCGCGGACGCGCCCGCCGTCCCAGCCGAGCGTCCGCGGGATGAGCCCGACGTTCGCGGCGATCGTCATGTGCGGGAACAGCCCGACCTGCTGGATCACGTAGCCGATGCGGCGGCGCAGCCGGTCGGGGTCGGCGCGGGTGACGTCCTCCCCGTCGAGCAGGATGCGGCCCGAGGTCGGTTCGATCAGCCGGTTGATCAGACGCAGCGTGGTCGTCTTGCCGCAGCCCGACGGGCCCAGCAGCACGACGATCTCCCCGTCCCGGACGCTGAGCGTGAGGTCGCCGACGGCCGGGGCGTCCTGCCCCGGATACCGCTTGGTGACGCCCTCCAGCCGGATCATCTCCCGCCCGGCCGGGGCGGGCCGCGCGGTCTCGGTCGCGGCGGGTTCGGTCATCGCAGCCCCCTGGAGGTGGTGAGCCGGGACAGCAGGACGAACAGCGCGTCCAGGACGAGCGCCAGGACGGCGACGCCGAGCGTTCCGGCGAGGGTGTCGTTCAGCGCGTTGGCGCCGCCGATGCGCGACAGCCCCCCGAAGATCAGCTCGCCCAGCCCAGGACCGGCCACGGCGGCGGCGATCGCCGCGATCGCCACCGTCATGATCGTGGCGACCCGGACGCCGGTGAGCACGACCGGCCAGGCCAGCGGCAGCCTGACCCTCAGCATCCGGCTCAGCGGGCTCATCCCCATCCCCCGCGCCGCCTCCTCCACCGCGCCCGGCACACCGTCCAGGCCGGTGATGGTGTTGCGCAGGATCGGGAACACCGCGTACAGCGCCAGCGCGGTGATCGTGGGGGCCAGCCCCAGCCCGAACACCGGGATGAGCAGGCCGAACAGCGCGAGCGACGGGACGGTCAGCATGGTGCCGGTGACGCCGAGGGCCAGTCCCCGCGCCCTCGGCCGCCCCTCGACCACGACACCGAGCCCGATCCCGACCACGGCCGCGATCGCGACGGCGATCAGGACGACCTCGGCGTGCTCGCCCATCATCCGGGCGATCTCGGGCCAGCGTTCGGACAGGTACTCGGAGAAGCTCATCGCCGCCTCCCGTCACCGCGCGCGGCGGCGGGAGCCCGGGCAAGGACGGTGGGGTTCGCGTCTCCCATACCTCAGAGGCTGCCTACGGATGATCAGTCTGGCAATAACGGATCGGTGAGACCGAACGCTCGAACGCGTCCCCACCGCCGCACCAGAGGCCCACGAAGGCCCCCCACCACGCCCCCTCACGGCACGCACCGCACCCCGCCGTCGACACCAGCCCCAAACGGGCAGGCCCCCCACCCCACAACACCCCCCACCAGCAACAAGCGAACAACAACTGGGCAAGCCCCACAAACCGTCCGACACCGACCCCAAGACCAGCCCCGAACGGGCAGGCACCCCACCCCACAACACCCCCCACCAGCAACAAGCGATCAACAACTGGGCAAGCGCCACGAACCGTCCGACACTGGTCACGCCGAAAGGAGCCCCGAGGTGCCCTACGCCTACGATCCAGACCTCCTCCCGTGGATGGAGCGAGTCCCGCGCCTCTCGATCGCCGACATCGAGCAGACCCGCCGGGACGAGAAAGACATGTTCGCCGGTACGCCGGAATACACCCCTCCCGCACCGGTCGAGACCCGCGACCTCACCATTCCCGGCCCGCCCAACGCACCGGCCGTCCCGCTTCGCATCTACGCGCCGGCGAACCGGGCGGGAGTCCTCCCGGGGCTCGTCTACCTCCACCCGGGCGGATTCGTCCTGGGCAGCATCGACCTGTCCTCTGACGACGCGACCGCTCTCGCGATAGGGGTCGGCGCCGTGGTGGTGTCCGTTGAATACCGCCTCGCTCCCGAACACCCCTTCCCGGCCGGGCTCGAAGACTGTTATGCCGCTCTCACCTGGACGGCGGCGAACGCCGCCGACCTCAGGATCGACCCGGCCCGGCTGGCCATAGGCGGCGAGAGCGCGGGCGGCGGGCTGTCCGCGGCCGTCGCCCTCCTCGCCCGCGACCGGGGCGGCCCGCCGCTGCGCTTCCAGTTCCTCGGCGTCCCGGAGCTGGACGACCGGCTCGACACCCCGTCCATGCGCGCCTTCACCGACACACCGATCTGGCACCGCTCCAACGCCGAGCTGAGCTGGGACTACTACCTGGGCAAGGGCGTCCGCGGCACCGACGGCGTCTCCCCGTACGCGGCCCCCGCCCGCGCCGAGGACCTTTCCGGCCTACCACCCGCCTACGTCACGACGTGCGAGTTCGACCCGCTACGCGACGAGGGCCTGGCCTACGCGCAGAGGCTGATCCAGGCGGGCGTCCCGACCGAACTGCACCACTACCCCGGCACCTTCCACGGCTCCACCATGATCACAGAAGCCCCCGTGACCCAACGCATGATCGCCGACCGCACCACCGCCCTCCACCGCGCCCTCCACCCCATCCCGTGAACCCAGCAGGCCCCCAAACCGCATCCCACAAATCACCGCCTCTTGGCTGGCCTGGCCTGGCCTGGCCTGGCCTGGGTTGGGTTGGCTTGGGTTGGGTTGGCTTGGGTTGGGCTGGTGGGGGTGGCTTTGGGGATGGGGCGCGCCTTGTTGGCTTTTTCGGGGTGTCGGGGGCGGGGGCTAGCCTCTGGGGATGGCATCGCGCTTCTATCACCTGGTCGTCGACTCTCGGGAGCCTTCCGTACTCGCCGAGTTCTGGGCGGCCGTCCTCGATCAGCCGGTGCTCTACCGCTCGGAGGACGAGGTCATCGTCGGCGCGGACCCCCACACCTATCCCGGGCTGTGCTTCCTCCGGGTCGACGGCACGAAGGCTGTGAAGAACCGGTTGCACATAGACCTCGACCCGGACGACCAGGAGGCCGAAGTCCAGCGCATCCTCGCCCTCGGTGCTCGCCGCGTCGACATCGGCCAGTCCGCGGACGTGTCGTGGGTCGTGCTCGCGGATCCCGAAGGGAACGAGTTCTGTGTGTTGCGGCCTCACGCCTCCCTCATCGAATAGCGGTCCCGCGACCATGCCGCCTGGAGAAGAAGGAATCGGCGATGGACGACTCTGATGCCCTGCTCAGGATTCGAGAGATCTGCATGTCGTTGCCAGAGGTGACGGAGAAGCCTTTCGGCGGTCATACAGCGCCCTCCTTCCGTGTGCGCGACAAGCTGTTCGCGATGACCTCCGAGGACGGCCTGTCTCTGACGTTCAAGGCCGGACCCGGTGTGCAGGAAGCTCTGATCGCGGAGGCGCCCGAGCGTTTCTTCGTCCCGAAGTACGTGGGCGCCAAGGGCTGGGTCGGCGCGCGGCTCGACGCCGACCACGACTGGGATGAGATGGCCGAGCTGATCGAGGACAGTTACCGGCTCATCGCCCCCAAACGGCTGGTCGATCTCCTCGACCGCGGGTAGCCGGCCCTTGGCGTTCAGCGTGGTCGGCGTTCCAGACGTGCGAGGCGTGCGGCTATGTGGTCCATCGTGGCGTTGTCGGGTTGCCAGCCGCGCTGGAGCAGCGCCGTCAGGAGAGCGCCCAGGTAAGGGGCGGGACGAGTCAAGAAGTTCTTGGTGACGGGGATGACGTCCCAGCCCATCTCCTTGTCGAGCCAGCCTCGGCGCTGTGCGTCGTGGCTTCTGGCCTCTCGGCCGGTGTGGTGGCGTTCGCCGTCGTATTCGAGGCCGACGCGGAACTCGCGGTAGCCGAGGTCGATATAGAACCAGTTGCCTTTCGCGCTTCGCACGGGGATCTGCGTCTCAGGGCGCGGGAAGCCGGTGTCCGCGACGGCGACGCGGATCCAGCTCTCGCCGGGGGAGGCCGCGCCGCGGTCGGCGAGCCTGAGGATCTGGCGCAGCCGTTGGTTCCCGCGGTATCCCCGCAGCGTGCGGGCCATCGCGGCGAGTTCCTCCACGGCCACGTCTCGGCGCAGGAACTGGTCCAGCGCCGAGACCGCCTCGTAGCGGGGAAGCCAGCGGGCGCAGTCGAGGGCGGTGCGGGTCGGGCAGGTGAGGCGTACATCGGATTCCTTCACTATGTGTTCGGGCGGGAGGTCGACGCTGTCGGCGGTGATCGGGACCGGGGCCGGTGGGGCCTCAGGGGGTCGGGGAGTGACGAGTTCGACGTCCCAGTCGAGCTCGCTCACTCCCGGAGGTAAGACGTCCAGGCCCCAGATCCATGCGGCGGTGCGCCGGGCGATGACGGCTTCCGGGGGCAGGATGCTGCTCAACGCCGCGGCGCGCGCGGCGAGGCCGGTCCCTTTGACGGGGACGAAGTAGGCGTCCGGCCCGATGGGGATGATCGAGTCGGCGGCCGTCCGCTTCCAGGTGAGGGTGAATCCGTCCATGGGATTGAGGATGCCTTGTCCGGCGGTGCCGGGCAGGGGGTGGCGAGAATGTGGATAACTTTGAGTTATCCGAGGTCAGTGCGCTAGTCGCGAGTTCGGCCTTGTGGCGGCTCTGCGCCTGGGACGGGCGTCGCGGAGACCACTCTCGTCGCCCATGCGGCCATGCGGTCGATCAACTCAGGGGCGGCGGCCACCTCGGCGTGGCCGAAGGACGGTTCTATCCACAGTTCCTTCGGGTCGGACGCCGCCTCGTAGAGCTGATGGCCGTGTTCGACGGGGAAGAACGCGTCCGCTGCCCCGTGGACGACCAGCAGCGGCACCGGCGCGATCCGTCCGGCGACCTCGTGCGGCGCCTCCGGAACGGGATCCCAGCCCTTGGGCGCGATGCGCGTGCCGCGCGCCAGGCGGACGGCCATCCGCCCCGCGCGCCGTTCGATCACCCAGTGCACGCGCCGCATCGGCACCGTTCCGCGGTAGTACCAGCGTGCCGGCGCGCTGACGGAGATCACGGCGTCCACGCCACCGTGCAGCGCCGCGTGCCTGACGACGATGGCGCCGCCCATGGAGAAGCCCGCCAGGACGATCCGCCCGTATCCCCGTCGCCTGGCCGCCGCGACCGCCGCGTCGATGTCGAGCACCTCGCGGTCTCCGACCGTGGAGTGGCCGCCGGACCGTCCGTGGCCGCGGAAGTCGAGCCCGATCACGCCGCCGTGCCGGCCGAGGGCCGCGGCGATCCGGCGCAGCGCGGGCCGGCGCCACGAGCAGGTGAAGCCGTGCGCCAGGACGAAGCAGACCTCCCCGTCGGAAGGCGTGTGACCTGCGTCGATTCGGACACCGTCGGCGGTGTAGAGGGTGAGCGGTTCGGGAGTCGCCACGCTTCCATGGTCGCTCATCGGCCGCGATGGTCGAAGAACCACCCGCCTCGACACGTCGGCGAGGCGGCCCGTCACGGTTGTGGATGGGAAGAAGTGGCCGTCGCACGTCCGCTGCTATGGCGCGGCGACGCCGGATACGTCTCTGTCTCAGGCTGTGGGGACCGGCACCATGCGCACGAACGAACAAGGAATCCGCCATTACCTGGGCCAGCGATTACTTCCCGCACCAAGAACAATTCCCTTCCTCCCCTCCTCACGGTCACAAGGAAGCCGCGCAGGTCAACACCATCGATACCGGCACCCCGAGCCTCCGCGACCCCATGGCCGCCCATAGGGAAATGACGGATTAAGTATCTGTCCGCCAGAGTGGGCTGAAAGGACACGGTGCTGGGTACAAATCAATCGTGTCTGGTGGGCTGGTTGGTCGACGGGCTTTGGCGTCGGATTGGCTGCTATGGACAGCGAAGATCGCACGCTTCGGGTGAGGGCGCGCCGTACGCGGCGAGCCGGCGAGCGCGGCGCGACGACGCGGGCGCCGGACGTTCCCGAAGCCTCCGCGACGGCTTCGGAGTACAGGCGCGCGGCCGAGGAGTACGCGCAGCAGGCGATGGTCTCCTCGGCGCGAGCCCACGACCGTGCCGCGTCGCTTCTGGAGGACATGGCCACCGTCCACCCCGAAGAGGCCGAACTGCACCTCCAGTCGGCCGCCCGCCACCGCCGTTGGGCCGACAACGACAGAAGGCTGGCCCAGGAACACTCCCCCCACGGCGCACTCGGCGGCGCCTGACGGCAGATCCTCACGACGGCACGACGCCGGCGGCCAGGGTCCAGCACCCCTGAACCGCGGGCAGCGGGACGTCCTGCTGCTGCCCGCGTCGGGCGACCTGTCCCCGGCCGAGATCGACGCGGCCCTCGGCATCGCCACCGGCACCGTCCATTCCCGGCTCAGCCGCGCCCGCGCCAGGGATGCGCGAGGCGCCCGGCGGGACCGACCCCCTCGACATGGGAAAGGCCCGGCGTCTCCCGCGATGCCGGGCCTTTTCGGCTCGCCGGGTGTCCGCCTTGTGGCCGCCGGGGCGGGGCGCTTAGGTAGGGAGAGATCAGGTAAGGATCTGGTTATCTCACTGGGAGGTCCTGTGCGGGTCGGGGTGCTGCTCAACGAGCGGGGCGGGGTCGAGGCGCTGGGGAAGCTGGCGGACGACGTGCGGCGCGCGGCGGACGACGGGTTCTCCTCGGCGTGGATGTCGCAGATCTTCGGGGTGGACGCGCTGACCGCGCTGGCGGTGGCGGGCAGCGGGGTGTCCGGGATCGAGCTGGGGACGGCGGTGGTGCCGACGTATCCGCGGCATCCGGCCGTGCTGGCGCAGCAGGCGAGGACGACCGCGCTGGCGCTGCGGGGACGGTTCACCCTCGGCGTCGGCCTGTCGCACAAGATCGTCATCGAGGACATGTACGGGTACGACTTCGGCAGGCCGCTGCGGCACATGGACGAGTACCTGTCGGTGCTGGCGCCGCTGCTCGAAGGGGAGAACGCCTCCTTCGACGGCGAGACGCTGCGGGGCAACATCGGGTTGAACGTGCCGAACGAGGGGCGGGTGCCGCTGCTGCTCGCGGCGCTCGGCCCGAAGATGCTGAAGCTGGCGGCGGAGCGGGCGGACGGGACGGTGCTGTGGATGACCGGCCCCGTCACCGTCCGCGAGCACATCGCGCCGACCATCACGGCGGCGGCCGAGGCGGCCGGACGGGACGCGCCGCGCGTCGTGTGCGTCCTGCCCGTGTGCGTCACCGGTGACGTGGAGCGCGCGCGGGAGCAGGCCGGGGAGACGTTCGAGGTGTACGGGGTGCTGCCGTCCTACCGGGCGATGATGGACCGGGAGGGCGTGGAGGGCCCGAAGGACCTGGCGGTCGTCGGGGACGAGGACGCGGTCGCGGCGAAGCTGGAGGAGCTGTCGGAGGCGGGCGTCACCGACTTCGTCGCCGCCGAGTACATGCCGGGCGACCGGCGCACCCGGGAGTTCCTGAAGACGGTCACGGCGAAATGAGTTCGTAGAGGTTGCCGCTGGCGTCGGAGAAGTAGAGGCCGCGGCCGCCGAGCGGGTGGTCCTCGTCCACGCGGCCGTTGTCGGCGTGGGCGGGGTCGTCGCCGTAGGGGATCTCGCGGGCTTCGAGGCGGTCCACGGCCGCGTCGAAAGTGACCGCGTCCACGTCGAAGGCCAGGTGGTGGCCCTGCGGGTAGGCGACGGTCATGAAGTCGAGGGTGAGGCCCTCGTTCACGCGGATCGGGACGAAGTGCCGCGCGTGCGGGTGGGGGCCGGTGTACTCCAGGCCCAGGACGGCGGCGAAGAAGCGGGCCGCCTCGTCGTTGTCGGCGGCCGTCACGATCGCGTGGTTCAGGCTGATCGTCATGCGGTGGTTCCTTCCTTGAGAGCGCCGTGCAGGAAGACGTCCAGGTACTCCTCGACGGAGAGGGGCTGCGCGTCGGGGCCGGCGGCGGGCCGGGCCCGGCTGAACACGAAGCCCAGGAACAGGCCCGCGATCTGGTCGACGGGCAGGCGCAGCCGGTCCCGTTCGGGTTCGAAGAGCTCGGCGAGCGCCTCGCGGGTGCGGGTCATGGCGGCCGCGCGGTCGGGGCCGGGCTCGCCGGCGCCGGGCTCGGGGCGCGCGCGCCGGCCGGAGGCGTGCAGCGCGCCGATCACCAGGCCCATGCGGGCGAGGTAGGCGTCGATCGCGGCGGCGGCCTCGGCGAGCCGCGCGGGCAGCGGCTGGTCGAGCGGGATCGCACCGATCTCGGCGAGGACGTGGTCGGTCCGCAGCGCTTCGGCGACGCAGGCGTCCAGCAGTTCGTCCTTGTCGGCGAAGACGCGGAAGATCGTCGCCTCGCCGATGCCGGCGGCGCGGGCGATCTGCGCCGTGGTGACGGCCGTGCCGCGCTCGGCGACGAGCGGCAACGCCGTCCGGATGATCATTTCGCGCCGCTGCTCCGGGCTCATCCCGGGAGCGCGGCGCCGGCTCTTCTCCTCCATGCCCGCGACAGTACGGAGTGAGCACTCACTCCGTCAAGAGCGAAGTGAGTACTCACTCCGAACAACCCGACAGATCAGGATTCGGTGGCTGATACCGTTGCGATGCTGCGCGCCAGGAGCGAAGTCCGGTGGAAAATCCGGCGCTGTCCCGCAACTGTGGTGCCCCTCTCGAAGTGGCCGAGCCAGGTCGCCTCCTCGCGCGCCGACGATTGTCGACCTCGTGGAAGGGCGATCCGTCATGACGGGCCGCGGCTTCCCTGCACCACCCAGGAGGCACCTGTGAGACCCGTACGCACCTTGGGCGCGGTGATGGCGATCGGCGTCGTCACGCTCGCCGCCGCATGCGGCGGCGACGACGGCAAGTCCGGCGGTGCGCCGGACGGAAAGGCCGTCACCGTCCAGGCCGCCAACGGGGCCGTGTCCGTCCCGGCCAAGCCGAAGCGCATCGTCTCCCTCTCCCCCACGCACACCGAGACGCTCTTCGCCATCGGCGCCGGGCCGCAGGTGGTCGCGGTGGACGACTACTCCAACTATCCGGCCGGCACCCCGCGGACGAAGCTGTCGGGCTTCAAGCCGAACGCCGAGGCGATCATCGCCCACAAGCCGGACCTCGTCGTGCTGTCCGACGACATGGACGGCATCGTCAAGGCGCTGGAGAAGGTGAAGGTCCCGGTCCTGCTGGAGCCGGCGGCGAAGAACCTGGACGAGGCCTACGACGAGATCGGCGACCTCGGGCAGGCCACCGGGCACGAGGCCGAGGCCAAGAAGGTCACCGACGGCATGCGCGCGGACATCCAGAAGACGGTGGCCGCGTCGTCCAAGGCCAAGGGCCTCACGTACTACCACGAGCTCGACAACCAGCTCCACTCGGTGACGTCGAAGACCTTCGTGGGCCAGGTGTACGGGATGTTCGGCCTGCAGAACATCGCCGACAAGGCGGACAAGGCCTCCGGCGACTACCCGCAGCTGTCCCGCGAGTACCTGCTCAAGCAGGACCCCGACCTGATCTTCCTGGCCGACACCAAGTGCTGCGGGCAGAACGCCGCCGCGCTCACCAAGCGCCCGGGCTGGTCGGACCTGGACGCGGTCGGGCACGGCGGCGTGGTGGAGCTCGACGACGACATCGCCTCCCGCTGGGGGCCGCGCCTGGCGGAGTTCGTCAAGGCGATCGGCGACGCGGTCCAGAAGGTTCAGTGACCGCTGCCGCCGAGGACGCCCGCCCGTGAGCAGGCGTCGACCGCACACCGGGGACGTCCCGGCCGACGCCGACGACGCGGCCGGGACGTCTTCGGACGTCCGCGCGGGTCCCGAGGACGTCTCCGATCGGGAGCGGGCGCCCGAGGTCTCCGACGGCCGCGGCGACGCGCCGCCCGAGACGGAAGAGCGCTCCGGCGGCCTCGCGGGTCCGGGCCCTGGCGGCTCGTCGTCCGGCCCGCGGAGCCAGGCCAGGCTGCGGCCGCTGCCGTTGGCGGCGGCGCTCGGGCTGCTGCTCGCGACGCTGCTGGCCGGGGTGCTGGTGGGGTCGGCCGGGCTGCCCGTGGGCGGGGTCCTGAAGGCGCTGGCCGACCGGATCCCGTTCGTGCACGCCGACAGCGGGTTCGGCGTCATCGACGAGAACGTGCTGTTCCAGCTGCGCGTGCCGAGGGCGCTGATGGCGGCGCTGGTCGGCGGGATGCTCGCCGTCGCGGGCGCCGGGTACCAGGGAGTGTTCCGCAACCCGCTCGCCGACCCGTACCTGCTGGGCGCGGCGGCGGGCGCGGGGGTCGGGGCGACGCTGGTCATCGCGCTGGTGCCGGGCGACCCCGGATACGCGGTCCCGCTCGCGGCGTTCGTCGGCGCGATCGGCGGGGTGGCCCTCGCCTACCTGCTGGGCAGCGCCGCGACGGGGCGCGGGAACGGGACGGCGACGCTGGTGCTGGCCGGCGTCGCGGTGTCGTCCTTTCTCGCCGCGGTGCAGACGCTGATCCAGCAGATGAGGGCGGAGGAGCTCCAGCGGATCTACTCGTGGATCCTCGGCGGGGTCGGGTCGGCCGACTGGCATCAGCTGGCGCTCGTCTTCCCGTACGCGCTGGTCTCCACCGCGGTGCTGCTCGCCCACGGCCGGCTCCTGGACGTGCTCAGCGTCGGCGACGAGGAGGCGGCCTCGCTCGGCCTGTCGGCGGCGCGGGTCCGGCTGACGGTGGTGGCGGCGGCGTCGCTGGCGACGGCGTCGGCGGTCGCGGTGAGCGGGCTGATCGCGTTCGTCGGCATCGTCGTCCCGCACGTGGTGCGGCGGCTGGCGGGCGGGTCGTACCGGATCGTGCTGCCGCTGTCGCTGCTGGGCGGCGCGGCGTTCCTGGAGGTGGCCGACCTCGTGGCGCGGACGGTGATCAGGCCCGGGGAGCTGCCGCTGGGCGTGGTGACGGCGTTCGTCGGCGGGCCGTTCTTCGTCGTGGTGCTCCGCGCGTCCCGGCGGCAGGTGGAGACGTGACCGTCGCGGTGCGCGGCCTGGACGTCGCGCTCGGCGGGCGGCCGGTGCTGAAGGGTGTGTCGCTGGAGGCGCCGGCGGGGTCGTGGACGGCGGTCATCGGGCCGAACGGCGCGGGGAAGTCGACGCTGCTGCGCGCCGTCCTCGGCCTGGTCCCGTCCCATGGCGAGATCACCCTCGCGGGCGCGGACCTGCAGGCGCTCAAGCCGAGGCGGCGTGCCCGGCTCGTCGCCTACGCCCCGCAGAGCCCGAACCTTCCGGTGGGCATGACGGTGTTCGACTACACCCTGCTGGGGCGCTCCCCCTACGTCCCGCATCTGGGCCGGGAGAGCGCCCGCGACCGGGCCGTCACCGCGGAGGTCCTCGACCGGCTGGACCTCACCTCCTTCGCGGCCCGCCCCCTGGACCACCTGTCCGGCGGGGAGCGGCAGCGCGTGGTGCTGGCCCGCGCCCTCGCGCAGCAGACCTCGGTGCTGCTGCTGGACGAGCCGACGACCGCGCTCGACATCGGCCACCAGCAGCAGGTGATGGAGCTGATCGACCGGCTGCGGCTGTCGGACGGGCTGACGGTGGTGACCACGATCCACGACCTGACGCTCGCCGGGCAGTACGCCGACGGGCTCGTCCTCCTCTCCGGCGGGCGGGTGGCCGCGTCGGGCCCGCCGGACCTGGTCCTCACCCGCGACGCCGTCGAGGAGCACTTCGGCGCCCGCGTGAGCGTCGCCCCCGGGCCGGGCGGCCGGCCGATCCTGTCGCTGGAGCGTCCGTGAACCTCGAGACGGTGTGGCGGACGGAGGACGGCGAACGGCTGGCCTCGACGGTGTGGCGGGCCGGCCGCGGCCATCGGATGATCTCCTCGGCGATGCTGGGCGGCGGCATCGGCCCGGCCCGCTGGGTGCTGAACGCCCAGGTGCCGGGCGCCTACGCGCGCACCGACCCGGTCGCGCACCTCGCCGAGCTCGCGGCGGCGGCCGGGCTGGAGGGCCCCGGCGTCGGGATGCTCACGGCGGCCCCGGTCGCGCGCACGGTGCGGCGGGACGGCGAGGGCGTACGCGTGTCGGCGACGGTGGGGCTGCGCGTCCCGACCTGGGCGGCCGCCCCCGCCGGGACGCCCGATCCCGAGCTGGCCCCGCTGGAGGGGGACGGGACGCCCGCCTGGAAACCGGGGACGATCAACATCGTGGTCGCCGTCCCCGTCGGGATGAGCGACGCGGCGCTGGTGAACGCGGTCGTCACCGCGACCGAGGCCAAGACGCAGGCGCTGCTCGAAGCGGGCTTCCCGTGCACGGGCACGGCGTCCGACGCGATCTGCGTCGCGGCCGCGACCGGCGGAACGCCGGAGGTCTTCGCCGGGCCCCGCTCCACCTGGGGCGCGAGGATCGCGCGGACGGTGCACGCCGCCGTCCGCGCCGGGGCCGTGGACTACGCGGCCCGGCTGGAGGCACGCGGCTAGCACCGGCCGCCGTACCACCCCGGTGCGGTACGGCGGCCGGTCTCAGGGCCAGTGCAGTGTGGGGTTCGGGCCTCACCTCCTCCCTGTGCGACGCGCGGCCGGCATGACGGTCAGCCGGCGTGGGGAAGGCGATGCCCGTTGTGCCCGGCGTGGCCGTGGCGGCGCAGCGGGTCGGTGGCGAGCGGGTCGCCGCCGTCCAGCAGGGACCCGTTCATCGGCGGCAGGGAGTGCACCCCGGTCGGCGGCTCCCGGTCGACGGCCGGCCGCGGCCCGGCGGGGCCCGGGTCCGCGCGCCCCTCCGACAGCGCGGTGAGCGCGTCGACGCGGCGGCCGGCGCGGTCGGCCTCGGCGCGGACGGCGTCGCGCTCGGCGGCCAGCGCCCGCACGGCGGCGCGCAGCACGTCGGCGGCGCGGGCGATCTGCCAGTTGTGCCGCTCCAGCTCGCGGGCCCGTGCCTGGACCTGGTCGAGGTCGGCCACGGCCTGCCCCCGCTTGGCCTCGGCGTCGCGGACGGCCGAACGCAGGTCCTCGGCGGCGCGGGTGGCGGCGGTGGCCTCGACGCGCTGCCCCTCGACAAGGGTCTCGGCCTCCGACAGCCGCCCGTGCAGGGCGACGAGTTCGGCCCGGGCGCTCTCCAGCGAGGCGAGCAGCTCGCCCTCCCGGGCGGCCACCCGGTCGCGTTCGCGCTCGGCTGCGAGGCGGGCGGCGCCCGCGCCGTCGGCGTCGTCCCGGGCCTCCTGGCGCTCCCGCCGCGCGGCGTCCCGTTCGGCGGCGAGCCGGTCGGCCTCGGCGCGGGCGGACGCCGCCTCCTGCTCGGCGGCCTCGGCGCGGGCGCGGGCGGTGGCGGTCTCGCGCCACGCCACCTCGGCCTGCCGCTGCGACGCGTCGCGCTCCCGCTGCGCGATCGCGACGAGCCCGGCGGCCTCGGCGCGCGCCTCGGCGACGCGGCGCTCCACGCCGGCGACGCTCAGCTCGGAGGTCAGCGAGTCGGCGAGCCGGTCGGCGAGGACCTCCAGCCGGTCGACCATCTCCCACGTCCAGGCGACCTGGCCGGTGAGGCCGGGCGCCTCCAGGCCCCGCTCCCGGCTCTCGCGCGCGGCCCGCTCGCACGCGCCGTCGCCTTCCTGGCAGTAGCGGACGGTGCGGGCGCCGCGCGCCGGCTGCGGCACGGGCCGTCCGCAGCCGGCGCACGGCCAGACCGCGACCGGGTCACCGAGGCGTGCGATCCCGGCACGGTCGTCTTCGGGGCCCGGCGTCTCCTGCGCGCCGGCCGGCAGGGCGTCCGGCATCCCCCCGGAGGCCCCGCGCGGGGCCGCGGGGTCGTCGCCTCCGGCATAGGCGGCGGGGTCGGTGATGACGGGAAGGTCGGTCTGCGTCGGGGCGGCGGGGGTCGGGGCGACGTTGTCGAACGGGGCGACCTTCTGGTCTTCCATGTGCCGTTGTACGCAGGGGAGGCCGCAGGCGTTCGACGTTCGCGGAGACGAGTCGCGGCCGGCCGGCCCGGCGGCGTCAGTCCGCGTGTTCGCGCAGGTAGGCCTCCCGCACGCGGCGGCGGCTGAGCTTGCCGGACGGCGTGCGCGGCAGCGATTCGCGGAACTCCAGGCGCCGGGGGTGCTTCAGCCGGGCCAGCCGGGGCTCGCAGTGCGCGAGCAGATCGGCGGCGAGCGCCTCCCCCGGGTCGGCGTCCTCCGCGGGCTCGACGAGCGCGACGACGCGCTGCCCCCAGTCGTCGTCCGGGACGCCGATGACGGCGACGTCGGCGACCGCCGGGTGCTGGAGCAGGACGGACTCGACCTCGGCGGGATAGACGTTGACGCCGCCGGAGATGATGAGGTCGGTGCGGCGGTCGCTCATGAAGAGCCAGCCGTCCTCGTCGAGGTGGCCGAGGTCGCCGGGGGTGTAGTAGTCGTCCCGCATGGCGGCGGCGGTCTTGGCGGGGTCGCCGTGGTACTCGAATCCGGGCTGCCCCGCCGCGTAGATGAGGCCGGTCTCCCCCGGAGGCAGCTCGGCCCCCTCCGGGTCGAGGATCCTGATCCGCACGCCGTCGACCGCGCGGCCGACGGTCCCGGGACGGGCGAGCCACTCGTGCGGGGTCGCGACGACGACCGGGCCGCTCTCGGTGGAGCCGTAGTACTCGTAGAGGACGGGCCCCCACCACTCCATCATCTTCTGCTTGGTCTCCACGGGGACGGGTGCGGCGCTGTGGTACACCTGCCGCAGCGTCGACACGTCGTACCGGGCGCGGACGCCGTCCGGCAGGGCCAGCATCCGGTGGAACATCGTCGGCACCATGAACGTGTTGGTGACGCCGTGCCGCTGGATGAGTTCCAGGGTGTGCTCGGGGTGGAACCGCGGGGCGACGACGACGGCGTGGCCGAGGTTCAGCGCCATCATCGCGTGGACGCACGGCGCGGAGTGGTAGAGCGGTCCGACGGCGAGGTGCACCTCGTCGCCGGGCTCCAGCCCGAGGTGCCGCCCCAGCGTCCGCCGCATGATGTCGATCAGCACCTCGGGCGGGATGTCGAGCAGCGGGCGCCGGACGCCCTTCGGCCGCCCCGTCGTCCCGGAGGTGTAGAGCATCACCGAGCCCATGCGCCGTCCGGCGGGCGGCTCCGCGCTGCCCGTCGCGCAGAGCGCGGCCATCGACCGGTACCCGCCGCCGGCGTCGACGCTCACCCGTCCCTCGGCGGGGACGCCCGCCTCGTCGGCCGCGCCGGACACCGCCTCGGCCAGGGCGCTCTCGGTGATGACGGCCCTGGCGCCGCTGTCGGCGAGGATGTAGCCGATCTCGGGCGCGGTCAGGTGGCGGCTCACCGGGACCAGGTACAGGCCCGACTGGACCGCGGCGAGCAGGACGGTCAGGAATTCGGGACGGTTGCCGAGGACGGTCGCCAGCGTGTCGCCGGGACGCAGCCCGATCCCGGCCAGTGCGTTGGAGAGCCGGTTCACCTCGGCGTGCAGCTCGCCGTAGGACATCGGCACGCCGGGCGCGAGCACGGCGGGCCGGTCCGGGTCGTTGCGCGCGATCTCGTAGAAGCCGACACCCTCGACGCCCATACGGGCCTCCTCCGTGCGGGGCCTGAACCGAATCCTGTTCGACCATCTGAACGGGGAGGCGCCGGGAGAGTCAAGGCCGGCCCCGCAGGCCCCGTCCGCGGACGGTGAAGATCGTCCGATGCAGGACAGGTTTTTTCCATGACCTTGCTCGTTCCGGCAATTACCATTGGGCGTCAGACCGAAGGACGACACATCGTGCTTTCCGCGGCCACGGAGCCGGAATGAGTGAGTCGGGCAACGGTGACTCTGACGCGCCGCTCGACCGGCTCGTGCGCGCGGCGGTTCCCGGGCTGATCGTCGGCGTCGTCTCCGGGCTGATCGCCAACCAGGTGCTGAAGCTGGTCGACGCGGTCGCCTGGCTGCAGACCGTCCTGCCGCTGGCCGTCATCGCCCTGGTGATCGTGGCGGTGTCGGCGGCGCTGCTGCGCTCCGAGCGGGCGGGCGCCGCGCTGAAGCGGCTCTCCCGGATCGTGCCCTGGAACGCCGGTGCGGTGGCGTGGGCGTGCGCGGGCGCGGCGGCGATGGCGGCGGTCCTGCTCGCCCAGGCGGGCGTGGCCTCGCTGGTGGAGCACACCCGGCCGTGCGGGCAGCCGCTGGAGCTGCGCGTGGTCACCGCCCCGGAGACGCTCGCCCCCCTGCGCGACGCGGCGAGGGGCTTCGAGGAGGACAGCGAGGAGCGGGGCTGCCGGGAGTACAGCGTCAGCGTCGCACCGGAGCCGGAGTTCGTGCAGCTCTCCGAGGCGTTCGGGCGGCTGTGGCGGCGCAGCGAGCCTCCCGGCGGCGAGGCGGCGCCGGCGCCGCAGGACGAGCGGCTGTACGGGCCGCAGCCCGACGTCTGGATCCCGTCGTCCACGGCCGAGTTCGACTACGTGGAGAAGAGCCCCGACCAGGTCCGAAGGGCGACGGGCGCCGGGTCCCCGAGCCCGGGCCCGCCCGCCAAGGCCGATCCGGTGTTCACCACGCGCGGCTCGCTGGGGTCGTCGCCACTGGTGCTCGCCCTGTTCGGCGGCGACCACGCCCAGGTGGAGGATCTGGCCATCAAGCCTCCGGAGCGGTCCACCGCCGCCCTGCTCCAGCGCTTCGCCAAGGCGGGAGTGGAGCTGCGCGAGATCGCCCGTCCCGTCCCGGAGACGTCGGCCGCCGCGCTGGCGGTGACGCCCGTCCTCTACGACACGCTTCCGGGCGGCGACCAGCAGAACGAGGAGTTCGTCGAGCCCACCGACCTGGTCGCGCCGGACGCGGTGACCCTGCTCTGCAAGGCCCGCCAGCGCGCCCACCCGCCGGACCGCGTCGCCTTCGCCGTTCCCGAGCAGGTCGTCAGCGACTACGACGCGGGGCGCCTCAAGAAGCAGTGCGGCGCCGCGGACGCGCCGGGCGCCGGAGCCGAGTGGACGCTGTACCCCTACTACGCCGAGGACCTGCCGTCGCTCGACCACCCGTTCATCCAGGTGACGTGGCGCGGACAGGACACGCGGGAGCGCGACGCGGCGGTCACCGCGTTCCGCCGGTGGCTGGCCCGCCATCCGCTCACCCGGCAGGGCCTCCGGGACGACAAGGGCGCCATGCCGTCCGCGCACGAGGGCGACTCCGCCCGCCAGGACCTGACGGCCCTGTGGACCCTGCTCGGCCCGAACGTCATCCCGAGCCGGATGGAGCCGAAGCCGCCGGTCCCGGCGGGCGACGACCGCGGCGGGAGGTACGTGGCCGAACGCCTCCAGCGCGTCGCCGCGGCCCGTCCCCCGGCCTCCGTCTCCCTCATGCTGGACGTGTCGGGGTCGATGGACCGCCCGGCGCAGGGCCGCGACACCCGCCTGACGCGCAGCGTCTCCTTCCTGCAGAGCCTGGTGGCCCAGCTGCAGAGCCGCGACGGCGCGGGGCTCCAGGTGGCCTCCCGGAAGAAGCCGCCCGACAGCCCCTACACCTTGGAGAACGTGCGGCTCGCGGGGACGAGCCCCGTCCAGAAGAACCGCATCACGAGCCATCTCCAGGCCGTCGCGACCGCAGGAGGCGACGTCGCGCTCACCGACATGATCGGCGACGCCGACGTGGAGCCGGGCTCGAACCTGGTCGTCGTCACCGACGGGCAGTCCCCCGGGACGAACGGCCGCGGGCCGTCCGCCCGCGAGGCGGCCGCGAAGTTCCGCGAGCGGCACCGGGACGTGCGGGTGACCGTGGTCCTCACCGGCCCGACGGGCTGCGGCGCCTCCCCCGTCAAGGAGATCGTGGACGCGTTCGGCCCGTCCGGCGGCAGGGGCTGCGTGTCGCTGACGGGCGCGCCGGAACCGCAGCAGGCCGCCCAGCTCCTCTCCGACCTGCGATGAACGGAGGGCCATGACGCGACGGCGGCGACGGTTCGCGCCCCACGGGCGGACGGCCTGGCTGAGCGCCGTGGGCGGGGCCGCGGCGGTGCTGGTCTGCGCCGAGGCGCTGGCCTTCTGGCCGGGCTCCTCCTACCAGGCCCTGGCGCCGCGCTGCGACCGCTCGGAGCTGGTCGTCGCCGGCGGCACCGACGTCAGCCTGAACAGCCAGCGCCGCCAGCTGATCCAGAAGTGGAACGCCGGCGGCGGCCCGCACGCCACGCTCGTGGAGATCTCGGAGTCCACGGACGCCCAGCACAGCCAGATCAAGGCGATGCAGGAGTCCCGCGGCTGCGGCTACGACGTGCTGGTCATGGACAACACCTGGACGGCGGAGTTCGCCGCGGGCGGCTACCTCCGCCCGCTCGACGGCATCGGGAACCGCGGCGACTTCTTCCCGGCCGCTCTGGAGAGCGGGGAATGGCACGGGAAGCAGTACGCCGTCCCGTTCAACGTCGACGTCGGGCTCCTCTACCGGCGTGACGGCGCGCAGACCCCGCGCGACTGGCCGCGCCTGCTCGACTCCGGCGTCGCCATGCAGCTCGACGACTACGAGGGGCTGACGGTCAACGCGCTGGAAGCGGTGTGGAACGACGGCGGCGGCGGGCTGCTCACCGGTGAGAGGCGCCCGGACGGAAAGGCGTTGCGAACGAGGGTGTTCCCGGCGTTGAAGAGGTTGGCGGCCCGTGCCTCCGACCCGCGGCCCGGGGCGCGTGCGCGCGGCCCGCTGGCGGCGTCGCGCTCGTACGACGAGCAGAGGAGCATGGAGGCGTTCATGTCCGGGACACCGCTGATGCGGAACTGGCCGTACGCGTTCTCCACGCTCGCGACGGAGCCGGGCATGCGGGACGGAGCGCGCCTGCGGTACGGGGTGACCGCCCTGCCCGGCCGCACCGTCCTGGGAGGCCAGAACCTCGCCGTGTCCAAGTACTCCCCCCATCCCGACGGCGCCCTCAAGCTGGTGGAGTACCTGAGCGGAACGGAGAGCCAGAAACTGCTGTTCTCGTGCGGCGGCTTCGCGCCGGGACGCTACAGCGCCCTCGGGCTGCGCCCCGGGCGGCACGCCGCCGCCGACGTGCGGGTGCAGAACTGCTCGGCCTTCACCCAGGAGCGTCTCGATCCCGGCGACGTCGAACTCGACCAGGCGCAGCTGACCGAGCTGGGAACGGCCGTGGTGAGCGCCCTGGACCGGGCGCGGCCCCGTCCTGTCACGCCGCACTACAGCACGTTCACCGGCACGTTCCGCGGGTGCGTGCAGAAGCTCTTCGACGGGACGGGGACGGACGCCAAGACGTTCGCCAGAGCCGTGGAGCGCTCGCTCGACGGGCGCACGGCGTCGTGCTGACCGTGCTCGGTCAGCGGGCGCCGTCGAGGGCGGCGCGGGCCATGCCGTGCAGGAGCCCGGCCATCGCTTCGCGGTCGAGGCCCTGCGCGGCGCTGCGCGGGGTGGAGTTGAGCAGGCCGAAGCAGGCGTGGACGGCGGCGCGGGCGCGCTCGTCCTGGGGCCGGGGGTCGAGGCGGCGCAGGACGGCGACCCACTCCTCGACGTAGGCGCGCTGGAGCCGGCGGATGCGGTGGCGCTGCGGCTCGGGGACGTTGTCCAGTTCCCGCTCGTGCACGGTGATCAGCGCGGGATTGTCGAGGGCGAACGCGATGTGCCAGCTCAGCAGCGCGTCGAGGGCGCGCCCGGGGTCGGAGTCGGCGGCGCGGCGCAGGCCCTCGGCGAGCAGCCGCTCGCTGATGTCGAGCAGCATCTCGGCGAGCACGGCCTCCTTGCCGCTGAAGTGCCGGTAGAGGGCGGGGCCGGTGAGGCCGACGGCCCGGCCGAGGTCGCCGATCGACGCCCCGTGGTAGCCGCGGCGCGCGAACAGCTCGGCGGCGGCGCCGAGGATCTCGGCCCGGCGCGGGTTGGGCGCGCCCGGCGGCGCCTCGGCGGGGTGGGACGTCATGCGCGCCAGTCTAGACTAGAGTTGTTAACGACCGTTAACATCAGCATTGTTAATGAACGTTAACCGGGAAGGGGGGTCATGAGCGGACCCGAGATCGGCTCGCGCGCCGACGTCGCGAGCGAGGCGTTCAAGGCGAGCGCCGCGCACAACGAGGCGCTCGTCGCGGAGCTGCGCGACCGCGTCGACCGGGCGGGCCGCGGCGGACCCGAGCGCGCCCGCGAGCGCCACGTGGCGCGCGGCAAGCTGCTGCCCCGCGACCGGGTCGACACGCTCCTGGACCCCGGCTCGCCCTTCCTGGAGCTGTCGCCGCTCGCCGCGAACGGCATGTACGGCGACGAGGCGCCGGGCGCGGGGATCATCACCGGCGTCGGGCGGGTCTCCGGACGCGAATGCGTCGTCGTGGCCAACGACGCCACCGTCAAGGGCGGCACGTACTACCCGGTCACGGTGAAGAAGCACCTGCGGGCGCAGGAGGTGGCGCTGCACAACCGCCTCCCCTGCCTCTACCTGGTCGACTCCGGCGGCGCGTTCCTGCCCCGCCAGGACGAGGTGTTCCCCGACCGCGAGCACTTCGGCCGCATCTTCTACAACCAGGCCACGATGTCCGGCCGCGGCATCCCGCAGATCGCGGCGGTGATGGGCTCGTGCACGGCGGGCGGCGCCTACGTCCCGGCGATGAGCGACGAGGCCGTCATCGTCCGCGGCCAGGGGACGATCTTCCTCGGCGGGCCGCCGCTGGTGAAGGCCGCCACCGGCGAGGTCGTGACGGCGGAGGAGCTGGGCGGCGGCGAGCTGCACTCGCGCACGTCCGGCGTGACCGACCACCTCGCCGAGGACGACGCGCACGCCCTGCGGATCGTGCGCGACATCGTCGCCACGCTGGGCCCGCGCGAGCCGCGCCCGTGGGAGGTCGCCCCGCCCGAGGAGCCGGCCGCCGACCCGTCCGAGCTCTACGGGATCGTTCCGCCGGACTCCCGCACCCCCTACGACGTGCGCGAGGTCATCGCCCGCATCGTCGACGGCAGCCGCTTCCAGGAGTTCAAGAAGGAGTACGGCGCGACGCTCGTCACCGGGTTCGCGCGCATCCACGGGCACCCGGTCGGGATCGTCGCGAACAACGGCATCCTGTTCGGCGAGTCGGCGCAGAAGGGCGCGCACTTCATCGAACTGTGCGACCGGCGCAGCGTCCCGCTGGTGTTCCTGCAGAACATCACCGGGTTCATGGTGGGCCGGGAGTACGAGGCGAGCGGCATCGCCAAGCACGGCGCGAAGATGGTGACCGCCGTCGCGTGCGCCCGCGTCCCGAAGTTCACCGTCGTGATCGGCGGCTCGTTCGGGGCCGGCAACTACGCGATGTGCGGCCGGGCGTACTCGCCGCGCTTCCTGTGGATGTGGCCGAACGCCCGCATCTCGGTCATGGGCGGCGAGCAGGCGGCGAGCGTCCTCGCCACCGTCCGCCGCGACCAGATGGAGGCGCGCGGCGAGGAGTGGCCCGCCGAGGACGAGGAAGGGTTCAAGGCGCCGATCCGCGAGCAGTACGAGGCGCAGGGCAACCCGTACTACTCGACGGCGCGGCTGTGGGACGACGGGGTGATCGACCCGCTCGACACCCGGCGCGTGCTCGGGCTCGGGCTGTCGGTCGCGGCCAACGCACCGCTGGAGCCGGTCGGCTACGGCGTCTTCAGGATGTGAGGGTGTTGATGTTCGACAGCGTCCTGGTCGCCAACCGCGGGGAGATCGCCGTCCGCGTGTTCCGCACGCTGCGGCGGCTCGGCATCCGGTCCGTGGCCGTCCACACCGAGGCCGACGCGCGGGCGCGGCACGTGCGGGAGGCCGACGAGGCCCTGCTCGTGCCGTCGTACCTGGACATCGAGGCGGTCGTCCAGGCCGCCCGCGCCGCGGGCGCGTCCGCCGTCCACCCCGGCTACGGGTTCCTGGCCGAGAACACGGCGTTCGCGCGGGCGTGCGGCGAGGCGGGGCTGGTGTTCATCGGGCCGCCGGCCGGGGCGATCGAGGCGATGGGCGACAAGATCCGCGCGAAGCGGACGGTCGCGGCCGCCGGCGTCCCGGTGGTGCCGGGCCGGGACGAGCCCGGCCTGTCCGACGCCGAACTGGAGGCCGCGGCGCTGGAGGTCGGGCTGCCGGTGCTGCTCAAGCCGTCCGCGGGCGGCGGCGGGAAGGGCATGCGGCTCGTCCGGGACGCCGCGGACCTGCCGGAGGCGATCGCGTCCGCCCGGCGTGAGGCGCGCGGCTCGTTCGGCGACGACACGCTGCTCGCCGAGCGGTTCGTGGAGAACCCGCGGCACATCGAGATCCAGGTCTTCGCCGACTCGCGCGGCGGCGCCGTCCACCTCGGCGAGCGCGAGTGCAGCCTCCAGCGCCGGCACCAGAAGATCGTCGAGGAGGCGCCGTCCCCGCTGCTGGACGCCGCCGCGCGCGAGCGGATGGGCGCCGCCGCCGTCGCCGCCGCGCAGGCCGTCGGGTACGTGGGCGCCGGGACCGTCGAGTACATCGTCTCGGCCGACCGCCCCGACGAGTTCTTCTTCATGGAGATGAACACCCGGCTCCAGGTCGAGCACCCCGTGACCGAACTCGTCACGGGCCTCGACCTGGTGGAGCTCCAGCTCCGGGTGGCGGCGGGAGAGCCGCTGCCGTTCACGCAGGACGACGTGCGCCTCGACGGCCACTCCATCGAGGCCCGCGTCTACGCCGAGGACCCGGCGCGCGGCTTCCTGCCCACCGGCGGGCGGGTGCTCGCCCTCAGGGAGCCCGAGGCCGCGCGGGTCGACTCCGGGCTGGACGTGGGGACGGAGGTCGGCGGCTCCTACGACCCCATGCTCGCCAAGGTCATCGTCCACGGCGCCGACCGCGCCGAGGCCCTCCACAGGCTCGACCGCGCGCTCGCGTCCTACACGCTGCTCGGCGTCCCGACGAACGTGGCGTTCCTGCGCGCGCTGCTGCGGCACCCCTCGGTCGTGTCGGGCGATCTCGACACCGGCCTGGTCGAGCGCTCCCTGGACGACCTGGTCGCGGGCGCGTCCGTGCCGCCCGAGGTGCTCGCCGCCGCCGCGCTGGAGCGGATGCTCGACCTGGAGTCCGGCGACGACCCGTGGGACGTCCCGGACGGCTGGCGCCCCGGCGCCCACGCCTGGGCACCGTGGATCATCACCCCGTCCGGCGGCGACCCGGTGGAGGTCCGCGTCCAGGGCAGGGCGGCGTCCGCGCGCGTCGCCGTCGGCGGCGAGCCGCCGGTCGACGCGTCGCTGACCAGGCCGTTCACCCTGACCTACGGTGGAAGGACGACCTCCTTCGCCGGCGCCCGCGACGGGCGCACCCTGTGGCTCGGGCGCGACGGGCACGCGTGGGCGCTGAGCGAGCACGTCCGCGCCGAGGGCGGCGCCGACGCCGCCGCCGCCGCGGGCGACGGGGTGCTGCGCAGCCCGATGCCCGGGACGGTGCTGGCGGTCAAGGCGGCCGAGGGCGACCGCGTCGAGGCCGGGCAGCCGCTCGTGGTCGTCGAGGCGATGAAGATGGAGCACACCGTCACCGCGCCGCTCGCCGGCGTCGTGGCGAAGCTGCCGGTCCGCGCGGGCGCGCAGGTCGCCCTGGACGCGGTGCTGGCCGTGATCGAGGAGGCATGACGGTGCCGGTACCCCTTTCCGGCCTTCCCGAGCGGGTCGCGATCTACGAGGTCGGGCCGCGGGACGGGCTGCAGAACGAGAAGGCGGTCGTCCCCGCCGAGGTCAAGGCGGAGTTCGTGACCCGGCTGGCCGACGCGGGGCTGCGCACGATCGAGACGACCAGCTTCGTCCATCCCAAGTGGGTGCCGCAGCTCGCCGACGCCGAGCAGCTGCTCGACATCCTGCCGCGCTCCCCCGAGCTGCGCTATCCCGTCCTCGTGCCGAACGAGCGGGGCCTGGACCGGGCCCTGGCCAACGGCGTCACCGAGATCGCGATCTTCGGCAGCGCCACCGAGACGTTCGCCCGCCGCAACCTCAACCGCACCGTGGACGAGTCCCTCGCGATGTTCGCCCCGGTCGTGGAGCGGGCGCGGGCCGAGGGCCTCTGGGTGCGCGCCTACGTGTCGATGGTGTGCGGCGACCCGTGGGAGGGCGACGTCCCCGTCGAGCAGGTCGTGTCCGTCGCGTCCCGCATGATGGACATGGGCTGCTCCCAGCTCAGCCTCGGCGACACCATCGGCGTCGGCACGCCGGGCCAGGTCACCGCGCTCATCGAGGCGCTCGGCGAGGCCGGCATCGGCGCCGACCGGCTCGCCGTCCACTTCCACGACACCTACGGGCAGGCGCTGGCCAACACCCTCGCCGCGCTCCGCGCGGGCGTCGCCGTCGTGGACTCCTCGGCCGGCGGCCTCGGCGGCTGCCCGTACGCCGAGAGCGCCACCGGCAACCTGCCCACCGAGGACCTCGTCTGGATGCTGAACGGCCTCGGCGTCGAGACCGGAGTCGACCTCGCCGGGCTCGTGGCCACGAGCCGCTGGATGGCGGGCCGGCTGGGCCGCCCCAGCCCGTCCCGCGTAGTGCAAGCCCTGTCACCTGAATCGGAGTAGCCAATGATCGACTTCACGCTCGGCGAGGAGCAGGAGGAGCTGCGGCGCACGGTCGAGCGGTTCGCCCGCGAGAGCGTCGCCCCGGTGATCGGGGACCTGTACGAGCGCGGCGAGTTCCCCTACGAGATCGTCGCCGCGATGGGGAAGATGGGCCTGTTCGGGCTGCCGTTCCCGGAGGAGCACGGCGGCATGGGCGGCGACTACTTCACGCTCTGCCTCGCCCTGGAGGAGCTGGCGCGCGTCGACTCGTCCGTCGCGATCACCCTGGAGGCCGGGGTGTCGCTGGGCGCGATGCCGATCTACCGGTTCGGGTCGGCCGAGCAGAAGGAGCGGTGGCTGCCGCTGCTCACCTCGGGTGAGCGCCTGGCGGCCTTCGGGCTGACCGAGCCGGGCGGCGGGTCGGACGTGCCCGGCGGCATGCGCACCACGGCCCGGCTCGACGGCGACTCCTGGGTGATCAACGGGTCCAAGTCGTTCATCACCAACTCCGGCACCGACATCACCGCGTTCGTGACCGTGACCGCCTTCACCGGCGACGGCGAGATCTCCACGATCCTCGTCCCGAACGGGACCCCGGGCTTCACGGTCGGGCGCAAGTACTCCAAGGTCGGCTGGTCGGCGTCCGACACGCGGGAGCTGTCGTTCGACGACGTCCGCGTCCCGGCCGAGAACCTCGTCGGCGAGCGCGGCCGGGGGTACGCCCAGTTCCTGCGGATCCTCGACGAGGGGCGCATCGCGATCGCCGCGCTGTCGGTCGGCCTCGCCCAGGGCTGCGTGGACGAGTGCCTGCGCTACGTCCGCGAGCGGGAGGCGTTCGGCAAGGAGATCGGCCGCTACCAGGCGATCCAGTTCAAGGTCGCCGACATGGAGACCCGGGCGCACACGGCCCGGCTCGCCTACTACGCGGCGGCCGCGAAGATGCTGGCCGGGGAGCCGTTCAAGAAGGAGGCCGCCATCGCCAAGCTGGTCGCCTCCAACGCCGCCATGGACAACGCCCGCGACGCCACGCAGGTCTTCGGCGGCTACGGCTTCATGAACGAGTACGCCGTCGGCCGCTTCTACCGCGACGCGAAGATCCTGGAGGTGGGCGAGGGCACCTCGGAGGTGCAGCGCATGCTGATCGCCCGCGCCCTCGGCCTCCCGCCGTCCTGACCCCCGCCGGGCCCGGCGGCTCCGATGCCGCCGGGCGCCGCACCGGCGCGGGCCCGCCCCCGCGAAGTCACCACCGGCGGCGGAGCCCGGCGCGGTAAGGTCGGCGGATGCTGCTGCGTGCCTACGGGATCGCTCGCTCACTGGTCATGTACCACGGAATTCCGGGCAGGCACCGGCGCGCGTCGCGCCTCTACGGGCAGTTCCTCGGGCCCGGCGACCTCGCGTTCGACATCGGCGCGCACGTGGGCGGCCGGGTGCGCGTGTGGCGGGGGCTGGGAGCGCGCGTCGTCGCGGTGGAGCCGCAGCCCGACTGCCTGCGCGTCCTGCGCCTGTTCTTCGGCCGCGACCGCGGCGTCACGCTCGTTTCCGGCGCCGCGGGCGCCGCTCCAGGACGGGCGCGCCTGGCCCTGTCCACCGCGACGCCGACGGTGTCCTCGATGTCGCCCGGCTGGATCAGGGCGGTGACGACGGACCGCGGCTTCGCCCGCGTCCGCTGGGACCGCTCGATCGGCGTCGACGTGACCACGCTGGACGAGCTCATCGCCCTGCACGGCGTGCCGGCCTTCTGCAAGATCGACGTCGAGGGCTTCGAGGCGGACGTGCTGGCGGGGCTGTCCCGGCCGCTGCCCGCCCTGTCGTTCGAGTACGTGCCGTCGGCGCACGACGCCTCGCTGGAGGCGCTGGAGCTCGTCGACCGGCTCGGCGACTACGTCTACAACTACTCCCCCATCGAGACGATGCGGCTGGCCAGTCCCCGCTGGCTCGACGCGGCCGAGCTGCGGCGGCGGCTGGACAGGATCCGCCCGCGCGGACGGTCGGGCGACATCTACGCCCGCCTCCGCGACACCGGCCGGGTTGCGCCGAAGGCATCCCATTAGATAACAAGACTTACTAATATCGCCGGGTGCCAGCACACCGAGCGACGGGGGCCCATCGTGCCGGACAAGACCGCCCGTGAACCGACGTCCGCCGACCTGAGGACGGACGTCGCCCATTCGGCCCGGGTCTACGACTACCTGCTCGGCGGCAAGGACAACTACGCCGCCGACCGGGCCGCCGCCGAGGAGGTCGTCAGGGTCGCCCCGTACATGCGCACCTCCGTGCGGGCCAACCGCGACTTCATGGTCCGGGTCGCCCGCCACCTGGCGGCCGGGTGCGGCGTCCGGCAGTTCCTCGACGTCGGGACCGGGCTGCCGACCTCCCCGAACCTCCACGAGGTCGTCCAGGAGGTCGACCCGTCCGGCCGCGTCGTGTACGTCGACAACGATCCGATCGTGCTGGCGCACGCCCGCGCGCTGCTGACCGGAACCCCGCAGGGCCGCTCCCGCTACATCCACGCGGACCTGGCCGAGCCGGAGGCCATCCTGTCGTCGCCCGAGGTCCGGGCCACGCTGGACTTCGGCGAGCCGGTGGCGCTGTGCCTGATCGCCGTCCTGCACTTCGTCCACGACGACGAACTCGCGCACGACGTCGTCCGGCGGCTGATGGAGCCTCTCCCGCCGGGCAGCTGGCTCGCGCTCTCCACCATCACCATCGACAGCGCTCCCGACGAGGTCGGGGACGCCGTGAAGAAGTACAACGCGCGCGGGATCAAGTCGAAGGCCCGCACGAAGGCCCAGGTGACGAGCTTCTTCGACGGCCTGGAGCTCGTCGAACCGGGCGTGGCCCCCGTGCACCGCTGGCGCCCGGACGACAAGGCCCGCGCGATCGACGACTCCCAGGTGTCGATGTACGGAGGCCTGGCCCGCAAACCCTGACCCGGGGTCAGTCTCCGGCGACCGGTTCGCCGGGCAGCCAGTCGCGGGCAGGGTCGTACTCCAGCCAGCGGTGCCGCCGCCCGTGCTCGGCGAACCCCCGGACCAGCGCGGAGATCATCGGATGCGGCGACCGCCGCGGCCACACCAGCGACCAGGCGTAGAGCGGAACCGGGTCGACGAGGGGGATCGCCCGGACGCCCGGCACGCCGGGCAGCCGGGCGTCGGCGGGGAAGAGCGTGATCCGTCCCGGCTCGGCCAGGAGGCCGGCCTGCAGGTGCTCCACACCGAGGTTGGCGCCGCCGGACGCGGCGCGGACGCCGAACTCGCCGCAGAACCGGCCGATGAAGTCGAGCCGGTCGACGGCCGCGGGGAACCACAGGTCGCGTCCGGCGAGGTCGGACGGGCGGACGCCGGACGCGGCGGCGAGCGGATCCCCGGCGGCGACGAGGAGGTCCACGGGTTCGAGCCGGACGAGGCGGTGCGCCAGCCCGTCCGGCAGCGGCGGGTGCACGCGCCCGAACCCGGCGTCGACGTCGCCGCGCAGCAGCGCCGCGGCCGCCGCGGGAAGGTCGCGGCTCATGCCGAGTTCGACGTCGAGCTCCGGTCGTGCGTCGATCACCGCGGCGACCGTCCGGGACGGGCCGTACAGGTGGCCCCAGAGGTCGAGCCGCAGCGGCCTGCCGACGGCGTGGACCGCGCCGACCGCGGCCTCCGCGGCCCGCAGCGCCTCCCGCGCCGGCTCCAGGAAACGGCGCCCCGCGTCGGTGGGCGCCACGTTCCCGCGGGTGAGGAGCGGGACTCCGAGCGCCGCCTCCAGCCTGGCCACCCGCTTGGACACCGCCTGCTGGGTGATCGAGAGCTCCTCGGCGGCCCGCCCGAAGTGCAGGTGCTCGGCGACGGCGACGAACGCGCGCACCTGGCCCAGGTCGAGGTCCATGCCTCCCATCGTGGGCGACAACCGATGGTTGTCAACCTCGCCGGGCGGCTGTTGGACCGGCCTGCCGCTCGTCCGGTTCGCTGCGGGCACGAGAGCACTCTTCCCTGAAGCGGGATCACCGATCTCCGCGAGCGCCGCGTGCGCGGCAACGCCGTCCTCACCCTGGAGCAGAACCGATGACCGCCTTCTTCGACGAGCCCGTCGCCCCCTTCGCCGCCGCCAATCGGTCGCGTGCCGTCGCCGCCGGCGTCGACCCCCACCAGTACGATGCGGTCACCGCCGGCCTGGCCTCCCTGCGCGAGTGGACGGACGCGTTCGTGCGGACCGGGCGGGAACACCTCGCCCGCGCCGGGAAGGCGCGGCTTCCGCGCTCGGCGGGCGAAGCGTTCCGCGACGCCGCGCTGTGGTTCCACTTCGCGACGGTCCTGCCGAACCCCGACCTCGCCGAGCACGGGCGGGCCGCCGCGGCGTCCGCCGACGCCCTGCGCCGCTCGCTCGCCCGCCTCGCGCCGGACGCCGAGCACCTCACCGGCCCTGACTTCACCGGCGTCCTGCGGCGTCCCTCGCCGGACGCTCCCCTGGTCGTCCTGGTGCCGGGCATGAACTCCGGCAAGGTCGAGTTCATGCCGATCGCCGAGGCGCTCCTGCACCGCGGTCTCGCCGCGCTCGCCATCGACGGGCCCGGCCAGGGAGACCTCGCCGTGCGCGGCCCCTGGAACCCGGACTACCAGCGAGTCGTGGGGCAGGCCCTCGACGCCGTGGACGGCCTGCCCGCCGGCGTCGGACTGGTCGGGCTCAGCATGGGCGGCTTCCTCGCGTCCGTCGCCGCGCGGCACGAACCGCGGATCGGCGCCGTCGTCACCGTCAGCGGGCCCACCGCCCTCACCTGGGACGAGCTTCCGCCCTATGTGACGGAGTCGTTCGTCCTGCGCATGGGCGGGGAAACCGCCGCCCGCGAGTTCGCCGACCGGGTGACCGCACCCCCGGTTCAGCAGCCGCTGCGCGTCCTGGACGGCGGGCTGGACGTCATCCCCGGCGTCGCCGGCGGCGCCGAACTGGCCCGCCGGGCGGCGAACGGCGAGTACGTCCTGATCCCTGAGGGCAACCACCTCCTGGAGAACTGCCGCTGGGCCTGGCTCCCCGACACGCTCGACTGGCTCGCCGCCCGGCTGGCGAACCCGAGGTCGTCCTGACCAGCGTGGTCGCCGACGCCGACCCGGTCGTGGCCGAGTGACCTCGCGGGGGGGCGGCCCGCAGCGGGAGCGCCTGCGACTACCGGTTTCGGCTCCTAGCCCGCGAAGACCGCGAGCCTGGCCTCCACGTCCTCACGGGGCAGTTCGCGAAGGCTGACCCGTGATTCCAGCGCCTCGTGCAGGACCGGATACATGTTCGTGGGAGACCACTGGGCGTTGATCGACTTCTCGTCCAGGAACAGGGTGGGAAGGCCGTCGACCACGGGGACCGCCTCGAAGGGCGCGGAACCGGGGAAGAACAGCGCCGGCCTCGCATCGGCGCCCGGGTAGTGGAACCCGATCCGCTGGTGGTCGATGAGCTCCTGCGCCTGCTGGTGCTGCTGCGGGGTCAGGCCCCGGTTCCGCGCGTACCGCACCGCCGCGGGGTCGGTCGGCTCGGCTCCGAGATAGCCGGGGCCCGCGTGGCGTTCGAGGGCGTCCTGGGCCAGAGCGAAGAAGTGGTACATCCGGTCCTGGACGCCGGTCAGCCCGAGGACGAAGCCGCGCCGGCCGCGCGGACGAGGTCGGG
Organism: Actinomadura verrucosospora; assembly: GCF_039540335.1. NCBI lineage: Bacteria > Bacillati > Actinomycetota > Actinomycetes > Streptosporangiales > Thermomonosporaceae > Actinomadura > Actinomadura verrucosospora. The sequence goes on along the minus strand of NZ_BAABEV010000002.1, from coordinate 24,023 downwards.
GGACGCCTGGAACAGCTCGTCCTGCGCACTCGCCCCGCCCTGCGCCGTGAACTGCTTCGCCAGGTGCAGGTAACGCTCCGTCACCCGCATGACCGCGTCGACCGGAACCGTGACCGAGCCGCCGCGCTCGACGAGCACCCCGCACACGAAGGCCATCATCCCCGCGCGGAAGACGTCACCGGACCCGAGCGAGGCGGCCAGCTCCGCCATCGCGGCATCGACATCGGTGATGGACCCCAGGAAGGCCTGGACCTCGTCCCGGCCGATCAGGTCCGTTCCGCCCCGGCATTCGCCCAGGTCACTCGGCTGCCGGACGAACTCCGCGATCCCCACCGTCTGCGACATCCGATCATGCTAGCGGCGCGCGGGTCCCGGGCGCGGCCCTTTCCCCCGGCCCCCGCACGAGCCCGGCACGCCGTCTCGCACGCACTAAACGATAGCTAGCTTGACAGCTAATGCTCTTAGCTTTACTCTGGCTAACATCATTAGCCGACCTTCCGAAGGGCCGTCATCGTGAGCGCAGCCGTCACCCGGAGCGAGATCCCCGGCATCCGCACCCTCCGCCGCGCCGCATGGTCCGCCGGCGCGCTCTTCTGGACGGCCTTCGCCGTCCTCGAAGGCGTCAACCACGGGTGGCTCGCGGCGCTCGCCGCGCTCGCCTTCTTCATCGCCCCCGACCTGACCTTCCTCGTCGGGCTGCGAGGATCCGGCACCGTCGAGCACGGGCGGCTCCAGCCGCGCGCCGTGCCGTACTACAACGCCGCGCACCGAGCCCTGGTGCCGTTCACGCTGATGGTGCTCTACACGGTCGCCCCCATCACCTGGGCGCCCATCTTCGCCGCCCTGTGCGGCTGGATGGCTCACATCGCCCTCGACCGCGCCTTCGGCTACGGCCTTCGCACGAAGGAGGGCCGCCGGCGCCACGGCTGACGGCGGCCGGCCGTCGCGGGCGAGGGCGCGAATGATGAATGTCGGGCGCACGGGAGAAGATGGCCGGGTGAGCTACGACGAGGAACTGGCCGACCGCGTGGAGGATCTGCTCGGAGCGAGGCGTGACGCGACCCCGAAGCGGATGTTCGGCGGCCTCGCCTGGATGGTGAACGGCAACATGGCCGTGGTCGTGAGGAGCAAGGGCGGACTGATGGTCCGGGTCTCCCCGGACGACCACGACGACCTGCTCGCCGAGCCGGGCGCCGCCACGACGGTCATGCGCGGCCACCCGATGCGAGGATGGATCACGGTTTCGCCCGAAGCCTGCGCCGCGCCGTCCGACGTGGCCGCGTGGGTGGATCGAGGACTCGCCTACGCCCTGTCCCTGCCCCCGAAGTAGCGGCGAGACGCCGGGCCCGGGGACTCCGGTCGGGGACCTGCGGCCGAGGGAGCGTTCAGATGTCGCGTCTGTCACACTTGGTCGGCCTCGGGGGCGATGGCCGCGGAAGGCCGAACGGCGCGGAGCAGGGCAGATTTGTCGGACCCCGCTGGAATACTCCCGAAGCGCTCGAAGTTTAATCGTTCGCGAAAGTGTCAGTCACTGCAGTAATTTGCCGCAGTACCCAGGCGAGCCCCTGAGCGAGCCCTGACAACCCCCTGAGCAACGTGACCACGGCCCCCGCGTGCCCACATGCGGGCCTGACGATTGGAAGAGAGTTGACCGCTCCCGCATCTCCCAAGGTGGCGGACGGCCCGCTGGAGGATTCCGGCACCGGAGGAGGCCTGGACCGCGGTGTGCTCGCCACGGCCATGGTGGTCGTCCTCGGGGCGATCATGTCCATCCTGGACGTGACGGTCGTCAATGTCGCGATCAACGACCTGGCGAAGGAGTTCGAGACCTCGCTGGCGACGATCCAGTGGGTCGCGACCGGCTACACCCTGGCGCTGGCCACCGTGATCCCGATCACGGGATGGGCCTCGGCCCGGTTCGGCACCAAGCGCCTCTACATGATCTCCATCGGGCTGTTCGTCGCCGGTTCGATGCTGGCGGGCATGGCATGGTCCGCCGAGTCGCTGATCGCCTTCCGGGTGCTGCAGGGCCTGGGCGGCGGCATGATCATGCCGGCCGGCATGACGATCCTGACCCAGGCGGCGGGTCCGCAGCGGGTCGGCCAGGTGATGAGCATCGTCGGCGTGCCGATGCTGCTCGGCCCGATCCTCGGCCCCATCATCGGCGGCTACCTCGTCGACGACGTGTCGTGGCGGTGGATCTTCTTCATCAACCTGCCGATCGGCATCGTCGCCCTGACGCTGGCCGCGCGGATCCTCAAGAAGGACGAGCCGAAGCCGGCCGAGCGCCTCGACTTCATCGGGCTGCTCCTGCTCTCCCCCGGCCTGGCCTCGCTGATCTACGGTGTGGCCAAGGGCGCCGAGATGAAGGACTTCCTGAAGACCGGGTCGCTGGCCTTCTGGGCCGTCGGCGCCGTGCTGATGCTCGGCTTCGTGGTCCGGGCGCTGAAGGCCAAGAACCCGCTGATCGACCTGCGGCTGCTCAAGCGGCGCTCGGTGGCGGCCGCGTCCGGCACGATGGTGCTGTTCATGGCCGCGTTCATGGGCGCGATGCTGCTGCTGCCGCTGTACTACCAGACCGTGCGCGGCGAGGGCGCCCTCCAGTCCGGCCTGCTGCTGGCCCCGCAGGGCCTCGGCGCGATGATCACGATGCCGATCGGCGGCAAGCTGACCGACCGGATCGGCCCCGGCCGGGTCGTGCTGGTCGGCATGGTCGTCGTGGTGCTGTCGGTGTCGGGCTTCGCCTCGATCCTGGAGGCCGACACCTCCTACTGGGCCCTCGGCGGGACCCTGTTCGTGATGGGCCTCGGCATGGGCATGACGATGATGCCGACCATGGCGGCGGCCATCCAGACGCTCGTCCACGACGAGGTGCCGCGGGCGAGCACGATGCTGAACATCATCCAGCAGGTGTCCGCGTCCATCGGCACCGCGCTGATCTCCGTCCTGCTGGCCAACCGGCTGGTCTCGGAGCTCGGCGGCGGGGCCGGCGGCGAGATCGGCAGCGCCGAGAAGGTGCCGCCGGCGATCATGCAGAAGATCGCCGGGCCGATGGCGAGCGCGTTCCAGCACACCTACTGGTACTCGGCCGGGCTGCTGCTGCTGGCGTTCCTGCCGGCGCTGCTGCTGCCGCGCAAGAAGCCGGACACCCCCGTGGCCGACGCGCCGATGCCGATGCACTAGAACGTCCCTGGCGCGTTCCAAACCCCGGCCGACCCCTCAGGGGCCCCGGCCGGGGTTTGGCCTTTCAGGGCCGCCTCAGGCCGTGGCAGGGCGCACGCCCGCCCAGTACTCGTCCTTCAGCAGCCGCTTGTAGAGCTTGCCGGTGGGGTGCCGGGGCAGCTCGGCGCGGAAGTCGACCGAGCGCGGGCACTTGTAGTGGGCGAGCCGGTCGCGGCAGTACGCGATCAGCTCGGCCTCCAGCGCGGGGCCCGCGTCGTCCATGGACAGCGGCTGCACGACGGCCTTGACCGCCTCCCCCATCTCGGCGTCCGGGACGCCGAACACCGCGACGTCGGCGACCTTCGGATGCACCGCGAGGACGTTCTCGGCCTCCTGCGGGTAGATGTTCACCCCGCCACTGATGATCATGTAGGCGCGGCGGTCGGTGAGGTAGAGGAAGCCGTCCTCGTCCACGTGCCCGACGTCGCCGAGGGTGGTCCAGCCGTGGCCCCAGGGGTCGCGCGACGCCGCGGTCCTGGCCTCGTCGGCGTGGTACTCGAACGCGGGGCCGTTGCCGAAGTAGAGCGTGCCGGGCTCGCCCGGCGGCAGTTCCCGGCCCTCCTCGTCGCAGACGTGGACCTCGCCGAGGATGGGACGGCCGACGGTGCCCCTGTGGGCCAGCCAGTCCTCCGAGTTCGTGTAGACGAAGCAGTTGCCCTCGGTGCCGGCGTAGTACTCGTGCAGGATCGGCCCCCACCAGGCGATCATCTGCTCCTTGACCGGGACGGGGCAGGGCGCGGCGGCGTGGACGGCGCAGCGCAGCGACGAGATGTCGTAGCGGGCGCGGGTCTCCTCCGGGAGCTTGAGCATCCGGATGAACATGGTCGGAACCCACTGGCTGTGCGTGACGCCGTACTTCTCGACCGCGGCGAGGGCCTGCTCGGCGTCGAACTTCTCCATCACGACGACGGTGGCGCCGAACCGGTGGAAGTTGAGCGAGTACCGCAGCGGCGCGGCGTGGTAGAGCGGCGCCGGGGACAGGTAGACCGAGTCGGCGTCGGGCTGGAAGAGGAACGCCAGCAGCTGGTACAGCGTCCCGCCCTCGCCCATCGGGGCCTTGGACAGGGCCGGTTTGACGCCCTTGGGGCGGCCGGTCGTGCCCGACGAGTAGAGCATGTCCGCGCCCTCGCACTCGTCCTCGATCGGCGTGGGCGGGTGCTGGGCGACGCGCTCCTCGTAGGAGGCGTAGCCGGGGGCCGTGCCGCCGAGCATCAGGCGGAGCGGCACGTCCGGCGGCGACTGCGCGGCGGCCTCCATCGAGGCGCTGGTGATGAAGACCTTCGCCTCGCAGTTGCCCGCGATGTAGGCGACCTCGTCGGACTGGAGGCGCGAGCTGATGGCGGTGTAGTAGAGCCCGGAACGCTGCGCGGCCCAGGCGACGGCCAGGTACAGCGGATGGTTCTCCATCATGAACGCGATGTGGTCCCCGGGGCGCAGCCCCTCCGCGCGGAGCAGCTGCGCGAGCCGGTTGGACTCCTCGTTCAGTTCGCGGAAGGTGACGACCCGCCCGGAGCCTGCCATGACCACGGCGGGCTTGTCAGGCGTCCGAGCGGCGATCTGCCCCAGGTGCATGGCCGCAACCTACCCGGCCGGGGCAGCGAATGGAATCCCATTCGGTTTTGCTGCGGGGTCAGACGAGCATGTGGTCGAAGTCACCGTCCTTGGCTCCCCCGACGAACGCCTCCACCTCCTCGCGCGTGTAGACGAGGATCGCTCCCTCGGGGTCCCTGGAGTTGCGCACGGCGATCTCCCCGGTGGGGAGTTCCGCCATCTCGACGCAGTTGCCGGACGGGTTGCTCCGCCGGCTCTTCTGCCAGACGAGCCCGCCGCACCGGACGTCCGACATCTGGTGGCCGTCCATCATCGCCCCCTCTAGGCGTCTCGGCCTCCCTGTCCCGGGAGACCGCGATCTCGCCCCACCCCACACCATGGTACGAGATGCACGTGCATTCGTTCTTGCATTGGTTCATGCAGACGGTCTTGCATCTGCACGGCTTGGGGAGCAAGATAGCGAACGCTCGCCGGTGACCAACCCGCACGCCTCTGAGGTTTGACCATGACCGTTGACCAGGCAGACGACGTCGCAGCCCACGCCGCCATGGGGGGCGGGCGGCCACGGCACTTCTCGGCCGTCCGCACGCCCTGGCCGGACGCCCCGCCGATGACGCTCGGCCCGAACGCCCCCGGGGAGGCCGCGCGCGGCCCCGCCTCGACCCCCGGCCTCGCCGGGCTCTGGCCGGCCCCGCACGCGGGCACGCCGCGCACGGCCCGCCGGGTGCTCCCGGCGGAGATCACCGCACCCCGGTCCGCACGCGAGTTCACCCAGGTCACGCTGGACGCGTGGGGTCTGGCCGGCGACGCCGGAGACGTGGTCGTCGCCGTGTCGGAGCTGGTGACCAACGCGCTGCGGCACGGCCTGGAGGGCCTCTCCCAGCCGCTCCCGCTGTGCCCCATCCAGCTCGTCCTGATCGGTCACCCGAGGCGGCTCGTGGTGTCGGTGACCGACCCGGGCGCACGCGCGCCCGAGCCGGTGCCGACCGAACCCGACCGCTGCACCGAGGGCGGCCGGGGCCTCGTCGTCGTCGGCGCGGTCAGCGACTCCTGGGGCTGGGCGCGCCTGGCGACCGGAGGAAAGGCGGTCTGGGCCGCCTTCGACCTGCGGTTCAGCTCTCCAGCCCGCTGACAGCCTGCTCCGCGGCCTGGCGCGCCGGGTTCTCCAGCTCGCTGAGGAACTCCTGCGCCCACCGGTCCACGTCGTGCTCGATGACGCGGCGGCGCATGACGCGCATGCGCCGCGCCTGCTCGGCGGGCTCGGCGTTCAGCGCGGCCATCAGCGTCCCCTTCAGGCCGTCGATGTCGTAGGGGTTGACCTGGAAGGCGCCGCGCTTCAGCTCGGCGGCGGCCCCGGTGAACTCGCTGAGCACGAGCGCGCCCCGCAGGTCCTTGCGGCAGGCCACGTACTCCTTGGCGACCAGGTTCATGCCGTCGCGCAGCGGGGTCACCACCATCACGTCCGCCGCGAGGTACAGCGCGGCCAGCTCGGCGCGGTCATAGGAGCTGTGCAGGTAGTGGATGACCGGAAACCCGATCTCGCCGTGCTCCCCGTTGATCCGCCCGACCAGCTGCTCGATCTCCTCCCGGAGCAGCTGGTACTGCTCGACGCGCTCCCGGCTCGGCGTCGCGATCTGCACGAACACCGCCTGCCCCGGCTTGATGTGGCCCTCCTCGACCAGCTCTCCGAAGGCCTGGAGCCGCTGCGTGATGCCCTTGGTGTAGTCGAGGCGGTCGACGCCCAGCAGCACGGTGGCGTCACCGAGGTCGGTGCGGATCTCCTGCGCCCGCTCCAGGACGTCCTCGCGCCCGACCAGGTCGTTCAGCTCTCCGACGTCCACCGAGATGGGGAACGCGCGGGCGCGCACGACGCGGTCGTCCCAGAAGACGTTCTGCTTCGAGAAACGGGCGTCCAGGAGCCGCCGGCAGAGCCGCACGAAGTTCGCCGCCGCCCCGGGGAGCTGGAAGCCGACCAGGTCGGCGCCGAGCAGCCCCTCCAGGATCCGGCGCCGCCACGGCAGCTGCCAGAACAGCTCCACCGGCGGGAACGGGATGTGCAGGAAGAAGCCGATCCGCAGGTCGGGACGCAGTTCGCGGAGCATCTGCGGCACGAGCTGGAGCTGGTAGTCCTGCACCCAGACGATGGCGTTCTTCGAGGCGACCTTCGCCGCCGCCTCGGCGAAGCGCCGGTTGACGCGGACGTAGGCGTCCCACATCGCCCGGTCGTAGACGGGGGTCGCGACGACGTCGTGATAGAGCGGCCACAGCGTGGCGTTCGAGAAGCCCTCGTAGTAGAGCTCCACCTCCCGCGCGGACTGGGCGATGGGGTGCAGCGACATGCCGTCCTCCTCGAACGGCTCCAGCTGCTCGTCCGGCGCGCCCGTCCAGCCGATCCACGTGCCCTTCCTGCGCCTCATCACCGGGGCGATCGCGCTCACCAGTCCGCCCGGACTGCGCCGCCAGCGCGGAACGCCGTCGGCTCCGACATTCCGGTCCACCGGCAACCGGTTGGCCACCACCACGAACTCACTACCGCGCGACACTCTGCGACCCGCCTCTCCAGGAAACTCTCAGCGCTCACTCATGCCCACATACGGTCAACGGGAACATCTTGTCATTTCGACGCAAAGGGCCCGACGCCCGCAAAGGGGGATGTCAGACGGTCGGGGCGCCCCGGAGGGGGGATTGGATCGGGCCATATTCCTTTCCCGGCAGGTGACCCCTGTTGATCCGTGGGTCACACGCCCCGATCGGCCACAGGAAAATGTTATCCAGATCACATCCCCGTAACCCGGCGGCGAGGCCGCGGACTCCGGGGGGAGCCCTCTCCCCGCCTGCGGGAGAATCTAGAATCACCGCGTGGGCGGCCGCGACGGGCTGACGTCACCGGAGGCGGTGACCATCGGCGAGGGGGCATCGCATTGCGTGACTTCGGGGGGATCGTCGAGCGCTCGCCGGCGCGGGTCGTACGGCCGGCGTCGGCGCGGGAGGCCGCGGAGGCGGTCCGCGAGGCCGCCGCGCACGGCCTGGAGACGGTGCCGCGCGGCCTCGGGCACTCTACCTACGGGCAGTCCCTGACCGCAGGCGTCTTGCTCGATCTCGGCGGGCTCGCGGGCGTGCACGAGGTCGGCCCCGACCGCGCGGTCGTCGGCGCGGGGACGAGTTGGCGCGCGGTCCTCGCCGCGACGCTGCCGCTCGGGCTGACCCCGCCCGTGCTGACCGACCATCTCGACGTCACGGTCGGCGGAACGATCTCCGCCGGGGGCGTCGGCGGGACGTCCCACCGGTACGGGACGCAGGCCGAGAACGTCCTCGCACTGGAGGTCGTCACGGACGGGGAGCTCGTCACCTGCTCCCCCGACGTCCGCCCCGACGTCTTCGACGCGGTCCGCGGCGGGCTCGGCCGGCACGGCGTCATCACCGCGGCGACGCTGCGGCTCGTCCCGGCGCCCGGGCGGGTGCTGAGCTGCACGATCCCGTGCCGGGACGCGGCGGACCTCCTGCGCGTCCAGCGCGAGACGCCGGCCGACCACATCTCGGGCCAGGCCAAGCACTCGGAAGACGGCTGGGCGTACGAGGCCAAGGCCGTGCTGTACGGCCAGGGCGAGCCTCCTCCGGGCACTGCGGAGACCGAGGAGCTCTCCTACGCCGACTTCGCCGCCCGGATGGGACCCGACGTGGAGGAGCTGATCGCCCTCGGCGAGTGGGCGCGCCCGCACCCGTGGGGCATCGTCCTGCTTCCCGGCCCCGCGGCCGCCGCGCTGATCGGGTCGACGGTCGCCGGCATGACCGCGGCGGATCTCGGCCTCGGCGGCGCCATCGTGGTCAAGGCGCTGCGGGGCGGCCGTGTCCCGATGCTGAGGGCGCCGGACGACCCGGTCCTGTTCGGCGTGCTGCGCACCGCCTCACCGGGGTGCGCGTCCGTCGCGGAGATGCTCGCCGCCAACCGGCTTCTGCTCGACCGCGCCGAGGCGGTCGGCGGCGTCCGCTACGCCGTCGACGCGGTCCCGCCGCCCACGGGGTAGGCGGACTGGAAGGCCAGCCGCCGGTCGGCCCCCGCGGCGATCCGCTCGCAGATCTCGTCGAGGTCCATGAAGGCCTCCCATTCCGCCTGGCCGGACGCGGCGGCGAGCACCTCCACGAGTCGCTGTTCGAGGCCGGTGATGCGCTGCCCCTTCCAGATCGCGTCGGCGAGGCTGACGAGCAGGTCGTCGACGCCGGCGCTGGGGTCCTTCCAAGACGAGTGGGTGCGGGCGAAGCGCGCCAGCCGCTCCTCGACGCCCCGCTCCCGGAGCAGCGCGTGCCCGGCGCGCTCGTGCTCGGCGCCGGGGCCGGACAGCTCGGCCGGGTGCAGCGCCTTGCCGATGTCGTGGGTGGCGGCGCCGAACAGGACGGCCTCCGCGTCCACGGCGAGTCCGGGACGGCGCTCGCGCGCCCAGTCGACCAGGTCGGCGGCCACGTCGTGGACGGCCCGCAGGTGGGCGGCCAGCCGGGGCGGGGCGTCGAGGTCCTTCAGGAGGCGGGCGGCCCGCTCCGGCAGCAGACGGAGCCCGGGTTCGGTGAGCGCGCGGCGCAGGATCGGCGAGGGCATCCCGGCACGGTAGCGGCTTCCCGGCCCGCCCCCCTACTGCGCCAGAGCGATGACCTCCGCTCCGGGGAGCCCGGCGAGGGCCTTGCCCGGTACGAGGATCTTCGATTTGCGCAGGCCGCTGCCGATGACGACGAGCGGGGCGGCGGCGACGGCCTCGTCCACGAGGATCGGCCAGCCCGCGGGGAGGCCGACCGGGGTGATGCCGCCGTACTCCATCCCGGTCAGGGACGTCGCGTCGGCCATCGGCGCGAAGGAGACCTTCCGGGCGCCCAGGTGCTTGCGGACCACGCCGTTGACGTCGGCGCGGCCGGTCGCGAGGACCATGCAGGCGGCGTGAGCGACCTCGCCCCCGCGCTTGGCGGCGACGACCACGCAGTTGGCGCTGACGTCGAGGGGGACGCCGTAGCGCTCGCAGAACGCCGCCGTGTCGGCGAGGTCCGGGTCGATCCCGGCGGCCTCCGCGCCGGGAAGGCCGCCGATCGCCGCGGCCACCGGGGCCGCCAGCAGTCCGGGCCGTTCGTTCGCGGGTCCCCAGTCGAGCGTGCCGACCATGTCTCATCCCCTCTCGTGATGCCCCCACCCTGCCACGGTCTTGACGGCGGAGCTCCGAGCGTGGTCCAGTGGCTCATCCACTCATCCTCTGGAGGTCATCGGTGCCGTCCTCCCCGATCCCCCGCGACACGGTCGTCGACGCGCTCGTCGACCGGCTGCGCGACGACGTGCTCGGCGGCCGCTACCCGCCCGGCTCCTACCTGCCGCCGGAGCGCGACCTCGCCGCCGGCTACGCGGTCACCCGGACGTCGCTCAAGCACGCGATCGTCCGGCTCGCGCAGGCCGGCCTGCTGGAGACGCGGCACGGCGTGGGGACGCGTGTCCGCGACTACGAGCGGCTGGGCGGGCCCGAACTGCTGCCGATGCTGGTCAGCACCGTCGGCACGGCCTGGATGGCGGAGATCTTCGAGGTGCGGCGCGAGGTCGGCGCGCAGGTCGCGGCCAAGGCGGCGATCCACGCGACCGCCGAGCAGCGGGCCCGGCTCCGGGAGCTGGCCGCGCGGGTCGGGGACGCCGCCGGAGCCGACGAGGCCCAGCTGGCCGAGTGCGAGGTCCACCGGGTCATCGCGGCGGCCACCGGCAACCGGGTCTACGGGTTCATGGTCAACGCCCTGCTGAACGCCTACCTCGCCGTCCGGGAGGGCTTCACGCACGCCTTCGCCGACCCGGCGGCGGCCGCGGACCGGCTCGCCCCCCTGGTCGACGCCCTGTGCGACGGCGACGCCGCGCGGGCGCGCGAGGCGGCGGGCGCGTACTTCACCGAGACCGAGTCGGTCATGCGGGGCCTGCGATGAGCGCGCGGCGCACGGTCTTCGCCGAGGTCATGGAGGGGTCGCTGCGGCTCGCCGGGGAGGACCGCGACCGCCCGATGCGGCTGGAGCTGACCGCCGACCTGCCGGGCGTCCTGCGCCCCTGGGGCGACGCGGAGGGGGCGCTGACCGGACGCGTCCACGTGCCGGGCTGGGCGGACGACCCGGCGGCGTCCGGGCGGCTGCGGGTGGCGCCCGTAGCGGCGCGCCGGATCCGCTACACGCTGGGCTTCACCGCCGTCGACGGACGCCGGCTGCGCCTGGACGGCTGGAAGACCGTCAGCGCGCGGCACCCCGTCCGGTCGATGACGTTCCTGCCGCTCACGGTGACCGGCGAGGACGGGACCGTGGTGGGTGAGGCGCGGCTGCGCTTCCACCTGCGCCGGGACCTCGCCCGCTTCCTCGGCGGCTTCCGCTTCCCCGGCCCCGATCCCCTGCGGTCGCGCTGGCGCGGGCAGGCGGGGCGGCTGGAGGTCTGGTACACGACGCTGACCGACCCGGCGACCGGGACCGGCGTCTGGATCCACCATGAGCTGGTCGCGCCGGACAGGGGCGCGGCGGACGCGGGCGCCGCCCGGGCGCACGGCTGGGCCGCCGTCTTCCCGCCCGGCGAGGCGCCGGTGCTCGGGCGGTTCGGCCCGGAGCAGTGGAGCGCCCCGGAGGACGCCGTGTTCGCCGCCGGGCCCGTCGAGCAGACCGGCGGGCGGCTCACCGGCACGGCCGGGGCCGTCGCCTGGGACCTGCGCGAGTCGGGAGGCGGAGCGCCGCTCTACACGTTCCCGCGCTGGGCGTGGGAGTCGGAGCTCCTGCCCGCCGCGCAGATCGTCCCGAAGCCTGCCGCCGCGTACGACGGCGTGGTGCGGTTCGGCGACCGCGTCCTCGACCTGGCCGCCGCGCCCGGCGCGTCCGCCCGCATCTACGGGCACGGGAACGCGCGGCGCTGGGCGTGGCTGCACGCCGACCTCGGCGGCGGCGACGTGTGCGAGATCGTGGCGGCGGTGTCGACGCGCCCGGGGCTGGACCGGCTCCCCCCGCTGCCGTTCGTCCGGCTCCGGGTGGACGGCGCCGACCTGGCCGCCGGCGACCCGCTGCTCGCGGCGCTGCGGCTGCGCGCCCGCATCGGCCTGCCGGTCTGGACGGTCCACGGCCGCATCGGCGACCGGCGCCTCCACGTGCGCGTGGCGCTGCCGCCCGGGGAGACCGTCGCGGTCGACTACGCCGACCCGGACGGCGCCCCGGCCGTCTGCCACAACTCCGAGCGCGCCGACGTCCGGATCGCGCTGGCCCGGCGGGCGGGACGCGGCTGGGAGACCGAGCGCGAATGGCGGCTGGACGGCACCGGCCACGCGGAGGTGGGGCTGCGGTGAGCGCGATGACCGGCACGGTCGCCGCGCTGCTCGGCATCGAGGACGCCGGCGACCTGGCGCGGGTGTCCGCCCGCGCGGAGGCCATCGGCCGGGCGCTCCCGGCGCCCGCGCGGCTCGGCCTGCGCGCGGGCGCGGGCGCCCTGGACGCGCTGTCCCGGCTCGCCACCGGTCACCCGCTGGACGCTCTGGACCCCGATCGCCGCGACGCGTTCTGCGCCCTGCTGACGTCCCGCGAACCGGCGGCGCGGCTCGTGGAGGCGCTGAAGATCCCGCTGCTGCTCGCCGCCGGCACCGAGCTGCTGCCGCTCCCCCGGACCTCCGGCGACCCGCGCCCCGACGCGCCGCTGGACTGCACGCCCTCGGACGGCTGGCCCGCGTGCGCGACCGCCGACGCCGTCGTGATCGGCTCGGGCGCGGGCGGCGCGATGGCGGCGCGGACCCTCGCCCGGCGCGGCATGTCGGTCGTCGTCCTGGAGGAGGGCCGGCGGTTCACCGTCGCCGGGTTCCGCGACCGGCCGCCGCTCGACCGGTTCCTCGACCTGTACAGGGACGGCGGCTCCACCGTCGCGCTCGGCCGTCCCCCGGTGCTGCTGCCCCAGGGCCGCGCGGTCGGCGGGACGACCGTCGTCAACAGCGGGACCTGCTACCGGACGCCGGACCGCGTCCTGCGGCGGTGGGCGGCGCTCGGCGTCCAGGTCGGGGACTTCGGCGACCACCTCGACGAGGTCGAGGCCACGCTGCGGGTCGCGCGGCAGCCGCTCGGGCCCCTCGGCCGGAACGGGCTGCTCGCGCTGGAGGGCGCCGAGCGCCTCGGCTGGCGCGCCGGGCCGCTGCGCCGCAACGCGCCCGGCTGCGTGGGCAGCGGGCAGTGCGCCGCCGGCTGCCCGCACAACGCCAAGCACGGCGTCCATCTGAACGCGCTCCCCCAGGCCTGCGAGGCGGGGGCGCGGATCGTCTCCCGGGCCCGCGTCGAACGCGTCCTCGTCGAGCGCGGCACGGCCACCGGCGTGCGCGCGCGCCGCCCGGACGGCACGGCCTTCGAGATCCTCACGCCCCGCGTCGTCGTCGCGGCCGGCGCCCTGGAGACGCCGCTCCTGCTGAGGCGGTCGGGCATCGGCGCGCATCCCGAGCTGGGACGCGGCATGGCCGTCCATCCCGCGACGAACATCGCCGGGCGGTTCGCCGAGCCCGTCGTGTCCTGGTCGGGGGTGATGCAGAGCGTCGGCGTCGAGGAACTGCACGGCGACGGGATCCTCATCGAGGCGACCGCGAGCCCGCCCGGCATGAGCTCGTTCCCGCTGCCGGGCGCGGGACGGGCGCTGCGCCGCGCGCTGCGGGACGCCGACCGCCTCGCCGTGCTCGGCGCGATGATCGCCGACGCCCCCTCGGGCCGCGTGCACGGCGCCCGGCACCGCGCGCTCGTCCGCTACGACCTCGCCCGGGAGGACGCGGCCCGGCTGCGGCGGGCGCTCGTCGCGATGGGCCGGATCCTGTTCGCGGCCGGCGCCGAGGAGGTCCTCACCGGCCTGCCCCGCCACCCGGTCGCCCGCGACGAGGCAGAACTCACGCGCGCCGCGGCCATGGCCTCCGCCGGCGACCTGCACCTGGCCGGGTTCCACCCGACCGGGACCGCGAGGCTCGGCGCCGACGCCGCGCGGGCGCCGGTCGACCCGGCCGGGCGGCTGCGCGGCGTGCGGGGCGTGCACGTGGCCGACGCGTCGGTCCTGCCGACCTGCCCCGAGGTGAACCCGCAGCTCACCATCATGGCGATGGCGCTGCGGATCGCCGAGGGGATCGGGTAGGCGCCGTCAGGAGCCCAGGTACCGCAGGACGGCCAGGACCCGGCGGCTGTACCCCGTCGCGTGCGACAGGTCGAGCTTGTCGAAGATGGCGTTGACGTGCTTCTCGACGGCGCTCTGCGAGATGTGGAGGTGCGCGGCGATCGAGGCGTTGGTGTGCCCCTGCGCCATCGTGTCGAGGACGTCCCGCTCGCGCGGGGTCAGGCGCGCCAGCGGGTCGCCCTGCGCGCCGTGCGCGGCCAGCAGCCGGCGCACCACCTCCGGGTCGAACGCCGCACCGCCCGCCCCGACGCGCTCCAGGGCGTCGAGGAACTCGTCGACCTGCGCGACCCGGTCCTTCAGCAGGTAGCCGACGCCCGCGGTGTCCGCCGTGATCAGCTCGGCGGCGTAGCGCTTCTCCACGTACTGCGACAGCACGAGCACCCCGATGCCCGGCCAGCGCCGCCGGATCTCCAGGGCGGCGCGCAGCCCCTCGTCGGTGTGGCTGGGCGGCATCCGGACGTCGACCACCACGACGTCGGGCGGGCCGGCGGCCACCGCCGCGATCAGCGCGTCGCCGTCCCCGACCGCAGCCTCCACCCGGTGGCCCTCCTCGGCGAGCAGCCGCACCAGGCCCTCGCGCAGCAGCGTGGAGTCCTCCGCCAGCATCACCCGCACGGCAGCTCCGCGGTGATCACGGTCGGGCCGCCGCGCGGGCTGTCCACGGAGAACGTCCCGTCAAGCGCGGCGACCCGGCGGGCCAGCCCGGCGAGCCCGCCGCCGCCCGGGTCGGCTCCCCCGTCCCCGTCGTCCTCGATGCGCACGCCGATCATTGTCGCCGATCCCGCCACGGCCACCCGCACGGACGCGGCGCCGGAGTGCTTCGCGGCGTTCGTGACGGCCTCGCAGACGACGAAGTAGGCCGCCGTCTCGACCGCGTGCGGGGGCCTGCCGGGGACGTCGTACTCGATCGCCACCGGCAGCGCGGACCGCTCGGCCACGGTCTCCAGCGCCGCCCGCAGGCCCTCGCCGTCCAGCGCGGCCGGGTAGACCCGCCAGGTGACCTCCCGCAGGTCCGCCAGCGCCCGCTGCGACTCCTCGTGGGCCTGCCTCAGCAGCTCGGCCGCCCGCTCCCCGTCGCCGGCGCGGCGGGCCCGCCCGATCAGCATGCCGAGCGCCACGAGCCGCTGCTGGACGCCGTCGTGCAGGTCGCGCTCGATGCGGCGGCGCTCGTCGTCCACCGCGTCCACCACCTGGGCCCGCGTCACCGACAGCTGCGCGATGCGGCGCTCGTACTCCTCCAGCGGGCTCGGCCCGAGGCAGCGCCTGGCCACGCTCCGCTCCATCGCCGCGACCCCGACCAGGCCCTGGACGGCGAGGAAGAGCAGCACCACGCCCGCGACGGCCGTGTAGAGGACGATCCACCAGGTCGGCGGGATGCCGTCCAGATGGTCGCCCGTGATCCACCAGCCCACCGCCAGCCGGACCGCGGCCGCCGCCCCGTAGGCGAGCAGCAGCAGGATCACGCCGCCGAGCAACCCCACCGGCACCCGCAGCACCAGGTACGCGAGCGCCTTCAGCGGGCCGTACCGGACCGCCCGGTCCTCGCCGAGGAACGCCCGGAGCCTCCAGAGCTCCAGCTCGGCCAGGAGCTCGGCGCCGTCCGCGACGGCCGCGGGCACCTTACGGCGCCCGCGCGAGAACGCCATCGAGTACGCCATCAGGATCGCCGCCACCGCCAGCAGCACCAGCTCCGCCGCGGCCGTGACCGCGCCGAGCAGCAGGCCCGCCGCGGCCCGCGCCGCCGCGCGCGGCCCCCCGCGCGGCACCTCAAAAGTTGCGATCACGTGTGAGCTCTCTCGCCTCCGCTCGATGGCCCCCGCTCGCCTCCGCTCGCCGATTCCCGCTCGCCTCCGCTCGATGGCCCCCGCTCGCCTCCGCTCGATGGACCCCCGGCCCGGGCCGCGCGGACCGGCGGGACTTCACGATACGTACGGCGACGAACGCCACCGCCGCCAGCCCGACCAGCGCGACCACGGCCTTGGAGTAGACGCCGACGTACTCCTCCACGGTCCGCCAGTTGTCCCCGAGCCCGTACCCGGCCAGCACGAACACCGTGTTCCACAGCAGGCTGCCGAGCGCGGTGTACAGCACGAACGTCGCCATCCTCATCCGCTCGACCCCGGCCGGGACGGAGATCAGGCTGCGGAAGATCGGGATCATCCGGCCGAAGAACACGGCCTTGGCGCCGTGCCGGGCGAACCACGCCTCCGTCCGGTCCAGGTCGTCGAGCTTGACCAGCGGCAGCCGCGCCACCATCGCGCGGATCCGGTCCCGCCCGATCAGCGCCCCGATCCCGTACAGGGCCAGCGCCCCGGCCACACTGCCGGCCGTCGTCCACGCGAGCGCCGCCACCAGGCTCATCCGGCCCTGCGCGGAGGCGAACCCCGCCAGGGGCAGGATCACCTCGCTCGGCAGCGGCGGGAACAGGTTCTCCAGCGCGATCGCCAGTCCCGCCCCGGGCGCGCCCAGCTTGTCCATCAGGTCCGTCGCCCACCCCGCGACGCCTCCCGCGGGCTCGCTCCCGGCCGCCGCGTACATCGTCTCGATCATGCTGACGACGCTAGGAACCGGGCGGCCCCGCCACCATGGAGCGCACCGCCGATCCACCCGGCCGCGCGCCGCACCCCCACCCTGCGGAAAACCGCACCCCGACCGCGCCGAAACCCCGGACGGGCGCGGGAATCGGCCCTAGTGTTGGATCACCGCCGTCGCCCGTTCAGGGGATCTGGGCGCACAACAGAAGGAGCCGCGCGCGTGGCCGACGACCTCCCCGAGAACGCACCTCCGGGCATCGACCCCTCCACGCCCACCTTCGCGCGCGTGTACGACTACTTCCTCGGAGGCAAGGACAACTTCGCCGCCGACCGCGAGGTGGCCGACATGGTGATGCAGCTCGTGCCGGAGGCCCCCGTCGTGGCCCAGGGCAACCGGGTCGCCATCGAGCGGGCGGTGACCTACATGGCCCGCGACCTCGGGATCGACCAGTTCGTCGACATCGGATCCGGGCTGCCCACGTCGTCCAACGTGCACCAGTTCGCCCGGGCGGCCAACCCGGACGCGCGGGTGGTGTACGTCGACAACGACCCGATCGTGCTGGCGCACGGCCGGGCGCTGCTGACCGAGACCGGCGTCGCGACGTTCATCCAGGGCGACCTGTACGAGCCCGAGAAGATCTTCACCGACCCCGCGCTGACCGGGCTGCTCGACCTCTCGCGCCCGGTGGGCATCGTGCTGGCCGCGATCATCCACCACGTGCCGGACGAGCGGGACCCGGCCGGGGTCGTCCGGGCGCTGCTCCCGTTCCTGGCGCCCGGCAGCCACGTCGTGCTCACCCACCTGCACGACTCGGGCGACGACCCGCGCGTGGAGGAGGCCAAGCGCATCCTGCAGTCGGGGCTCGGCGGGTCCTACTTCCGGCACTCCTCCGAGGTCGAGCGGTTCATGGAGGGCCTCACGATCCTGGAGCCGGGGGTGGCCCACGTGACCGAGTGGCGGCCCGCCGGGCCCGCCGGGCCGCTGGAGCACCCGCTGCACACCCAGATCGTCGCCGTGCTCGGGCGGAAGGACTGATCGGCGGATTCAGCGGAGAGTGAAACCGGTTCCGCCGGCGACGGGCGAGGGAGGAGCCTCGGAGGCCCGATTCCCGCAGGCCGCGCGGTTACGGACGGCCTCGCCCCCCGGTTTCGGACCCGAGTCCGGTCATGATCCAGGTAAAAGATCTTTTTGATCGACTTTTCCGTTTAGAGCCTTTCTTGTAGCGTTCGCAGCGTTTTGTGAAGTGCATTCATGATCGGACTTTCCCGCCACAAGATCATGTGAGGACGCCGCGATGCCCCTGGCGACAGGCCTGGCCGCGGCCGCGCTCGTGGGCCTGCTGACGCTCCTGGCCACCGCGCGGCACGGCAGGCGACCCGACCGCTCGGACGACGGGCACCCCGAGTCGCTGACGGCCGTCCTCGACCCGGGGGACGAGGAGTACCTCGCGTGGCTGGCCGACCACCACTGGCCGGCTGACGAGTACCTCGACCTGGAGCACGAGTGGCGGATCGAGCTGGAGTTCGGCGAGCCGGCGGGCCACTACGAGTCGCCGCTGTGCCCCCGGTGCGATCTGCGCCGCGAGGACGTCTGGCCGTGCCCCGCCTGCGGCAGGCTCCTGCACTCCTCCTGCGGCCACGGGATGCGGCGCCGCACGGTCGAGCGCCCCTACCGGACGCACGGCACCAACTCCGAAGCGGTCGTCGCCGAGTGGATCTGCACGGGCTGCACCGCCGTCGTCGGGCTGGACGTGGACCACGGCGGCGAACCGGACGGTGGCATCTTGCGGTGAATCGCCCGTGATTGCCCGAGCTTCGGCGGGTTCACACGCGGTCGAGGGTAAAAAATTCGCCAGCCACTTGCATATTTCGGACGTGGCGCGGCAGGCTGCAATATGTCCTTAATCACGTGGGACACCCGTGGAGGAACCCTGTGACCGCCCAGAACGACACCATCTGCCAGCACCAGCCGTCCTGTCCGCTGCCGGACGACCTCGACCGCGAGGCCGCCCGCATCATCGCCGCCCACCCCGAGCAGGGGTGGAGCCTCCTGTGCAACGGCGTCGTCGTCTTCGACGACACCGGCGAGCTCCTTCCCGACGGCCGCGTCATCGCCCCGCACCGCCCCACCACCGCCGCCTAGAGCCGGCGCCCCGTCCCGGCACGATCGTCCATCGCGTGCCGGTCGTCGCCGACGCCGGGCGAGCCGCTGCCGCCCGGGACACCGCGCGCCGTATCGGCGCCCCTGACGGCACACGCCCTCAGAGACGGCCATCCGCCGCAGACTCCCGCATGAGTTCATGAACCGGCGCTCGTTCCCGAACGCGCCGGCCCGCGGCCCGCGCGCTGAAATCCTCCACTCCCCCGGGCCACCGCCGCCGCGGCGTGACCGCCGCGCTGTGGCCGCCGCGCTCTCCACGCCCCGCCGTGGAGCTCCCCGCGCCCCGCGAAGCCGCGCCGCTCCGGCAGCCGCCGCGACCCGGCGCCGTTCTCCCAGCTCCGGCCCACGCCGAGACCACCTTTCCGTGCCTTCATGAGGCGACCACCACCGGACTCCAACCCGCGTGCCAAACCCTGGCAGCGTGCGACGAAAGCCCGCGTGTCGTGGCGCCCCCGCGTGAGAAACGCGCTCAGCCTTGGAGGCGAGATCGGACAGGGGCGAGGCGACCCCGGACGGACCACGCCCGTGCGCGCGCGTCCGCATGAGACGTCACGCCCCGTCCGTCTCCAGCGATCCGCATGTCGGGCTCCCATCCGGCGGGCGATCCCGGTAGCGTTCAACTGTTTTGCTACTTACGCAACATTCATGCGGAACTCGACCGCGAAAGGACGGTGTGGGTGTGGTCACAGTCCTGGTCCTCGCGTCCCTGGTCGCCCTGTTCGGCCTCTTCCTGCCGAACCTCCTCCACCCCATGCCGCCGCGACGCGCCCCGGAACCGGCGCCGCCCTCTCCTGAGCCGCGGCACCACGCCTCCGAGGCGTCGCCCGCCGTCCCGCCCCCCGCCGCCGAGCCCCCGGGCCACCCGGAGTCCATGACCGCCGAGCTGGACCCGGGCGACGAGGAGTACCTCGCCTTCGTGGCCGACGAGCTCTGGCCCGACGACGAGTACCTGGAGCTGGAGCACACCACCGACGGCGAAGAGGAGTCCGGCGGCAGCAGCATGCGCATGTGACCGGGCGAGCGGGCGTGGAGCGTTCCGAAGCGCAGGTGGCCGGGTGCCCGGCCGCCGTGTCCGGCGGACGCGCGCGACCGGCTACGCCGTGGGGAGGGGAGCGCCCGTCTCCATGAGGGTCTTGAGGCCGGACAGGACGTGCGGCCAGCCCTGCCGCGACATGCTCAGCAGCACCTCGCCGCCCTCGTGGACGACGGTCAGCCGCACCGTCTCCCCGACGGGTTCGAGCTCGCAGGTCACCTTCGAGCGCGGTTCCCGCAGCAGCCGGGCCCGAGTCCCCTCGTCCACGCCGGCGGACCGCGCCCACTCCGGCGTGAAGGTGTGCCAGGTGTAGGAGAGGCGCCGTCCCGGCTCGGCTTCGAGGACGACCTGCTCGGGGTCGGACGTCGTCGCGCCCTCCTCGTGCCAGATGACGGCGGACCCCGGCCGCCAGTCGGTCTCGAAGGCGACGCCCCAGTAGCGGCGGGTGAAGGCCGGGTCGGTGAGAGCCTCCCAGAGCCGCTCCGGCGTGCTCCTGATGTAGATGGTGTAGACGAACTCGTTTCCGGTCATAGCGTCCTGTTCCAGCGGGCCTGGGGGGCGTTCAGGGCTTGCGGCCCACGGCGCCGTAGGCGTCCACGGCCTCCTGCTCGGCCGCCGCGTCCGGCCGCCAGTGCGTCACCGGGACGATGCCCGGCTCCAGGAGTTCCAGGCCGTCGAAGAAGCGCCCGATCCCCTCGGGCGTCCGCAGGACGAGGGACGCGTTGCCCGAGGCGTTCCAGACGTCCACGATGCGGTCGGACGCCGCGCCGTGCACGACGTTCGTCCCGTCGTACATGGCGAAGTAGCTGCCGGAGGGGACCGCGTCCATGAGCCGCCGCACGATCCCGTACGCCTGGTCGTCGTCCGTCACGAACTCCAGGATGCCCATCAGCGTGAACGCGATCGGACGGCTGAAGTCGAGCGTCTCGGCGGCGCCCTCCAGGATCGCGTCCGGGTCGCGCACGTCCGCGTGGATGTAGGCGGTGCTCCCTTCGGGCGTGCTGGTGAGCAGGCCCTTCGCGTGCTCCAGGACCAGGGGGTCGTTGTCGACGTACACGATCCTCGACTCGGGGGCGGCGCGCTGGGCGACCTCGTGGGTGTTGTCCACCGTGGGCAGCCCGGTGCCGATGTCGATGAACTGGCGGATCCCGGCCTCGGCGGCCAGGTGCCACACCACCCGGTTCAGGAAGAGCCGGGAGGCCCGTGCCAGCCTCGCGACGTCCGGCAGCATCCCGAGGATCTGGTCCCCGACCTCGCGGTCCACCGGATAGTTGTCCTTGCCGCCAAGCCAGTAGTTCCAGATGCGCGCCACATGCGGGACGCTCGTGTCGATGCCTGGCACGGGTTTCCGGTCGCTCATGCGCCCACCCCCTCGGCCGATCCCTTCCCTTTACGGGACGGGGTCAGTCATCGTCGTCCCCCTTCTGGGCGGCCGCCTTGCCGGTCGCGTCGTCCACGGTGACCTCGTGCTCGCTCCCGT
This sequence comes from Actinomadura verrucosospora, assembly GCF_039540335.1. Classification (NCBI taxonomy): domain Bacteria; kingdom Bacillati; phylum Actinomycetota; class Actinomycetes; order Streptosporangiales; family Thermomonosporaceae; genus Actinomadura; species Actinomadura verrucosospora. Next base: position 2,882 of record NZ_BAABEV010000002.1, on the reverse strand, counting down.
CAGACCCGGTCACGTCGACCTCCCAGACCGCCCTGCCGCCGTCGCGGTCGAAGCCGGCGGACGTCGCGTGGCCGGGAACCGCCTTGAGCGCGGCGGCGGCCGCGCCGGCCACGGAGGTCCTCGCGCCGCTCAGCGCGGTGGCCTCGCCCTTGTCGTCGTCCCCCTTCTCGGGGCGGTCGGCCGCGACCTTGCCGCTGCCGGAGTCGACGACGACCTTGCGCGCGGTGCCGTCACTGGTGAGCACCTCGACCTCCCAGACGGTGGCGCCGTCCTCGCTCTCCAGCTCGATCTCCCGCACCTTCCCGGGGACCGTCTTCAGCGCCGCGTCCGCGGCCTGCGCCAGCGAGACGGCGGTCCGGGCCGGCTTCTCCCCGGACGGCGAGTCGCCCTCGCCGCCGTCCGCGGCGGCGATCGCGGCCGTGGCTCCTCCCGCCGCGAGGGCGCCCGCGGCGACCACCGCGACCAGCAGGCCGCGGCCCGCGACCATGCGCCGTGCGTCGAACCTCATCGCAACTCCCATCTCCGGGTGCCGTGCCGGCCTGTCCGGCCGCACCTTCCGCCCTGGACGATGCCGGGCGTTCCTGTAGCGCCGCTGAAGCAACCTGAAGCCGCCTTCAGGTGCGGTTTGGCAGGCTGTGGGGATGCGCCTGCTGATCGTCGAGGACGAGAGACGCCTGGCCGCCTCGCTCGCGCGGGGCCTGACGGCCGAGGGGTTCGTGGTCGAGGCCGTCCACGACGGCGCCGAGGGGCTGCACCGGGCGCTCGGCGGCGGCTACGACCTGATCATCCTCGACATCATGCTGCCCGGGATGAACGGCTACCGGGTGTGCGCGGCCCTGCGCGCGGCGGGCGACGAGACGCCGATCCTGATGCTGACCGCCAAGGACGGCGAGTACGACGAGGCGGAGGGCCTGGACACCGGCGCGGACGACTACCTCACCAAGCCGTTCTCCTACGTGGTGCTGGTGGCCCGCGTCCGCGCGCTGCTGCGCCGCCGGACGCGGGGCGCGGCGCCCGCCATCGTGCTCGGCGACCTCACCGTCGACCCGGCGGCGCGGCGCGTGCACCGGGGCGAGACCGAGGTGGAGCTGACCGCCAAGGAGTTCGCGGTGCTGGAGCACCTGGCGGCGAACGCGGGCCGCGTCGTGTCGAAGGCGCAGATCATGGAGGCGGTCTGGGACATCGCCTACGACGGGGACCCCAACATCGTCGAGGTGTACGTGAGCGCGCTGCGGCGCAAGCTCGACGTCCCGTTCGGACGCCGGTCGATCACGACGGTGCGCGGCGCCGGGTACCGGCTCGCCCGGGACGGGGGCGCCTGAGATGCCCCGCCGCCCGGCGTCCGTCCGCGCCAGGACCACTCTGGGCGCGACCGCCGTGGTGGCCGTCGCGCTCGTCGCCGCCGGGCTCGCGGTGGTGCTGCTGCTGCGCTCGAACCTCGGCGGCCAGGCCGATCTGAAGGCCGAGGTGGCGGCCCGCGAGGTGGCCTCGCAGCTCGCCGCCGGCACCCCGTTCGCGGTGCTCGACCTGCCGGACGGGGAGGACCATCCCGTGCAGGTCGTGGACGAGAGTGGCCGGGTGCGGGCGGCCAGCGAGGACCTGCGGCGGATCCACGGGACCGGCTCCCCGGACGTGCGGCCTGGGCAGCCCCCGCGGGGCGGCGACGATGACGGCGGCGGTGACGACGATCCGGCGCGCGGTGAGGTGTCGGGCGACGACCCGGCCTTCTCCACGGGCCGCGCCACCGTCGACGACCACACCGCCGACTACCGGTTCGCGGCCGTCGAGGTGACCACGCCGCAGGACGAGACCGTGACCGTCTACGCGGGCGCCGACCTGGCCGCCGCCCGGGACGCGGTGGGCACCGCCGTCCGGGCGATGCTCGCGGGGCTGCCTCCGCTGCTCGCCGTCGTCGCGGGGGTGACGTGGCTGGTCACGCGGAGGGCGCTGCGCCCGGTGGAGGCCGTCCGGGCGGAGCTGGCCGAGATCACCTCCTCCGGCGACCTGGCCCGGCGGGTGCCGGTGCCGGACGCGCGGGACGAGATCGCCGGACTGGCCGCCACCACGAACGCGACGCTCGCCGCGTTGGAGGAGTCGGTGGCACGGCAGCGCGGGTTCGTCGCGGACGCCTCGCACGAGCTGCGCAGCCCCATCGCCTCGCTGCGCACCCAGCTGGAGGTCGCCGCCGCGCATCCGGAGCTCCTGGACGTCGGCGGGCTGGTCGAGGACGTCCTGCGGCTCCAGCGGCTCGCCGCGGATCTGCTGCTCCTCGCCCGCATCGACGCCGGGGACCGTCCGCCGGCCCGGCCCGTCGCGCTCGGCGGGCTCGTCCTGGACGAGCTGGAGCGCCGCGCGCCCGGCGACCGGATCGCCGTGCGGGCGTCCATCGAGGCCGATCCGCGCGTCATGGGCGTGCCGGGGCGGCTGTCGCGGGTGGTCGGCAACCTGCTCGACAACGCCCAGCGCCACGCGCGCTCGGAGGTCCGCCTGTCGGTGGGCGAGGAGGCGGGAACGGCGGTGGTGCGGGTCGCCGACGACGGCCCGGGAGTGCCGCCCGCCGACCGCGAGCGGATCTTCGAGCGGTTCGTGCGGCTGGACGACGCGCGCAGCCGCGACGAGGGCGGCGCGGGCCTCGGGCTCGCCATCGCCCGCGACCTGGTGCTGGCGCACGGCGGGGACCTCGCCGTCCGCGAGGCCCCCGGCGGCGGCGCGCTGTTCGAGGTGCGGCTTCCGGCCGCCGACCCCAGCTCCCCGGCTACCGGAGGATCTGGCGGGCCATGACCATCCGCTGGATCTGGTTGGTGCCCTCGTAGATCTGAGTGATCTTGGCGTCGCGCATCATCCGCTCCACCGGGAACTCCCGCGTGTACCCGTACCCGCCC